>CAVFQN010000097.1:0-19679 GCA_963624615.1 Treponemataceae bacterium | reverse complement strand
AGAAAGGTCCGATTCTGCTTTTTACTTATGAAAGGGATTGGGAGCCGCTCGTAAGGGCGATAAATCACAAGGGGGAAAAAGTTTTACTTGCCCAGGGGCGGGGGAAAAAATCATTTGAGTCTTCTTATCAAAAAATAAAAAATCCTAAATTTGACCTGGAAATTCTACCATTTTTGAACCAGGAAGATTGGGATAAAATGCTGAAGTCTTGTTCTCTGCTTTTTGTGCGTGGAGAAGAAAGTATGAGCCGGGCTTGTCTGTCTGGAATTCCTTTTGTCTGGCATGCCTATCCTCAATCAGAAGAATATCAGCTTGTAAAAGTTGAGGCCCTGCTGGAAAGAATGAAGGGGCATTTTAAGAATGATGATTTTGAAATCGTAAAAAAAGTCTGGCTGGATTTTAATAGGGGTGAAGGGGAAGTTGCTTCTGAAGAATTTGAAGCTGATTGCAGGTCTTTTATAAAAAATGCCGGTAAACTGGAATATGGCTTTAGGGACTTTGCTATGGATTTAAGAAAAAATGGTGACCTGGCCGGCAACTTAATGACATTCATTGGGAAAATTGATATAATAAAATAATATTTTTTGAAAACATTTTTTTTAGAGGTTATTTATATGTTAATGACATCACAGTTAAAAGTTGGAACAGCTTTTATGTATGAAGGCAATGCTCTTATCGTTCAGAAAATGCTTGGTCAGCGTTCAGGTCGTGCTGGTATGGTTACAAGCTTCCGCGTTAAGAACCTTGTAACAAACTCAACTATGGATCTTGGTATTGATGCTGGTGAAAAATTCGATGAAGTAGATCTCGAAAACCACACAACAAAACTTTCTTACATCGATGGCGATACTTACGTTTTCATGGATAATGAAACTTATGAACAGTTTGAACTTGCTAAGGAAGATTTGGGAGATTACGCTGGATATATCACTCCAGAAGATGATTTGGACGTTTCTCTTACATTCTACGAAGGAAAACCAGTTGGAATTGAACTTCCAGTTCGCGTAGTTCGTACAGTAACTTACTGTGAACCTGGTGTAAAGGGCGATACATCTGGAAAATCTATGAAACCTGCTACATTGGATACAGGAATTGAAGTTCGTGTTCCTTTGTTCATCAATACAGATGAAAAAATCGTTATTGATACACGTGATGGTTCATTCCTTGAACGTGCAAAATAATTTTTGATTTTTAGTGATTGTGTAAAATAGCACTGAAATCGTATTGAAATTATACTGAAAAAAATCGGGCAGCTTGTAAGTTTTCTTGCGGGAGTCCGATTTTTTTTGTTTTTTGGGATTTTTCTGATTTTAGAATTTTGTTGAGAAAAAAATAAAGCCCCCCAACGAGTGAAGGGCTTTTTAAGAACTAGTAGTCTTTCTTTTCAGACTTACGTCTTTTGTTCAAAAGTTTACGTTCCAATGTTGTTTTCTTCTGGTGAAGAGTTGCAGAAGGCTTTTCGAAATATTCACGTCTTTTGTATTCGCGGATAATGCCTTCCTTTTCAACCATGCGTTTAAAACGTTTGATTGCTTTTTCAAGGTTTTCTGAATCGTCAACGTTGATTGTTGCCATTGTAAATGTCACCTCCTTGTTCTCGGTGATTCCGTAAAAGTAAAAATATATTATATGAAAATCAAAATAATTTCAAGATTTTGGATTGGAAATTTTGGATTGAAACTTGAGAAAAAATTGGGTATTTTAAGGGAATCATATTTGCAGGGAGTGTGATAATATGGCAAATGTACCACAGGTAAATGAAGCATTGCAGCTTACAAATCAGCTTATAGATTTAGTTGGTGACGCAGAAAAAAAATTAACAAGTGCGAG
The DNA here is from genome assembly GCA_963624615.1 of Treponemataceae bacterium. Taxonomy (GTDB): domain Bacteria; phylum Spirochaetota; class Spirochaetia; order Treponematales; family Treponemataceae; genus Treponema_D. Next base: position 17,849 of record CAVFQN010000097.1, on the reverse strand, counting down.
AAACTGGGGCTTTTTGGATGTTCTTGGGGGCGGTTTTATTGTTGATATAATCAAACATTCAAAACTGGGAAGTGCCAGTCAAACTATGGAGCATGTTAATTATTTGATGCAGCGGCTACAGACTGTTTTAGGCTCAATCAGTATTCCAAATGATTATACAATGCAGGTTGGCGGATTTGCCACTTTTGCAGATTTCTTTTTTGATAGTGGAGTAGTAGATATTTACATGACTGCAAAAATCATGAACAGTTTAAGCGAAGTCAGAAAATTGAAAAACAAATTGTATCAGTTGAAGGCGAAATTGGAAGCTTTATAAGTGTACATTTTTAGAGGCTCCTATAGGGTAACTATTACGAGCAAAAAGCCCTGTGAATATGAAAATTCACAGGGCTTTTTGTTTTTAAAGTTGTCTCTAAAAATTGCAATTTTTAGAAACAACCTCTATAAGAAGAAATCGGGTATAGCAGATTCGAACTGCTGACCTCAACGTCCCGAACGTCGCGCGCTACCAGCTGCGCTAATACCCGAACTGTAAAAAAAAAGCTTTCTGAGTTTTCAGAAAGCTTTACGCGAGCGGCGGGGCTCGAACCCGCGATCTCCGGCGTGACAGGCCAGCGCGATAACCAACTTCGCTACGCCCGCTCGATGTATTTTATATTATAGGAAATGCGAAAATGTGTCAACAAGCAAAAGGCAAATTTTTAAAATTTTTTATAGAAATTTTTGAAAATGACTTACTTAAAATATTGTCCGAATTTTTCGCGGATTTCTGGTTCCTGGGAATAAAACCTTGTAAGGTGTTTTTTAATTATGCTCTTTGCAAGTTCTTTATCGTGATTTTTAAAAGCTTCGAGAATGGTTTTGTGTTCGTTTACAATTACGGCAGGGTCAGATGCGTACAAGTGTAATTCTCGAATTCTGTCGTGGTGGATGTTCATCAGCTTTACCATGTAAAAGCACTGCATCTTGTTTGCAACTCTGTACATTTCCTGGTGAAAGTCATCATCAAGTTCCATGATTTTATCACGATTATTTTTTGAAAGATAAAATTCCTGGAGATTTATGTTTTCTTCCATCTCCTGCAAATCGGCTTTTGTCGCTAAGTCGCAGACTAATTCTGCAACAGCACATTCCAGGTTTGACCGCATAAAAACAGCTTCATCAACAAGTGCCATATCAATTTTGCTGACATAACTGCCACGCTGAGGAAGAATCTCTATGATTTTTGTGGTGGAAAGTTCCTGCATGGCTTCATGAACAGGAGTTCTGGAAAGATTTAGTTCGTTGGCAATATCCTGTTCGCTAATCATAGTGCCTGGCTTTAATTCCAGATTGATGATGTTTTCGCGAATGACCCGGAGGGCGTAATCTCTGTTAGATTCTTTTGGTAGTTTTTCTGTATTTTTCATATTTTGCCTCATCTTAAAAAAGAAAGATAATAGCGTCAATAAAGGACTTCTCTGAAAATTGCAATTTTTAGAGAAATCCTGCAAAAGTGTAAAAAACTAGGTAATTATCTGTATTTTTTATATATTTTCTTGACTTTTAAAAAATCAGCTTTATTATATAACCATACAAGAACACTAGTATGCAAGTTATTAAATAAAGTATAACACAAATTAAAAAAAAAGGGGAAAAAATGACTAAAAAAATCAATCCGGAATTAGCAGAGAGTCCAAAGGTTCCTTTTAAGAAGTATTTTAGGAAATATTGGCAGTTTTATGCTTTAATGCTTCTTCCTATTATCTATTTTATTATTTTCCGTTACATTCCTATGGCCGGAAATATTATCGCTTTTCGTCGTTATAGGGCTGGTCACAGTATTTTTGGTGATGAATGGAGCGGTTTTAAATATTTTAAGCAGTTTATTGGTGATAAAACTTTCTGGCGGGCTTTCAGAAATACTTTGACTTTGAATATCACTTATCTTCTGTTCAGATTCCCGCTGACTCTGATTTTTGCACTGCTTTTGAATGAAATCAGGACAATGTGGTGGAAAAAATTTGTCCAGACTGTCTCTTATCTGCCACACTTTATTTCTATGGTAATTGTGACAGGTATGATTCGTGAACTTTTATCTACTAATGGACCTATCAATCATCTTATTTCTACTTTAGGAGGACAACCGGTTTCCTTTATAGCCCTGCCTCAGTGGTTTACTACAATTTTCGTTGCTTCTGGAATCTGGCAGAGTTTGGGTTGGGGAACAATCCTCTATCTTGCAGCTATGGCTGGAATTAATCCTTCGCTGTATGAAGCGGCTGAAGTTGACGGGGCAAATCATTTTCAGAGGGTATGGCACGTTACAATTCCTTGTATCCTCCCTACAATCACAACTTTGCTGATTCTGGATATTGGTGGACTTGTTGGTTCTGGTGGTGCTTTTGAAAAAGTATTCCTTCTTTATAATCCTATGACTTACGAAACGGCAGATATTATTTCGACTTTTGTATTCCGTCTGGGACTTGGTTCTGGTAACTACAGTTATGCTACTGCGGTTGGTTTGTTTGAGTCTGTTTTGAATCTTATTTTGCTGACACTTGCAAATACACTTTCAAAGAAACTTTCGGGTTCGGGCTTGTGGTAGTTTTTGACTTATGGCAACCTCTAAAAATTGCAATTTTTAGAGGTAACTTTGAAACTTATCAGAAAAAAAGAGGTAATTTATGTCTAAAGAACAAAGAAAAGTAAAAGATAGCATGGGATATACAGTTTTTCAGTGGATAAACACAGTCATTATGATTTTGGTTTGTATTGTAACTTTATATCCGTTTTTATATCTGGTAGCCCAGTCTTTTTCTTCTGAAGAGGCAATTATGATGGGGCAGGTTTCCATTTTACCAAAAGGGTTTAATGTAAATACATATAAATCAGTTTTGGCAAAAGGGGACTTTTTGATTACTTACAAAAATACTGTAATTTATTCCGTCGTGGGAACTGTAGCATCTTTGATTTTTAGTTCTTGTCTTGCTTATCCGCTTTCAAAAAAAGAATTGCGGGGGCAGAAAATAATCACAAAGTTTGTAATTTTTACAATGTATTTTGCAGGTGGTTTGATTCCTAATTATGTTTTGATGAGACGTCTCCACCTTCCAAATACAATGGCTGGTTTTATCATGCCGTCTTTGATTTCGACTTATTATGTAATTTTGATGAAATCTTTCTTTGCCGAAACACCTCATGAGTTGGAAGAGGCTGGAGAACTGGACGGACTTAGCCCTGTAGGGATTTTTATCAAAATCGTAATTCCACTTTCTATGCCGATTATTGCAACTATGATTTTGTTTAATGCGGTTGGGTATTGGAATAACTGGTACAACGCCTTCCTTTATCTGGATAAAAAGGAGATGTGGCCGGTTGCTTATTACTTAAAGACAATTATTAGCGGGGCTTCTACATCAGCTGATCCTGGCGAGGCTACTGCAGAAAAAATGCAGATTGCGGCTAATATCAAGTCTTGTTCTATGGTTTTGATGGCTTTGCCTATCATCTGTGTTTATCCTTTCATTTCTAAATACTATATGAAGGGTATGATGCTGGGTGCTGTCAAAGAGTAGTAAATTTGTGCAAAAGGGGATTTTATCCCCCAAAAAAGGAGATTTATCTCTTAAATATGAAAAAAAATGTTTTATCTTAGGAGGATGAAAACTATGAAAAAAACAATTGCAAGCCTTGTTGCATTATCATGTGCTGCAATGCTCTTTATTTCTTGTGGTGGAAACAAAAAAGCTGCTGCTTCTAACGTTGCAGAAGCAAAAGGTTACACCTTTGGCGAAGAACAGACATTCCATTCGGATGAACCTGTTACTTATTCAATTTTCTTTAGTGATGCTTCTTGGTATCCAATGATTACAACTTGGAAAACTGAAGGTATTTTCCATCAGATTACTAAGAAAACAAATGTAAACTTGGACATCATTTCTTATGATAGTGGTGACTACAATCAGAAAGTTAACCTTGCAATCAACTCTGGTTCTTCTGCATATATCATTCCAAAGATTTATTCAGAAGATCAGTATGTAGCAGGAGGTGGTGTTGTTGCTGTTTCTGACTATACTCAGTATATGCCAAACTTTACAGCTTTCGTAAAAAAATACAATATGGAAACTGATTTGGACACAATCCGCCAGAGTGATGGAAAATTCTATCGTCTGCCAGGTCTCCATCAGGCTCCTCTCCAGGACTACACAATTGAAGTTCGCGAAGATATTTTTGAAGCTGCTGGATATAACATCCGCGAAATTGAAAAAGACTGGACTTGGGAAACTTTGCACGATGTTTTGGTTGGTGTAAAGAAATACATGGTTGCTAATGGACTTTGTTCAGAAAAAGATTATATTTGGTCTGATCTTTGGTGTGGTGAATCTGGAAAAGGAACGGGTGGTAACCTCTTGAAATTGATGGGTGCTTCTTACGGAGTTCTTTCTGGTTGGGCTATTGAAGGTTCAAACGGCGGTATCAAATACGATTATGACAAAAAAGAATTCTATTCTTCATCTGTAAGTGAAGATTATAAGAAATTAATCACTGTTGCTAATTCTTTTGTAAAAGATGGTCTTTTGGATCCAGAAACATTTACTCAGTCTGATGATGTAGCTAACAACAAATTCTACAACGGTAAAACTGTAATCAAATCTACAAACCGCAGTACAATGACTAATGATGAAGCTTCTTTGAACAAGATTTTGGGAGAAGGAAATTACAAACTTTATGTAACTGCTTATCCTGCTGGTACAAACAAAAACCTGGCAGAAACTTCACGTCTTGAATGTGGTGTTATGATTGCCCAGAAAGCTTTGGATGAACTTGGCGAAGCTGAATTTATCAAAATGCTGCGTTTTGTTGACTGGATGTTCTATTCTTCAGAAGCTTACACTCTTACAAAATGGGGTCCAGAAGGTGAAACATGGCAATATGTTGATGTTGACGGTATGAAAGTTAAACAGCTTCTTCCTGGCTACAAATGTGGCGGTTTAGGAATTGGCGGTGCTGATACTGATACTGATATTCGTCTCCAGTGGGGGTATGCTTGTGGTAACTATTTCTATGGTCATGCTACTGCTGATTCAACTGATAACTTCACTCCAGCTGTTCAGGATTTGTATGCTCGCTACGGAAAATACAAGACTGTTGCAAAAGTTGATCCAAAAGCAAAACCAACTGAAGATCAGCGTGAACAGTTGAACCTTTGGGCTGTTCCTCTTATCGACAATATCAATGCATGGACATTGAAATTCGTAACAGGTCAGAAAGATATTAACAATGATTGGGATGAATACATTTCAAGTTGTAAGAACTTGAATGTTGACAAGATTGTTGATTTGACAAACGAAATTTACAATGCTCAGAACAACTAGTAAGTTTTTGAGAATGTAAAGGTAAAGACTCCCGGGCTTTTGTGAGGCTCGGGAGTTTTTTTATGAGTGGCTGTTACGTCTTTGTTTTGGTGTGATGCCACGGATTTTTTTATAGGTTCTGATAAAATGGCTGGCATCGGTGAAGCCTGTTTCCTGGCTGATGTAGTCCAGAGTCTTGTCGGTGTACAAGAGAAGGGTGTCGGCTTTACAAATCCTGATAAATTCTATGTATTCTTTGCAGGTTTTGCCGAACTGGGCTTTAAATTGTTTTGCAAAATTTGAATAACACATACCAGATTTTGAGGCAAGGTCTTCGATGTTGATGTTTTCGGCGGAGTGGGCGTCAATATATTCCAGAACAGAAAAATCTTTTGTACTGAACTGGTCAAATGTCGTTTTGGAAGAAAAATGGAAGCCCTGGCGCAGCCAAATCCTGATTAATTCTGTAACAATCAGAGAAATGGTAGAGGCAACTTTTATATCATAGCCGAATTCCCGGTTTTTTGTTTCCCAAATGCAGTTTTCAAAAAAAAGTTTTACAGGGTTGTAACGTAATTCGTTGGCGGTAATCAGATTTGGGGCGGAATTTTCTTTGTTGGCGGCATCCAAAATCCTTGGAAGTTTTGGGGAACCTGGAGTCGTGTTTGACAGAATCATATCATCAAACTTTATGCAGTAAAAATAAGGCTTGTCGGGATATTCTTCTTTTACAGGATAATCCAGAAAGGCGTGAATCTGTTTTGGGTGAAAAATAATCAAATCACCAGGATTCATGGTGTACTGTTTGCCATCAACTTCGGCAAAAAGAACACCACTCACCAGGTAAATCATTTCCGTAAAATAATGCCAGTGGGGCTTTACAAATTTCCAATCGCCAGAAAATGCCTGAAAAGGTGCATTCAAACTGTCACTGTATTCAAATAATTCGTCCATAGAGGTAAACTCCCCGAAAAATCACTACAAAATATTGCAAATTATGGCAACTTGTCAAGTTTGCGTTTTCAAAGTTGTCCCTAAAAATTGCAATTTTTAGAGGCTCCCTAAATAGAGATTTGTACAATTTTCTCTTGTCTTTTTTATATCACGGAAATGGGGCGAATGCTAGTATATTTTTCGAAGATAAGAATTTGCCCTTAGGATTTTCCCTGGGACTTGTTTTTTTAGAAAGCCTGGCGCTTTCCGAGGTTTTATATGAAAAGAAAAAATGCCTTTGCTTGGATCTGGTCTTATGTGAGCCGATACAAGTTTTTGATGATGGCTGGACTTGCCTTGAGTACAATGGTTGCCGCTTTGAATATGATCAACCCTCTTGTTTCGGGGCAGATTGTTGATAAAGTTGTGCAGGGCGGACAACTGAATATTCTGCTGAAATTGGTTTTGATTATGGTTTCTACGACCCTGGTTAAATCAATTTTGCGTTACTCTTATCAGGTAATTTTTGAGCATTGCTCTCAGAACGTAATTTTGAAAATGCGTGAAGATTTGTATACTCATATCCAGACTCTGGATTTTTCCTGGTATGATAAATCTCCGTCGGGAAATGTTATGACCCTTTTGACTTCGGATTTGGACAGAGTCCGTCATTTTGTTGCCTGGGTTATTTATCAAATTTTGGAAAATACCTGTATTTACGTTTTTTCCATAATCACACTTTCGACTATTAATTACAAATTGACCTTGGCATTTTTGATTATTGCTCCGCCGGTTTTGATTTTGATTCAGAAATTTAAACTGCATATTCGTCCGTCGCATTTGAGGGTGAGGGATCAGTTTGCGGTTTTGAACACTCGGGCTGGAGAAAATATCGAAGGAAACAGAGTTGTAAAGGCTTTTGTCCGCGAAAATTACGAAATTGACCGTTTCCAGAAAGAAAATCTGGGCTACAAGGATGTTTCTGTAGAAAATGCTGATATTCGTGTAAGGTTTACCCCTTGGATTGAAGCTCTGTGTGGGATTTTGCCAGTAATTTTAATTCTTTTTGGCGGCTATCTTGTTATAAAAGGTGAAATGACGATAGGTCAGCTGGTTACTTTTAACGGTTTGATGTGGGCTTTTACCCAGCCAATCAATATGTTTGGAAATCTTGTTGATAATACACAGAATTTTAATGCTTCGGCAGACCGTTTGTATGAATTGCACTGTACTGAATCAAAAATCGTAAATTGCCCGAATCCTGTAAAAAGAGATGAGCCAATTGTTGGGGAAGTGGAATTCCGCCATGTGAATTTTTCTTACAACCAGGTGCCGGTTTTGAAGGATTTATCTTTTGTCATCAAACCAGGAATGACTGTCGGGATTTTGGGACCGACTGGAAGTGGAAAATCGACGGTGGCAAATCTCCTTTGCCGTTATTATGACGTTACAAGTGGTCAGGTTTTGATTGATGGAGTTGATGTAAAGAATTACGACCTGCAATATCTGCGAAAAAATGTTGGAATTACCATGCAGGAAGCCTTCCTTTTTAGCGACACGATCGAAGGAAATATTGCTTTTGGAAATCAGAATGCGACTATGGAAGAAGTAGAAAAAGCGGCTGAGCTTGCCAGGGTAAAGGATTTTGTTGGAGACCTTTCTGATGGTTACGACACGATTGTTGGAGAACGCGGGGTTGGCTTAAGTGGCGGCCAGAAACAGAGAATTGCTCTGGCCCGGCTTTTCCTTGCAAATCCAAAAATTATGATTTTGGACGATACAACTTCTGCGGTCGATAACGAAACGGAATATAAAATCCGCCAGTCAATCAAAAGTCAGAGTAAGGGGCATACATCTTTTATCATAAGTCACCGAGTTTCTTCTTTTGAAAATTGTGATTTGATTTTGGTATTGCAAGACGGTCAGTTGGTGGAGTGTGGTAATCACGAAGAATTGCTGGCAAATGGCGGTTACTACAGTATGGTTTGGAATGAACAGGAAGAGGCGTAATCATGGCTAGAAATAAATTTGACACAGACGAAGAAATTGAACAGAAGGTAAATCCCCGCATAATTTTGCGTTTGATGAAGTGGATAAAACCCTACACAAAGTGGATGGTTTTGTCCTGCATTCTCATGCTTTTATCATCTTTTATCTCTCTGATAAGCCCATATTTAATCAGAATTGCGATTGATACTGCAATTCCTACAAAAAATATCAAAATGCTGGTTATAATTGCCGTAGTTTTGACTCTTTCCGTCCTCCTGGTTCGTATTTTACTGGCCGGAAAACTCAAAATTATGACCCGGGTTTCTCAAAAAATCATCGTAAATATTAGAAATGATGTTTTTACAAAACTCCAGGCTCTGCCATTTACTTATTTTGACAACCGCCCTCACGGAAAAATCCTGATTCGCGTTGTAAATTATGTAAATTCCCTTTCGGACCTGCTTTCAAACGGAATTATCCAGCTGATTTCGGATCTTTTTACTTTAATAGTAATTATCGGATTTATGCTGGCAATTGATCCTAAATTGACCTTGGTTTCTATGGCAGTTTTGCCGATTCTGCTGGTTGTTTTGATTGCGATGAAAAAAAAGCAGCACGAAGCCTGGAAACAGGAAAGTTACAAAAGGTCAAATTTGACGGCCTATATTTCTGAATCTTTGAACGGAATGAAGGTTACCCAAAGTTTTGCCCGCGAAAATGTAAATCAGGGGATTTTTAACGGACTTTGTAATACCTGTAAAAAAGTCTGGATTCGGGCGGTAAATATCAACAATATCATCTGGCCGATTGTAGATAATCTTTCGACTCTGGGAGTTTCCCTGGTTTATTTGATTGGAATCAGCTGGCTGGGAAAAACTATCACTGTCGGAACTTTGGTTGCATTTGGCGGTTATATCTGGCGTTTCTGGAATCCTATTCAGAATCTTGGAAATTTTTATAATTCAATGGTGACAACTGGGGCTTATGTTGAGCGTATTTTGGAATTGCTTGACGAGCCTGAGGATATTACTGATAAAGCTGGTGCAAAAGAACTGCCTCCAATCCGCGGACACGTGACTTTTGACCATGTGAATTTTAGTTATGAGCCGGGAACCAGGATTTTAAAAGATGTAAATTTTGTGATTACTCCGGGAATGACAGTGGCGATTGTTGGACCGACTGGGGCTGGAAAAACTACAATCGTAAATCTTTTGAGCCGTTTTTATAATCCTGATGATGGAAAAATCCTGATAGATGGAATTGATATTCAGGAATTGCAGATAAAGTCCATTCGTAAGCAGGTTGGCGTTATGCTCCAGGATTCATTTTTGTTCAGCGGAACGATTATGGAAAATATCAGATATGGCCGGCTGGATGCTTCTGATGAAGATGTAATTGCGGCTGCAAAAACTGTCCAGGCCCACGAATTTATTTCGGCTTTCCCTGACGGCTACAATACTGTGCTTACGGCAAATGGGGGGGGCTTGAGCCAGGGGCAAAAGCAGCTGATTTCTTTTGCAAGGGTTTTGTTGAGTGATCCTCGTATTTTGATTTTGGATGAGGCAACATCTTCGGTAGATACCCACACCGAAAAGGCTTTGCAGAAAGGTTTGCACGAATTGCTGAAGGGCAGAACGTCTTTTATCATTGCCCACCGACTTTCTACAATCAGAAATGCAGATGTGATTTTTTATGTTGACCATGGCGAAATTGTGGAAAGCGGAACTCATAATCAGCTGATGGAAAAACAGGGCTATTATGCTCAGATGGTAGGAAAATAGAATTTTTTTGGGTAAAAGTAGAGATTTTCGGGGTAAGTCGAAAAATCTCAAATAAATAATCTAAAAATTACACCAGAATATTAAGTCAGATGGGGGATTTACGGCTATAATCATACAAGTTATGAAGATTAGCCGTAAGTTTTACAAAAATATGAATACATCAAATCCCCTGCTTTCCAACATTTTTTGTGCAGATCCTTATGGATTTGAATACCAGGGGCGACTTTATGTTTATGGTACGAACGATCAGCAGCAATATGATTTAGTTGGCAAAAATGGAAAAAATACCTACGAGTCGATAAAATCTCTGGTTTGTTTTTCGACTGATGATATGGTCAACTGGACTTACCACGGAATTATTGACGTAGAAAAAATTGATTCCTTTTATCTTTCTTCCTGGGCGCCTGCCATCGTTTATAGAAAAGAAGCTGATGGTCTGGATCATTTTTATTTGTATTTTTCAAATAACGGTTGTGGGATAGGAGTTTTGACTGCGACTTCTCCTTTGGGGCCTTGGACAAGTCCTTTGAAACTGCCCCTGGTGGATGTCGGAATGAAAGGAATTGAGAATGTTCCTAATCCTTTTGGACCTGGCGTTTGCCTTGATGATAATGGAGATGGCTGGCTTGTTTTTGGCGGTGGCTATGCTCCTGGCGGTGATGACGCAATGCCTGGAAGTGTGAGAATTGTAAAACTTGGCAGGGATATGCTTTCTTTTGCCAGTGATTTTGCAGAAATCCCGGCTCCTTATTTTCTGGAAGCCTGCGATTTGAACTTTATAAACGGTACTTATGTTTTTTCTTACAATAATAACTGGATTGAGCGTAAAAAATGGGATTATGATGCTCCCGTTCCGTCAGAATGTTCAATGTCTTACATGACATCAAAAAATCCTCTGGATTCTAAGTCCTGGACTTATCAAAATCATTATTTTAAAAATCCTGGCGAACAGGGGTTAAATTATAGCAACAATCACACTCATATTTTTAAATATCAGGGCCAGTGGTATATTCTTTATCACACTTTGACTTTGCAGGAAAATACCGAAACAAACGGCGGTTTTAGAAGTATTTGTGCTGATAAACTTGAAATTGATGAAAAATCTGTGGAAATTTCCCTTTCCCGGGGAACTCGTCAGGGGCTTGCGGCTATAAAAAATCTGAATCCGTTTGAAAATGTGTCTGGAACTTGTATGTTTACCAGTGCAGAAATTGAATTTGAAGATAGAGGGGCAATTCAAGCTGGAGACGAGGGGCGGTCGAAAACTGGACGAATTGTCGCAAAATCCCTGGGGGAGGGAGCCTGGATTTTTGTAAAAAAACTGGATTTTTCTGATGGGGCTGAAAAGATTTTTATGGAAGCTAGCGGTGTCGGGAAAATTCTTGTGAGATTGGATAAAATTTCTTCCGGGGCTGTCGCAGAACTTTGCCTTGGAGAAAATGATATGGCTGGCGAAAAAATGCCTGGTGGCTGTGACACGCTTGCCGTTCCATTTCTGGAAAAAGTGCAGGGCGTCCACGATGTCTTTTTCATCTTTAGTCAAAAAGACATTTGCCTGAAAGGCTGGCACGTCGAATAATTATCAAAATCATAAAAATCACCAATAAAAAAGGAGTTATGATATGAATTACAAAAATCCTGTATTGAGGGGAATGTACCCTGACCCTAGTATGTGTGTGGCAAATGGAAAATATTACATGGTTTGTTCGACATTTCAGTATTTTCCTGGCGTTCCGCTTTTTGAAAGTGAAGATTTAATCAACTGGAAGCAGATAGGCCATTGTTTGACAAGAAAAAGTCAGCTCTTGATTGAAAAAAATAATACAGCGACCGGTATTTACGCTCCTACAATCCGCTATAATAAAGGGCGTTTTTACATGGTTGTCACAAATGTAGAAAATATCGGGAATTTTTATGTTTATACTGATGATATTTACGGCGAATGGTCTGAACCGATTTTAGTAGAGCAGGACGGAATTGACCCTTCTTTGTTTTTTGATGATGACGGCAAGGTTTATTTTATTTCAAATGGAAATGATAAAGAAGGCCGCGGTTATATTCAGATGAGTGAAATTGACATTTCTAACGGTAAAAAACTTTCTGAAAATGAGCCGCTTTGGTATGGAACTGGCGGGCGTTACATCGAAGCTCCTCATATGTATAAATTTGGGGATTATTATTATCTTTTGAATGCGGAAGGCGGGACGGAATATGGTCATATGGTAAATTATGCCAGAGCAAAAAATATTCGTGGACCTTATGAACCTTGCCCGGCAAATCCTGTTTTGACAAACCGAAATATGGGTGGTTATCAGTTGCAGGGGGCTGGTCATGGCGATATTTTGCAGGCTGATGATGGCACCTGGTGGTTCTGTCACCTGGCTTTCCGGCAGATTGACCGTTATATGCCATTTCATCATCTTGGCAGGGAAACTTGTATAGAACCTGTGGTTTGGAAGGACGGCTGGTTTTATATCGGTAGTCCAATTACAAAACCTGTCGAAACTGCTTGTGGCGAAAAAGTTGCCAGTGGTTATAACGAAAAGCAGGGCTATGGCCAGGCTTTGCTGGAAGTGACTTGCCCAGAAAATCACAAATTTGCGGAACAAAGACTTTCTTATAGAAAGACATTTGAAAACACTTCTACAAAATTAGACTGGGTTTTTATCTGCAATCCTGATGAAAAAAATTACAAACTTTCGACTTCTGTTTTTGAATTGATGGCTGGAAATAAAACGATCGACTGCCAGGAAGGAAGCCCAACTTTTGTGGGAATCCGCCAGGCTGAATTTGACGAAAAAACTCAGGTCGCAGTCGAAATGACAGAGGGGCAGACAGGCAGCCAGGCTGGCCTTACAATCTACATGGACGCAAATCACCATTATGATGTTTACATTGAAAAGCGTGACGACGGTTTTTATGCCTGCTGTAAAGTAACGATTGGACCTGCTTCCTGCGTGAAAAAAGCGGTGAAACTTTCCGGGGCCAAGGCTGTGCTTAAGTCTATTTCTGCACCTTATGGTTATGATTTTTCTGTTTGTGATGGGGATTTTGCTGCTGGCGGAAATCCTCCTGCTGGGGACAATTCTAGCTCCAGCGGTGGTCTTGCTGGGACTTGTTCTAGTGATGACGAAAAATCCCAGGACATCTACCTTGCCCATGCCGATTCCCGCTACCTTTCCAGCGAAGTTGCCTGTGGTTTTACAGGGGTTTTCCTGGGATTGTATGCACAAAATGGGGCAAAAGCAAAATTTACAGGATTTGCTACTGAACATAAGGAAAAATAAAGATTTTTGTGATAAAATCAAAGTATGAACAGTAAAGAATTTCGTGCAGCGGCCTATCTGAAAAATCAAAATTCGGATAAGTCGGCTGCAAATGTAAATAAAAATGCAAATATAAAAGCAAATATAAAGGCAAATGGCGACCAACAGACAGCCAACCGACATCCAACTGCTGACCAGATTGCAGATCAGCAGTTAGACCATATCACAAATTATCTGAAAGACGGCGGACTTTTAAAAGTCCCTGTCGAAAAAAATCAGCCGGACGGAAAAGATTCTGTTTACCGTCGTGTTGCAAAATTTCTCCTTTTGATTGGCGAGGATGAAGCGGCAAAAATCCTCCCTCATCTTTCTGAAAGTCAAATTGAAAAAATAATTCCGGAAATTGCTTCTATCCGGTCTGTTGGAAAAGAAGAAGCCACTGTTATCCTTGAAGAATTTAATGTCCTCATGAACAAGGCCAGGGAGGAGGGGGGCGTTGAAACTGCCCGGGAAATTCTGGAAAAGGCCTATGGAAAAAAACGTGCAGATCAGATGCTGAAAAAAGCCATTCCGATGGAAGGAAAAATTCCTTTTGATTATCTGAAAGATGCGGACAACGAACGCGTTTATCAGCTGTTAAAAGATGAAAATCCTGGGGTTCAGTGCCTGGTTTTGTCCCACCTGGAGCCAAAAAAATCAGCAAAAATCATAAATCTGATGACAGATGAAGAAAAAAAGGAAGTTGTTTTGCGGCTTGCAAAAATGCAGCCTGTTGATCCAGATGTTTTGCGTAGGGTTGATCAGGCAATGCACGAAAAGTCCCTTAATCAGACTGTCGAAAAAGCAGAAAATATTGATGGCCGCAACGCTCTTGCCCAAATCCTCAAAAAAATGGACCTTAATTCCGAAAGCGATATTTTGTCTTATCTTTCGGAAGAAGATCCGGATTTGGGCCAGGATTTACGAAGCCGTCTTTTTACGATTGACGATGTTATTAAAGCTGATGACAGATTTATTCAGCAAAAACTTCACGAAATGTCCGAAATTGATATTGCCTATCTTATTGCCGGTAAGCCAGACGATTTCCGCAGCAAAATTTTGACAAATATTTCTTCTGGCCGTCGTGCCGAAGTTTTGGAGCAGGAAGATATTTTAAAACCTATGCGACGTTCTGACTGCGAAAAAATTACCGCGGATTTTTTCAGCAAATTGCGCAGGGCTTTTGAAGAAGGTCATCTCATAATAAAAGATAGAAACGATGACGTTTTTGTCTAAGTGTACTATAATGGAGAAATGTTTAATTTCTTAGATTCACAAAATATTGGTAAAGATTACAAAGGATTTACCCTCCTTGCTATTGACGACATTCCAGATTACAAAGCTACAGGCCTTTATTTGCGCCACAAACGGACAGGGCTTGAAGTTTATCACATGGTAAAAGATGACAAAGAAAATCTTTTTGCATTCGGATTTAGAACCCTTGCAAAAGACAATCTGGGAACTGCCCACATCATGGAACATTCTGTTTTGTGTGGCAGCGAAAAATATCCTCTCAAAGAACCTTTTTCTACACTCGTAAGCACAAGTTTAAATACTTTTTTGAACGCCCTCACATATCCCGATAAAACTGTTTATCCGGGAGCGTCGCTTGTTCGTGATGATTATTTTAATATGATGGATGTTTACGCCGACGCCGTTTTTTTTCCGAAACTTGACCATGCAACTTTTATTCAGGAAGGCCACCGGCTTGAAATGGACGAGAAAGGCAAACTTAGCATTCAGGGGGTTGTTTACAACGAGATGAAGGGAAATTATTCGTCTTTTCCCCAGGTTGCCTACAGCGAGCAGATAAATGCTATGTTTCCGGATTCTTTTCCTTCTTTTGATTCTGGCGGAGATCCCCTTGAAATCCCAAATCTTACCTACCAGCAGTTTTTGGATTTTCATCAGAAATTTTATAATCCCGATAACTGTCTGCTTTTTTTGTATGGTGATATTCCTACCGCCGATCAACTGGATTTTTTGGATCAAAGATTTATCAGTCGTATAGAAAAAAAATACAATTGCACAAAAGATGTCGAAAATGCTGATTCGCCGCTTCCTTTGATAAAAGATGATATAAAAAAATTGCAAAAACTGAAGCTGGTTCAAAAATCCCAGGAAATCAGGACAATCGCTCCAGACACCGGGGCTACCGGAAACCTAGTTACAATGAGCTGGTATTCCGGTTCTAGCGATATGGAAAAATATTATCTTTCGGAAGTGCTTTGCGGAAATGATTCTTCGCCAATGTCTCATGCTTTAAAAGAATCTGGCCTTGGTGATGATGTGAATTGTGGAAATTTTGGCCAGTTCGCCGAAGAATTTTTTACAGCGGGACTTTTTGGCGTAAAAAAGAAAAACGAAAAAAAAGTTTATGATTTAATCGAAAAAACTTTAAAAGAACTTTACGAAAAAGGGATTGACCAGAAGGATATTGATTCTGCGGTGATGGGAATTGATTTTAATCTCCGCGAAGTAAACCGTTATTGGGGGCCTGTTTCTATCCAGATTATGGAAAAAGTTATGAAAGGCTGGTCAAACGGCAAGACTTGTGCAAGCCAACTCACCCCAATCACTTCGTTTGAGGCTGTAAAAGAAAAAATCAAAAATGATAAGGATTATACCCGTAATCTGATTAAAAAATATTTTTTGGATAAAGATGTCTGCGTAAAATTTGTCGTAGAACCTACTTCCGAATATTTTAAGCAAAGAAATGCTGCCGAAGATAAATTGATTGCAGGTTTTGAAAAAAATCTGGATAAAGATGCTTTGAAAAAAGATTTAGACGAATTGCACGCCTATCAGCAGCATATCGAAAGTCCGGAAGAAACGTCTTGTATTCCTTCGACTAAAATTTCTTCTCTGGACAAAAAAATCGACCTTCCAAAAACAGATTTGCGGTTTGTAAAAGGTGCCGACGGTTCTGATATTCCACTTTTTGTGAGCAAAGAAGAAACAAACGGAATTTTTTACCTGGATTTGCTTTTTCCTTTTGATAATTTGGATGCAAAATACCTCAAATATTTGCCATTTCTTTCGAGTGTGGCTACAAACCTTGGCTGGAATGGAAAAAAATGGGACGAATGTACTGCCGAAGCTTCCTGCATTATGGGAGATGTTTGGGGAAAACTTGGAATTGGAAATATCAGAGATTGCCCTCAATCTTTAAAATATATTGAGCAATTTAAGGATTACAATTTCTGCTGCCGCCAGTGGCTGGGATTTTCGTGCAAGGCTCTTACCAGCATGGCAGAGCAATCATTAAAGCTTTTTACCGAAATTATCACAAAAATGAATTTTGATGATGAAAAAAGACTTAAAAATTTAATCCAGGAACTAAAAGCGGAGAAAAAAGCTGATTTTGTTTCTTCCGGCCGCGAATATGCCCTCAAGCGAACCCGGGCCCTTTGGAGTCCTGTTCAAGCCCTTGCAGAAATTTTCTGGGGCTTAAGCCAGCTTAAAACTATTGACGAATACACAAAAATGAAGCCAAAGGAGCTTTTGGAGATTTTTAAATACATTTACACAGAATGTTTAAAATCTGGTGGAATAATCCACATTACCGCCGATGAAGAATCTCTACAAAAAATTCTGCCTTTGCTGGAAAATTTTGCCAGGGAGACAAATCTTACAAAACTTTTGCCAGGCAAAAAATATACTCTTGATGATTTGAAACCTTATATTTTGCAAGCAGATTTAATTGAAGATGCTTCAAATCCTCAGTTAATTCAAATTGCCTCTCAAACTGGTTACGCCGCCCTTGCGACATCAGCATCACAATATCTTACAAAAGAAGCGGCTGCCGAAACAATTTTTGCTTCCTGGTTTGGAATGCACACCCTCTGGGATAAAATCAGAACGTCTGGCGGGGCTTACGGGGCTGGCTGTTGGAATGACAATATCGACAAGGCTTTTTTGATGGCAACTTACAGAGATCCAAGTCCGGAAAAATCAATTCAGGTTTTTCTGGATTCGGTAAAAGAAATAGGTCAGACTTTAATTCCTCAGGAAGATATAGAAAAAACGATTGTTTCCTGCTATGGGGATGCAATTGTTCCAATGTGTCCAAAAGATCGGGGGGCTAGAAGCTTTGAAGGTATGATTTATGGAAATCCTATGGAATTTAAGCAGATTAGGGTGGATGATTTTTTGGATATAAAACCTGAAGATGTCAAAAAAGTGGCTGAAAAGCTTTATGAAAATCTTTGTCAAGGTAATCACCAGGCGATTTTCTGTGATAAATCTAAAAAAATCTATGGAAATAAAATAAATATTCCATTATAATCGGGCTAACTTCTGATAAAGGAGATTTGTTAGAATATGGACAAAAAAACAAAACAGTGTATCCAGATGATGCGAGATTTAGTTTCGGATGTTCAGGGGGCACCTTTTCCAAGTGGAGACTTGAAGTCTGAACTTTATGAAATTTGGTACGAGCATGCACAAAAAGCAGCTGTAGAATGTTTTGAATATCTTAATGATAATTTCCCTGAGGAAAATAA
>CAVFQN010000096.1:0-3181 GCA_963624615.1 Treponemataceae bacterium | reverse complement strand
ATATTCAATTGGCGGAGAGCTTCATCATATTCTGTACGGCGGATAAGGCGGTCAATTTCAAACAAAGATACATTGCTATCATCCTGGCTGTAAAGACAGGTTACGGAGAGAGAAAATAAAATTGCTATACAGAGAAAAATTTTCCCTTTCATTTTTTCAAAATTTATTATGGGCATTTTCAAAGTTATCTCTAAAAATTGCAATTTTTAGAGGTTCCCTTATATTTAATTTTCGGCAAAATGAGATAATATACTTATAGAAAAGAAAGAAAATTCCGAAAAAAGAAATAGAGGATTATGCAAAAAAAGGCCGCATTAAAAAAATCACTTTTTCTCATTTTCACCTGCCTTATTTTACAGGCAAAAGCGGTCGCCCTGTCATATTCTGATATCGACACCAGCCTTTCCAAAATTTTTTATTCTCTTGTTGATGATAACGAAGGTCTAACAACTTTCCGGTCCCTCCAAATTCCTTTTGGCGGGCGGACAGAAAGCCTTGGCTCAGCTTTTACCGGCCTTTGCGATGATATTTCCTACCTCCAGTACAATGCAGGGGCAGGTTCTCTCCAAAAAGAAACTCAATTAGCCCTTTTTCACAATATGTGGATTGCTGATTCCAAATTGGAAACCCTGGCTTTTACAACCCGCTTCAAAAAAATTCCCAATTTGAGTCTGGGTTCTTACGTTTCCTGTTTTTATTTGCCTTTTACCGAATACAATATTTTTGGTGATAGAGTGGCCGCATCTTACTACTCCGAAACTGTCGCCGCCATGAATATTTCCTACAATTTTTTGTCTGGCTATGATTTTAAAGGATTTGCCATTGGCACTACGCTCAAAGCTGGCTGGCGAAGTATGCCGGATTATACTGATAACAACACCGATGCCATAATCAGCAATTCGGGACTTGAACAGAGCGGGCTTGCCATTATGGCTGATCTTGGCCTTATGATGCAGTTCAATTTCCTGAAATTTTACTATTCCAGAGATCCAAACGTCAGAATTGGGCTTTCTCTGCAAAATCTGGGCGCTTCAATTACAGGCTGGGGCAAAAATCTCCAGCTTGACGATCCACTTCCAACCCTTTTATCAGCCGGAATCTCGCTTAAATTTATAAAACCAATCACTTTTACAGCCGACTTCCAGCAGCCTCTTAATTTGCAGAATATAAAAACCTATCTTACCCCCTACATCGCAACAGGGCTAGCTTTCCAGTTTACGGATTTTCTTTCAGTTTTAGGGGGATTTGCCTTAAAAGGTGGAAATCCTCGTTTTAGTGCAGGATTTGAGTTTGAAATTCAAAAAATCAGATTTAATTTTAATTACACCCTGGATTTTACGTCATCCTTTTCGCCACTAAATAAAATGAGCCTTTCGGCAAAAGTTTTGCTTGGTGATAAAGGCAGGAGCATAATCGACAACCAGGTGGATGAATATTACCAGCAAGGCTTAATTTATTTCGCCCAGGCTGATTACCAGGCTGCAATTGATATTTGGAACCTGGCTTTAAAATTAAACAAGCGCTTCAATCCTGCAAAACTGGGGATAAAAAGCGCCCAACATCAGATTAATATGTTTGAAAAAATCAAAGAAAGTCTCCGCCTGGAACAGGAGTAAAATGCCAACACCAAGGGGAAGGCACGCCTGGCAGGAAAAACTTCCTCGGGCAGGAAAATTCCTCGCTTAAAGGGAAATCCCCACCCCACCAGGTCAATCCGCCTATCTCTTTTTAGAAAAAATCCTGTAATTCATCCAAGGGAAAATCGAATCTCTTGCTTCCTGGGTAGTCAACCATTCTGTACTTACCGTATTCGACCCCAAAGAATCAAAAACAGCAGTAAAAGCAGTTATCGACTCCCTGAAACGCCTTTCGGCAAATTCCGGGAATTCTCCATCTTCGATTGTTTTTGCCAGGTTTGAACTCTGGGCCAGCATCAATTCAATTGCTCCCAAGTTCAAAAGCCGGGTTTTCAAGCCGGTGTCATTTGGAAAACGGTCTGCCAGGTCAATCATTCTCTCACAAGCTTTTCTGATATAACGCATCATCCAGCAGTTTTTACTAGAAAGAAGATTTTCGCCATAACCTGCCCCAATTGCAGCAGAATAATAAGGGGTAAACTTTTCCAGATTAAACTGATTTCCACACATCTGGTCGCAACTTGTAATCGTCAAATCATAAGAAGCCGCATTTCTGATAAGATTTTCCAACCAGACAAGATTTTCGTGCCAGACTCTGCAAACGGTGTCTGTATCAAAAGCACAAACTTCGGTCACAAAATCCTGATTTGGAAGCAATTTACTGGCTTTTTCCAAGGTCTGACTGACATTTTTCAGGAAATTATCAGCATCATCTTTTGCCTGCTTTGTGGCTGCCTCTTCGTTATAAATGCAGATTTCCTCTTTTTCAAAATCCCGATTCCAGTATTTGAAACCAGTTGAAAAACGCACCTGGCCTTCTTCCAAAACAGGGGCGAGTTCTTCTGTAGAAAGTTCATAACCAATATCGCGTTTCTGATTTTTATAAGCAGGATGATAAATAAATCCCTCTGGCCCATAAATCTGGTCTGTAAGATTTTTGCTGTTCGTAAACAAAACCAGGGAATTTTCCGTTCTGGCAGGATAAAAAATACCAGTGGAAGGACAATTTTCGGCAAGTAAAAGGCTCCGGGAATCAATAACAGTGTAAGTATAGCCATAAGCCTTTATCATTTTTTCAATTCCAGGGATATAGCCCATTTCTGGAAGCCAAAAACCTTCCGGTACAATTCCAAAAAACTGTCTGAAAGAATGTAATCCACTTTCAATCTGGGCAGAAAGGATTTCTTTCATATCAGCATAATGAGGCAGATAAATGTCAGTTCCGCAGGTACCCAGCAATTCCAAATAACCTTTCTGAACAAAATCCGCAAAAACTGAAATAAGTTTTTTGTTGTACTTTTTGACAAAATCAACTTTTATCTGGGCATTATCATCAAGCTCTTTTTGAATGATTTTTTGAATGTCAGGATTTGAAGCAGTTCTCTGAAGTTCTTTCAGTCCCAGTTCATTTTTTTTATCCAGATATACGATAAAAGATTCCTGGATTTTTTCATCAGATAAAAGATTACAGAGGATTGGAGGGAGAACCATTCCAATTCTAAACTTAACGCCATCAGCTTCCAGATTTTCCAACATATGCAAGA
>CAVFQN010000095.1:0-12474 GCA_963624615.1 Treponemataceae bacterium | reverse complement strand
TGTTTCATAAACATGAATCTGCAAGACAATGGTTTTTGCCAAATTTTATATCTTGCAAAAACTCGAATTTTGACCTAGTTAGTATAGATATTTCGGAAAAAAAAGTATTTTTTAGGTTACCATAAAGGCATCTTTAAGATGCATCATGCAGGACTGGGGGTCTAAATCTCCCCACTTTTATAATCTCTGCCACTTTTTCAATGGCCTGATCGCTTCCGTCAAAATCTATAATTTTACTGCCGGGAATGTCGCGAATGTAGGTGTACTGTTTTTTTGCATATTTGCAGGAATGATGTTTTATTTCGGCCCGGATTTGATCTTCATCATCGTATAAAAACCATTCGCTGTAGCCGATTGCTTTTAGCCCGGGACTGTCTTTTGTATAGCCCATTTTCACCAGATTTTGGACTTCATTTTTCAGGCCCTGGTCGAACATCAAATCTACCCTATCTCTAATTCTCTGATAAAGAATTTGGCGGTCAGGCTGCAAAACGATAAAAAGAAAATCGTAAATCTCGCGGAATTTTTCTTCAATTTTAAAACTTGTCCTGGTTTTGCCGGAAAGATAATAAACTTCCAGGGCCCGGCAAATTCTGTAGGCGTCATTTTGATGGATTTTTCTGCCACTTTCGGGGTCAACTTTGCAAAGTTCCTGGTAAAGTTTTTCATTGCCTTCGTTCAAAATCCTCTGTTTGAGTTCATTTCGGAGTTTTTCATCAGAAACTGGGGTCGGCGGCACTCCATACAAAAAATTCCGGATATAAAAACCTGTTCCCCCGCAAAAAACTGGAATATTCCCCCGCTGGTAAATTTCTTTGCAGGCAAGGTCGGCCGCATCAATAAAATCGGAAACATTGCACTGCTGGTCTGGCGTTAAAATATCTATCAGATGATGAGGTAGTTCTTTGCAAAATTCTTTATCTGGCTTTGCTGTACCAATGTCCATACCTTTATACACTGCCTGAGAATCTGCACTCACAACTTCCGCTTTAAAAATAAAATGACTGCCCTTTGGAGAAAAAAGTTCTCTTGTCAAGGCAGTCTTTCCTGACGCAGTTGGTGCAAAAATCACTATAACAGGTATTTTTGACTTATGCTTCTGTATGTCCAATACGAACCTTATTTGTAAAAAGCTGTCTTGCAGCTACAGAAACAACCTTATCATGATTTGCTTCGATTTCCGGGTCATTTACTTTTGCCATCTGGTAAGCACGAAGGCTTGATGCAACTGTAATTTCGTAGATATTGTCTTTATATTCAACAAGCTGTTCCAATGGGAAAATCATTAATTTATTACCCCCTAAATTATTCTAGTATTTTAACAATTATGGGGGAGGTTGTCTAGTAGGTATCAAGTTGGAGTTTTTTTTGGATAGGACTCACAGGAACTTTTTGTGATTGGGGGGATAGGTGATTTTTTGTCCCCTGTCCTTACAAGCTTCCATTTATAATATTTTTACACTTTCTGGTCACTTCCCAAGTTCCTGCCCCTGTTTTTTGCATCAGCATTACGATGACAAGTTTATTTTTCAGGTCGACAGAAAGATAAGGCCCAAGCCAGCCATCCCAGCCAAACTCACCTTCCTCGGTAATGTATTTACAGCGGCCAGGTTCAAAGGCTACCCGCAAAAAGTTGCAATATGTGTAGCCGGAAAAATGTTCCATATTTTGATTAAAGCATTGCTGGAGATTTTCGCGTAATCTTGCTTTTGTAAAATATTCTACAGTTTTTTGCTGGAGGATTCTTTTACCATTGTATTCACCGCCGTTTACCAGCATGAGGGCAAATTTCAGGTAATCGTCCAAGGTAGAACAAAGGCCTGCCCCTCCGCTTTCAAAAGATGGGGCGTGATCCATTTTATTTTGAATGCCCAGGTGGGCGTTTTGGAACAAAATCATATCTTTTTGATTATCACAGGCGTAAACTTTTGCCAGACGGTCTTGTTTTTCTGATGGAACGTAAAAATCGGTGTCTTTCATTCCCAGCGGTTCAAAAATATTTTTTTTCAAAAAGTCGGAATATTTCATTCCAGAAACAACTTCTATCACTGCTGCCATAATATCTGCAGAAAGCCCGTAAGCGTAATTTGTTCCAGGTTCAAATGAAACTGGGATTTTTGCCAGACGGCGAGCAACTTCCATAGTTGTGATTTTGCATGAACCAAGGCAATCTTTATTTAATTCGTCTAAAAGAGCGGATGTAAGATGTTCGCCATAAAGGGAATCCTGGCACCAGGCTCCGTATGTGTAGCCGCTTGTCATATTCAGTAAATCCTGGATTGTCACATTTCTTTGGGTTTTGTGGGATTTTCCACTCATACCCCTGTCATCAGAAATCTGCAAATTCCAAAATTCAGGAATATATTTTCCAACTTCATCGGCAATATCAATTTTGCCTTTTTCTATCAAAATCCAGGCTGCAACGCACGTTACCGGCTTGGACATTGAAAAAAGTCTGCAAATTGTATCGCGGGAAAATGGCTTGGACTTTTCCAAATCAGCAAATCCTGCCTGCCAGTAGCCAACTTCGTTTCCATCTTTATAAACTGCACAGTTCAAACCTGCGACTTTGTGAGCCGCAACTGCATCATCAAAAACTGTCTGAATATTTTGTAAATGTTTTAAATCCATAATATCACCCATATCTACCATACTAACGTCTTTTACGAAGTTTTTACACTTCATTTTTTAAACTTTTTTCCGTAAATTTCTCTATTCAATTTACTAAACAATAGCTTTATAATTGTACAAAAGGAATAAAAATATGACTAATAAAGAAATTATTGCTGATGGAAAAGCGATTTTAGGTATTGAATTTGGCTCAACTAGAATTAAGGCTGTGCTGATAAATGAAAATTATGAACCGATTGCAAGTGGTTCTTACACCTGGGAAAATTCTTTGGAAAATGGCGTGTGGACTTATCCGCTAAGTCAAATTCATGAAGGTTTGAAGGCTTGTTATGCGGATTTAAAAAAAGATGTTCAAGAAAAATACGGTCTCAAACTGTCAAAATTCCGAGCCGGTGGCATTTCTGCTATGATGCATGGCTATCTTGCTTTTGATAAGGCGGATAACCTCCTGGTTCCTTTTAGAACCTGGCGAAACACAATTACAGGTCAGGCTTCTAAGGAATTGTCCGATTTATTTAATTTCCCAGTTCCGGAGCGATGGTCTGTTTCTCATCTTTATCAGGCTATTTTGAATAATGAAGATCATATCCAAAAAATCAATAAAGTTTACACTTTGGCTGCCTACATTCATTACAAACTTACCGGCCAGAATGTGATTGGAGTTGGTGATGCTTCTGGAATGTTTCCAATCAAAACTTCGGAGGGAAAATCCCAGTATAATCCTGATTTTGTCAAAAAATTTGAAGAAATTCCTTGCGTGTCAAAACTTGGTTTAAAAATCAATGAAGTTTTCCCTAAAATTCTGATGGCTGGAGAAAATGGCGGTAATCTTACTGATGATGGAGCAAATTTTCTGGACCCGACAGGTGATTTGAAAAGTGGAATTCCTTTCTGCCCTCCTGAAGGTGATGCTGGCACTGGAATGGCCGCTACCAATTCTGTTCAAGTTGCTACAGGAAATATTTCTGCCGGGACTTCGGTTTTTAGCATGGTAGTTTTGGAAAAAGACCTGAAAAATGCTTATCCTGGAAAAATTGATATGGTTACAACCCCAGACGGAAATCCTGTTGCCATGGTTCACGCAAATAACTGCACCGGCGAGCATAATTACTGGATTAATCTTTTTTATGAAGTTGCAAAAACCATGTGTGGTGATGATATTCCGCCAATTGGTAAATTTTTTGACAATTTAATCGAAAAATCTCTGCAAGCTGATAAAGATTGTGGCGGGCTTTTGGCCTACAACTATCTTTCTGGCGAAACAATCACAGGTTTTAATTCAGGACGACCACTTTTTGTTCGTTCTGAAAATGCTAATTTTAATATCGCAAACTTTATGCGGGTTCAAATGTTCACTTCTCTTGGAGCATTGCGGGCAGGAATGAATATTCTTTATGATGATGAAAAAGTTCCTGTAAAATCTATGACTGGAGCCGGCGGATATTTTAAAACCCAGGCTGGCTTAAAATATATGGCAGCTGCAATGAAAACTCCTGTTAGTGCTATGGAAACTGCCGGGGAAGGTGGTCCATGGGGAATGGCACTTTTAGCAGCCTACGCGGCAAATTGTAAGGCTGCTGATTCTGGGGCAACAGGAAGGCCAGGGACAACAGAAAATCTTGCAGACTTCTTAGACAAAAAAGTTTTTGCTGCCTGCAAAAAAACTACTGCTGCCCCAGAAAAAGACCTGGAAGAATCATTCAATATATTCTTTGAAAGATATATGAAAGGTCTTTCCATAGAAAAAGCCGCAGTAGAAAATCTGTAAAATCTGTAAAGATATATAAATTTTGAGGAAAAAAATGAAATACGAAGAAATAAGACAAGAAGCTTACAAAGCCAATATGCTGATTCCGGAAAATGGACTTGCCCTCTACACCTGGGGCAATGTTTCTGCTTTTGATAAAAAGGCCGGTGTTTTTGCCATCAAGCCATCTGGGGTTCCTTACCCTGATTTAACTCCGGAATCTATGGTGATTGTTGATATTGACGGAAAAAAAGTTGATGGAGATTTAAATCCGTCATCAGACACGCCAACTCATGCAGTTTTGTACAAGGAATTTGCCGTAAAACAAAATGCAGAAATGGGGGGTATTATCCATACTCATTCAACTTATGCTGTAAGCTGGGCCCAGGCCGTATCTGACGTTCCACTTTTTGGAACGACCCACGCCGACCATATCCAGACGGCAGTTCCCTGCACTCCTTACCTGTCAAAGCAGGCTGTAGAAAGTGATTATGAATACGAGACCGGAACTTCTATAGTAAAGATGTTTGAAGAACGAGGATTAAATCCTTCGGAAGTGAATATGGTTCTTTGTGGTGGCCATGGACCTTTCTGCTGGGGAAAAAATGCTGATAAGGCGGTCTACAACGCGACTGTTCTGGAAGAAATCTGCAAAATGGCCCTGAACACTTTGATGATTCGCCCAGATCAGGCGCCACTTCCGGACTACATTGTAAACAAACATTATATGAGAAAGCACGGTCCAAATGCCTATTACGGGCAGGGAAAATAATGGGTAGAAGGTCTATTTTTGGGGGCGTTACGGGGAGTCTTCCCCGTTATTCACCTTCGCAGGATACCTGCTCGGAGACTCGCTAAAAATAGTCCACTTGAGTGTTTTTGCGGTCTACGACAGCCACTCCCTAGGAAGCGGAAGACCGCGAAGCGGACTGGAGCGAGAGAAAGGCTTTCCTCTCCTGAAAAACACTCTTTGTTAGTCATGTCTAACATTTTATCACTTTAACAAACTTTTATTTTTTGATATATTTTAGCGGAGAAAATTTTTTTTGGAGAAAAATATGGGATTTTTGAAAGACAAAGTTGCCATCATCACTGGTGGCGGCAAAGCTGTTTTGAATAACGGCGACTGTGGTTCAATTGGTTATGGTATTGCGACTGCTTATGCAAAAGAAGGTGCAAATCTTGTTTTGACTGGCCGCAATGTTCAGAAGCTTGAAGATGCAAAAGCTGATTTGGAAGCAAAATATGGCATCAAAGTTCTGGCAATTCAGGCTGATGTAAACGCAGGTGCTGATAATGAGGCAGTTGTTGCAAATGTAATCAAGCAGACTATCGATACTTTTGGTAGAATTGATGTTTTGGTTAACAATGCTCAGGCTTCGGCTTCTGGAGTAAAGATTGCAGACCATACAACTGAACAGTTTGACCTGGCTCTTTATTCTGGACTTTATGCGACTTTCTATTATATGAAACACTGCTATCCTTATTTGAAGGAAACTAAGGGTTCGGTTATCAACTTTGCTTCTGGTGCCGGACTTTTCGGAAATTATGGTCAGTGTTCTTATGCAGCTGCAAAAGAAGGAATTCGTGGACTTACTCGTGTTGCTGCAACAGAATGGGCTGCAGATGGCATTAATGTAAATGTTGTTTGTCCTCTTGCTTGGACATCTCAGCTCGAAAAGTTCAAGGAAGCTTATCCGGATGCTTTCAAGGCAAATGTAAAAGCTCCTCCAATGGGACATTTTGGCGATTCTGAAAAAGAAATCGGCCGGGTTTGTGTTCAGTTGGCAAGCCCAGACTTCAAGTACATGAGTGGCGAAACTCTTACTCTTGAAGGTGCTATGGGACAGAGACCGTAAATTATCTGGGAAAGGCGAAAGCAGTCCTCGATAAATCTCTACTGAGCCATTTTTTCGATAAAGCTAAAGCGAGCCTAACGGCTCGCTTTTTTCTTTTACACTTTTTTCTCACACTTTTTTCTCTCCCTTGCTATCGAATCAAAATTAGGTTAAAATAGCAAAATCATGAGGGTCTTAGAGCTACAGAATTTGGCACGAGAAGAAGGACAAATCTTTTATATCAGAAGATACAAATGTGATGCCGTCCTGCAACTGCCAACATGCCAGGAAACTATGCCAATCCGTTTTACGATTGAAACAAGTCCTCTCGGCAAAAAGATTATCGAACTGACTTTTACACAACCAGTAAATTATCCTCTTATACCTGTAAAAAGAGCTTTACTGGAATTTATTTATACCGAAGAAATTGAAGGTCGCATACCTTGTTAACTTTTATCACACATTCAGCAGAAGAAACTATCGCTTTAGGCGAAAAAATTGGTGCAAAACTTATAAAAGGTGATGTTATTGCCATGCAGGGAACTCTTGCAGCCGGCAAAACTACAATCACAAAAGGAATTGCAAAAGCCCTGGAAATTAAAGATACAATTACAAGTCCTACTTTTTGTTTAATCAGTGAATATTATGGAAAAATGCCGCTTTACCACATGGACGTCTACCGTTTGGAAGGAGGCGAGGATTTTGTAAATCTTGGAACCGATGACATGATTTATGGGGATGGGGTCAGCATTATTGAATGGTCCGAAAAAATCATGGAAGAGCTTCCAAAACGTACTATTATCCTGAAGATTACGCCACAAGATGATGGCAGCCGAAAAATTGAAATTGATAACTGGCAGGTTGAACTATAATGAATTTACTTTTACTTGATTGTGCGGTAACAAGACTTTCTCTTGCTGTAAAAACTGATGACAAATTTGTTTGCCAGACTTACGATATTGGAATGAGGCAGTCCGAAATCCTTGTTCCCTCTATTGACGAAGTTCTCTCAAAAGCCGGAATAAAAGCTGGAGATTTAAATTATTCTGCCCTTACAATCGGGCCTGGTTCTTTTACAGGGCTTAGACTTGGAATTTCTGCTTTAAAAGCTATTGAATTGGCCTACAATGTGCCAGTTTATGGAGTATCTTCCCTCAAAGTTTATGCTTATGCCTATGAAAATCTGGGACTACCACTTTTATCCTGCATTGACGCAAATAAAGATAAATTTTATGCAAGACTTACCGATGGCGAAAAATTTTTGCTGGAAGATGGGGATTATGAAGTCACAGATATTGCAGAAAAATTACAGGGACTTTCAAAAGTTTTAATTGCAGGCCCTGACGCTAAAAAACTTGCTGATAATCTGACTGAATTTTTTAAAAGTGATGACAAAAAAAATTCTTCTGATATAGAAATTCTTCTTCCAAAAGCCCCTGACCAGACGACAGAAGCTTTGGCTAACATAACTCTTGAAATGATTGAAAAAGGCCTGCCTGCCCTGCAGGATTACGACGGACCTGTTTATTTGAGAGCCAGTGAAGCGGAACTTGCACTAAAAAACAAAGCTGAAAAATAGTTCAAAAACTGCCCCTCCTAATACGGAATTTACTTTTTGTTCAAAAGCTTACTCAAAGCACTTACTGCAGACAAAACATTTTGGTCTGGAAGTTGAGTTTCTGGGATAGCGGCGGCTTTATTTTCTGACTGAATGGCGTCAAAAACTTCCTGGCGAAAAACTTTTACGTTTTTTGGAGCTTCCACGCCAATTTTTACCTGGTCTCCGTGAACGTCAATCAAAGTGATTGTGATGTCGTTACCTATTTTGATTTTTTCATCAATTTTTCTGGAAAGTATAAGCATTAGCAGGCTCCTTTTGAATTAAGAGCTTTGACAATATCAACCTTGGTAGACCATCTGTTATCACTCAAAATTGCCTGCATACATTTGTGATTTTGCTTATTTATGACCAAAGGTCCCTGAAAATTCGCTGTAATGGAAGAACCATCATGAGGAACTGTGACAATTGTCATGATGATAATATCCTCAGGCTTTTTTATGTCGATTTTTGCGAGAGCATCATCATCAATATCTGTTTCATATTCCGGACAAATTAAAAACGGATCAACAATCAAAAATGCAAGATTAGGATCCTGGCAAGACTGTAGCCAGATAAATGGTTCATAATCAGAATCTACCAGGGCATATTCTGTGTAATTTTCAAAGCCAAAAAGCCCCTCCGGAATTGTAAGCAGATGATCTTCAGTAATTTCTATTTTTCCCCGAGCCTTAGTCAAAAGTTCCATAATTTATACCCCAGAAAGCGATTTTTATTTTTTGCAAAGTGATTTCGAAACGAGTTCGGAATGACAGTTCTGTAAAGTTATGGGCATCTCTAAAAAAATCACTTTCAATGCTTTTCCAGAGATGCCTGTGCATTCTAAGTCTTGGAAATAGCAAGACTTAGAATGCACGTTTTCAAAGTAACCTCTAAAAATTGCAATTTTTAGAGGTTACTTTATTTATTTCATGTAATTTAAAAGTGTTGAACTGTACATTTTTCCAGCCTGGCTCAATGTTGCCTGGTTGGTGTAATCCAACATCTTCATATCGGTGACGGCTTTTGTAAAATCCAAATCACCTTCCCTGCTGACCATATTCGTAACGTCCAGGGCAAGTTTTGATGACCTTGTCGCATTCAACTGGGCCCTTTCATATTCTGAACCGGATTTTGCAATGCGGGTTACAAGGCTGTCAATTCCCTGATCCAAAGCACCAAGCACACGGCCACCAATTGATTCCTGGTCGCCAGCCAATAAAGCGTTCCGGAAGGCGATTACTGTATCAAACATAGAACCGCCGCTTACTCTGGTTCCGTCACCAAGATTGTAAGGTGGCTGCTGGGAAGAATCTTTTACAATTCCCAGTTCCTGCAAAGTAGAGCCGTTCACATCTTTGAGCCAAAGCTGGCGAGCGTCTGTTGTAGCAAGGTTCAGGGCATTTCTGATTGGATCAACGCTGGCTTTTACGGCAGCACCGGAATCATTAATTTTTGCAACCAGGGCATACAAGTTGTCCCCCTGTTTTACCTGAATTTCCACTCCATCAACAGAAATCACATTATCAGAAGAAGCCTGCCAGGCAGAAGCATCACGACCACCAAAAACCTGCTGATTTTCTGCCCAGAAAGTTTTTACCCCGGCATTATCATTTACAAGATATTTTCCTTCATCAACCTCTACAAGGTTTGCTTCAATATTTCCGTTATAGCGGACATTTTGGATTAAAGGAACGCCAGAACCTTCCACGTTTCCCATTTCTACATCAAAAGCCGTAGCCTTTGTGTTTGTTCCGGCAAAAATCGAATTGCCATCAGCAGAAACGGCATTGGCATTTTGGATTAAGGCTTTAAGAAGTTCATCAACTTCGGTGGCCATATTTGACATATCTTCTTTTGTGTAAATTCCATTTGCACCGGTAACGGCAAGTTCACGAACTCTCTGCATAATATCCAGAGAATCTGACATATAGCCTTCGCGGAGCTGGAACTGGTCACTCAAGGTCAAGGCATTTTTTTCAAACTGATTTACCCGACCAAGGTAAGACTGATAGCGAACCAGATGACCAGCTGCAATTGGATCATCTCGGAGCTGCTGAATACGCTGCTGAGATGAAAGCTGATTGTTAGCCCTGTTCAAGCGACTTTCCTGCAATCTTAAACTAGACTGGGTATTATTATTATTCATTTGACTGCTGATTCTCTGCATAATCTATCAAGCCTCCTTTTATACGTCTTTCTTCGTCTTTATACGTTCAAACGGCTACACGCCCAAGCGGTTTATTACGGTATCCAGAAGATTATCCCAAACCGTAATAAATTTAGCTGCCGCATTATAACCATGCTGAAATTTCATAATTTCAGAAAGTTCTTCATCAATATTTACACCCGAAATTGAATCACGCATATTGCGTAAATCGTCCATAATCGAATTCTGGCTCAATAAATTGGTTTCGGCTTGTTCACCTTTGAGACCAACATTTGTGACAGAATCCGCAAAGTAATCATCAAAAGTCTTCATACTTCCAACCATTACCGAAGAATTACGGATTGAAGCAATTTCGACAGCTGCCCTACCGTCTCCTGTTGGGGCGGTACCTGTAGCGCCCATGTAGCCAGCAGCAACACTCATTACGTCATTTCTGATAGCAGCATTAACTTCGATATATGCTGATGGATTGAAAACCGGGGAAACAGCAAACTGAGCATTAGAAGCCAAAGCATTTACCGCATCAGCCTGGGCAAAATCATAAGCTCCAGCCTGGCCATTTGCAGCAAGCACTCCAGAATATCCACTCAAAAAATAACCAGAATCTTCAACATGGCGGATTACAAAATCAGGATTGTCGACATTCTGAGCCGTTGTCGATTTCAAAACCAGCTGATTATTTTTATCAAGATAAGCTTTTACTTCGCTGGTAGAATTATTAATTCTGGCGATAACAGTTTCTACTGTATCTGTATGAAAATATGGAACCTGGACGTTGCCATTTGCCCCATTGAAAGTCATAACGCCTTCAATTCCAACCTGCTGCTGTAAATCCAGTTCGTTGGTTCCTGTCATTCGGAAAACATAAGATGTATCAAGCTGACCATC
Organism: Treponemataceae bacterium; assembly: GCA_963624615.1. Taxonomy (GTDB): domain Bacteria; phylum Spirochaetota; class Spirochaetia; order Treponematales; family Treponemataceae; genus Treponema_D. The sequence continues at coordinate 1,603 of CAVFQN010000095.1, read as the reverse complement.
TCCGTCCCGGTCAAAATTTCCGTTGGCATTTTCTACAAAAGAATGCTGGGTAAAAAAGTCCAGTCCTGTAGTTTTATTTGCACCAACCGCATTTCGGTGAACATCGTTTACCAGATCCGCAAAATTCATTGTCATTGTATTAAGATTTTGGATTTCGGAACGAACATCAACATCGCGAAGCTCTACCAAAGCCCCAAGTTTTCCGCCAGAAAAAACAGCATCGTTTCTGGTATCTGCCCAGACAAGTTTTATATAACCAGAATCATCATTACGATCTTCCATGGCAATTTCGCGAGACACAGAGCCTTGAACCAGGACTTTGCCATCAACATGAACCATAAATTCATCAGAATCTCTCTGATCTGTAGAAACATTTACAAGTTCAGAAAGTTTATCAACAAGAAGGTCGCGTCGGTCAAGAAGATCATTAGGATTATCACCCATAGCCTTAGAACGGACAATTTCACCGTTTACAGCCGCAATCTGGCGGGCATAAGAATTAACCTGTTTTACAGTAGCTTCAATATCGCCGTCAAGAAGGTTTGCAATTCCCTCCAGACTTTCCCATCTTTGTTTGATTGAGTCAGTGAGAGTCTCTCCCCGAGTAACTACAGCCTGGCGAGCTGCCTTATCTTCCGGATTTACAGAAAGTTCCTGCCATGAAGTCCAAAACTGATCCATATTTGACCGGATTGAAACATCGTAAGGTTCGTTGTAAATCTGTTCTATCATCGTGTAATAATCTGACCGAGTTTGCCAGTAAGATTCCTGATTTGCCTGACCAACAATTCTCTGATCCAGCAATTCATCACGAATACGGTTTACAGACTGAAGATCAACCCCCTGGCCAATCATTCCTGCCCTTTCTGCACGTTCCAAATCAGCCCGATAAAGAGGATCAAATTCTTTTATCTGCACCTTCTGACGAGAATAACCTTCGGTATTTGCATTTGAAATATTGTGACCTGCAGTAGTGATGGCATCTGTATTAGCCATAATGCTACGTTTTCCAAGTTCAATTCCAGAAAAAGTTGAGCCCATAATTAACCCCTGACATCAACTAAAACACTGGCCGTTTGAGGCTGTGTGATAGTACCATTTCTTGTATAGTTTTGATTACGAGTCTGAGGAAGTGCTTTATTCACTACTTCAGCAATAAATTCACGAGTTACGGTTACGTAATTTGATAAGACCTGATTTTCAAGTTTACATTTCAAGAGTTTTGATCTGAGGCGAGAAAGTCTTTCAAGGTAAGGTTTTAATTCAGCAGTTTTAAGCTGATTTTGGATTTCATCTCTGCGGAGATCAAAATGCTGAAAAGAATCAGAAATTTTATTAATTTCAGAAATCAAATCCAGCATAATATTCCAGTCTTTTTCTACAACAGATTTACGCAAAACAAGCTGTTTTTCAGAAAGCATATCAAGAAGATTTTCTTCTTCTGCCAGAATTGATGAAAATTCTTTTAACATTTCTTCCATAAGTCTAAACTCCATTTAAAATTCGGGTCTATCTTTATTGGGAGCCTCTAAAAATTGCAATTTTTAGAGGCAACTTTGAAAACGCGCACTTCTAAGTCTTGCTATTTCCAAGACTTAGAATG
>CAVFQN010000094.1:0-9164 GCA_963624615.1 Treponemataceae bacterium | reverse complement strand
CTCTAAGTCTTGCTATTTCCAAGACTTAGAATGCGCAGGCATCTCTGAAAAAGCATCGAAGATGATTTTTTAGAGATGCCCTGAAATAAGCACGAGTCTTTCCAATACATCTTAAAGTGAGTCCATGGAATGAATTTGTCATGTAGCCGAAGATGTGTTCAATCCTGCACCGGATTCTTGATTTTAGTTTGTTCGTAAGTTTTTGTAGCTCTGTCAACGGACAATTTTTATAGCCATAATGCGTTTCATTTCGCTTTTTTGTCCATCTTGCATCTGTATCTTTTTGACAAAGTTTGTGTTTGCTCTTAGGATCGTCTCCTAACCAACTTTCTGGAATTTTTCCTTCCTTCTATCTCTTTATTTTCATCTCTTGAATTTCTCTGTCTTGGTGCATCAACGAATCTTGCATCTATAATTACGCCTTCATGTTTGATTATTCCTTCTTTTTCAAGCATTTTATTGAATGTTTCGAATAGTTTTTCATCAGCTTTTGCTTTTGCAAGTTCATTTCTGAAATTCCAAATTGTTTTTGCGTCTGGAACTTTGTCGCAAAGGTTCAGATCTAGAAATCTCATGAAACTCATTCTGTCGTTTATCTGAAATTCCATTTGATCATCAGAAATATTGTAAATTCGCTGCAAAATGAGGATTTTTAACATCATCACGCGGTCAAACGCTAGTCTCCCTCGATCTGTTTTGTCCTTTTTGTCAAAAATTTTACTCAAAGGTTCTCTGAATATTTCCCAATCGATAACACTATTCAATTTTTCAAGTGAATCTCCAAGTTCTGTGAGTCGTTCTAGTCTATAGCTTTCGTCAAAAAAATCCTTTCTGTTGTTTCATATTGTCTATTTTAGCTGATTTTGAATTTTTGGGGAATTTTTAGAGGTGCCCTACAAAACTACATGGCGTCCTTTAATCTTTGGATGGCGGATTTGAACTGGTTTTCGTCTATTATGTCAAATTTTGACAGAAGATTTTTGTCAATCTGGTAGAAATCCGCAATGCCATCTTCGTAGTAGCCCATCAATTCTGAAAGATACAAAATATCAACTACATCTTTTGAATTTTCTTCAACTTTTTTGACCGTATTCCAGCTGGACAAACGATTTGCCAAAATTTCTGAAAATCCGAATTTTCTCATATAAATTAAACTAAGAAAGGAAGAAGCATTTCCAAGTCTGAAAACATCCAGAATTTTATCAGACAAATTTTCGTAATGGCTGCTCAATTCTTCGATGTATTTTTTTTGCTCGTCGCTGGCAGTTTCCAAAAGAATTTTGCCAAAATCATTTAAAAGACCGGCTGTATAGAAATATTCTTCATCTTTGCCATCAAAATCAGAGATTTTTACATCACTATTTTTATACAAATTATAGGCAAAAAATGCAGTCCGCTTTGAATGACTCCAAAGATTTTCCAGTTCAGTCCGAGGAGAAATAAAATCGCAGGTAGGATTTGAATCAGAAAAAACAAAACGAAGTTCATCATCAGATAAAAGATTAAGAGCAGATGGAATGCTAAAACAATTCGGGTCTTTTTTCAGGGCGTATTTTAAAAGCAGAAGGGTCAAAGTTACGTCCTTTCGGATGCAGGTGGTAAGTTCTTTTCGGTCGATGGAAGATGAAATAACCAGTTTATTTGCCTGGTCAAAATTGTTCTGGAGAACTGGGATTTTTGTCTGAAGATTTACAAATTCATAGGAAATAATTTCGACCCCAGCAAAAATTTTTTTATCGCAAGGCATGATAATTTGGGTGATTGTTTCTTTATCAGTTGCAAAAATCTTAAAATTCTCTTTGGAAAGGCCGACTTTTTGGAGCATAAGGATGATGATGATAATTCCCAACCCCGCTCCTTCAGACTGGTCAATAACGTTTGCCACAACCTCATCCATATCATCATATTTTTGAGCAATATCAAGTTTGTGGCTGATTCGTTCGGCTTCAAAAGATGTAAGAATTGAATTGTTTTTGATTTCTATGTAGATTTTGTCGCCTTTGAGCTGAAGAGAAAGTTTTACATAAAGACCTTCTTTTTTTTGCAATTCAAGGTAATAGTCGATATTTGTAAAAGTGTCTTCTTTGAAAGTTTCCATTCCTTTGGCGTAATCGTCAGGATTATTTATATCAAGGCCTTTTTCTTTAAAATAGACACGTTTCGTATTTGCTTTTTTGGAATTGGTAAGAAGTTCGCCAAGACAAAAATTAAGATATTCTTTGAGGTGTTCCTGGTGGCAGACTTCAAGAAATTCATCTTCCACTGCTCTGAAATATGCTTCCATATTCCTAGAAAGGGTGTAAGATGTAACTTCAATCGGTAATTGGAGTTTTACTGCGTTTACAACTTTTTTTCTATCTACGTTTTTGATGTGACTTTCCAATTCGGTCATAAACGCTATTTTAATACATTTACTCGATTTTGTACAAATGTTTTTTTGCAACGATTGTTTTGTTTTTTTAGCAAAACTAAGACACCTACAAGCCTTGCGCCCTTCGCTAACGCTCATCGTCCTCGGCGAAAGGGCTTTTTGCTATTTTGAACTTGACTTAGTTCTCTAGGGGGCGGGCTTCGCCCGCCCCCTGGTGTCTGATTTTTCGCTCCCCCAAAAACTTCCCAGTTCTCCGCCTGCGGTCGACTGCTACGCAGGGGCTCCACGCTTGGTGGCCGTTTTCCTTGCGGGGCTACCGAGTTTTCACCCACACAAACTTACTTCTGCAATGCAAGAACCTGTTCCAACGGCAGGCCAGTACACTCAGCAATGATAGTAGGTGCAATTTCTTTTGCAAGTAAGTTTTTTGCAGTTTCAATTCGTCCTTGAGAAAGACCTTGAGCAAGCCCTTGTGAAAGTCCTTCTTCAATTCCTTCAGCTTTACCTTCTTCTCTACCTTCAGCCCAGCCTTCTTCTCTATTTTCCTGAATCATTTCTGAAAGTGTCATATAGTCCTTCCTCTCTTGTGGGGAGATTTTCAGGTGGTCTACAAGTTTAGCCAGTCGATCCGTCAAGACAGAATCCGACTTTTTTCGACTCAGATAGCCAAAAAACGCCTGAAGTTTTTGTGACTTCATTTTAGCATAGAGTTTTGCATTGTAAAAGACAGAAAGTCTTCCGTCATCTACCACTTCGCCAGGAGCTTCGTCTATCCGGTTGCGGATTGTGTAAACAGGCAGCCCCAGACCAAAAGGATCTCCCAGACAGAGAAAAATTACATACGAATCTTTCAGGTCTTTGTAATCCTCACCAGCCATCAGGTTATCTACGTCCATGACTCCCTGGTAGTAGCGAGCCCGCTTGGCTAAGTCTGTCAAATGGGAAGTCTGAATTTCGATGTCAAAACAGCGTCCGCTGCCGTCTTTGACGTAAACGTCGAAGCGAGCACCTTTACTCAAATAGTCCGTTTTACAGTCTTTTTGTGCTGATGATAATTCTACCCTGTCAATTTGGATTTCGAGCAGAAGTTCCAGGATTTCTTTTGTGACGTCTAAATTCTTTTCCAGAACTCTGCAGAAGATAAAATCATCCGCGAAAGTCAATCTCTCCCATTTTTCTGCAAGTGTCATTCTTTTCTTTTCAGGCATTCTACGCCCTCCTGTAGTGTAAATTCCAGGGGGAAAATTCCCCTGTAGTATTAATAGTCAAAACTTTGCGATTTTGGGAAATGAAAATGAAAAAAAAATGAATTTTTTGAAAAATGGCATTTTTTTCTAAGCCCCGCTGGACCGCGGTAGGCTATGGAGCAGCTGCGAAGGCAGTTTCAACTGCCGAAGCAGAAGCCCGCAGGGGCACTATTTGTGCCCCGAGGACTTTGAAGCGAATGCGGAACTGCGGAACAGCCGACAGCGGACAAGATGTATTTTGTTTTTTTCTTGTAAGTTTTTTCCAAAAAGACTTGGAGTCTGTAAAAAATATCATAGTCTTTTTTTGTCCGCTGGACCGCCCAAATTCTAAAAATCATCTTGCAAAGTCCCTTACTTCACTTTGCAAAATACTACATCATTTTCAACCTATTGCTTGTATTTTTCTCCATTTTCAACTACATTGGAGAGGTTGCAAATTTTAGGTGCAACTCGAAAGCCGGAGTTTTATTCTTTGTAAAAATTGTGAAGACTTTGCTTTCGATAGGAAACAGAGGTATTTATAATGAACGAAGAAATGACTCAAGAACAGGGCTTAGTGTCCCCATTGCAGTCTGATGCTGTCCCTGCATCAGAAATCACAGAAAATCAAAATCAGAACGAAAATCCGGAAGTTGTTACGTTTGAAGATTTAGGATTGGACGAATACACGCTCAAAGCTGTCGCAAAAAAAGGATTTGTAACTCCATCTCCTATCCAAGTGCTGGCAATTCCGCGGCTTTTAACAAGCGACACAAACCTTATTGCCAGGGCAAGAACTGGAACCGGAAAAACGGCGGCTTTTGGTCTTCCAATCATTCAAAATGTCCGCGAAAAAACTAACAGTGTTCAGGCTTTAATTCTGGAACCAACTCGCGAACTTGCTGTTCAGACTTGCACCGAAATGCAGTCTTTTGCAAATAACGATTTTCCAAGAACCTGCGTTTTGTATGGCGGAGCTTCTTATGCAACTCAAATCCGTGACCTTAAACGAGGTTCTGAAATTGTTGTGGGAACTCCTGGCAGAATCAAAGATCACCTTGACCGCAAAACCCTGGACATCAGTAAAATCAAATATTTTATTTTGGACGAAGGGGACGAAATGCTGGATATGGGATTTATAGACGACATCGAAGAAATTTTCCGTCACGCAAATCCTGATTGCCGTATTTTGCTTTTTAGTGCCACAATGCCTGCCCCGATTTTGAAAATTGCCGGCGAATTTATGGGCGAATATGACATTATCGAGGAAGAGAAAGTTATTGACGAAGCCCTTTTGATTGACCAGAAATACTGGGTAGTCAAAGAAAGCGAAAAAATTGAAGCCCTTGTCCGCCTGATTGACATTTCCCCAGATTTTTACGGTCTTGTTTTTACGATGACAAAATCTGATGCCGACCGTGTAACCCGCGAACTTGATATGAAGGGCTACGAAGCGGCTGCCCTCCACGGTGATATTATGCAAAACCAGCGTGAAAAAGTTCTGGAGCGTTTCCGCCTCAAGAAAACCCGAATCCTGGTTGCGACGGATGTTGCGGCGCGTGGTATTGATATTCCTGGGGTAACCCACGTTATAAATTATTCTCTTCCTTTTGATACTGCGACTTACGTTCACAGAATCGGGCGAACTGGTCGTGCGGGAACTACGGGAACTGCCATCACTTTTGTAAGGCCAGAAGAACGACGAAAATTGGGATTTTTGACCAAAAATATTTTAAAGGCTACAAAAAGCGAATTGAAAGAGGGAAAAATTCCATCAATTCACGAAGTTATTGATGTAAAAGAAAAAAGAGTTATCGAAGACCTTAAAAATAAACTTTTTGAAGTTTCTGATGATGATAAGGCAACTGCTATTTCAGAAAATCTGACATCAAATGATAGTAGTTCAGACAAAAATCTATCACAAAATGATAGTATTTCTAATGATGATGTCACTACTGATGTTATAACTGAAGAAAATCCTGCTACTTTGGAACCAGCCTCGGAACCTGCACCTTCCATTACACCTGCACCAGTCATTGAACATTCCCCTGCCCTGAAACCTTTTGATGATAAATACAAAAAACTTGCTCAGGAACTTTCCCAGGGAAACAATCCGGAAGACATTCTTGCAGGTCTTCTGTCAGTATTTTACGGAGAAAAACTTTCTTCAAAACATTATGGCAGAATTTCCACAAAAGAATTTGGCCCAAAAGGCAATCAAATGCGAATTTTTGTTTCGCTTGGAAAGCAGGACGGTTACAGGGCAAAAGAAATTGCCTCATATTTCAGTGAACTTCTGCACATTCCAAGCCGCATGGTAGACGATATTGATGTTGCCCAGCAATTTTCTCTTGTAAGTCTTCCTTTGGCCTCTGCAAAAAAAGCCCTAGAATTGTCAAAATCAAATCACAAAATTCCTCATATGCATATTGACGAAAAAACAGAGGGCCGCGGTTCCAGAAAAGGCGGAAATAGTAGCTCCTATGGAAATGGCTCTTTTGCAGGTCGCCGCAACAGACCGGAAGGTTTGGAAAATGATGGCGGAAAAAGAAATGGGGACCGCAGAAGCCGAGACGGTAGCCGCGACAGACGTGACGTCGGTCGTGAAAATGGGCGTTTCAAGGAAGGCCGTTCTAAAGGGGCCAGACCAAATGTCCACAACCAGACAGAACGTTCATCTTCAAGAAAAACCGGCGGTGCAAGTCTTTACAAAAAATCCAGCCCTAAAGTCGAAAGGTTTTAAGAAAAGGGAGCCTCTAAAAATTGCAATTTTTAGAGATGCCCAAAACAAAAAAAAGGTTCAGCATCTCCCATGGACGGCCAGGGAGTCATGTTGCCCCTGTATTAAGTTCAGGTAGCAGAACCTCCCAGATCGTCATTCGAAATTTACTTCTAATCGGAAGCCCCCCTGCGTCTCCAGCTGGATCTGCCTGCTCTTTCTTTTGAAACATCTTCTGTTTCACTGTCTTCGCCGGTCGATTGGGTCTGACTTTCACCCCCATTGGCTTCTGAAGTTGCCGTATTATTATCTCCAGGAACCTGCTGTCCGCCAGTAGCAATTTCTCCGTCATTTTTGTTTTCTGGGGAAGATGTTTGATTACTATCAGGACTTGAACTAGCCTCGTTTAGACTTGCATTTTCAGACGCAACTTCTGTCTGCGTTTTTGCTTCAGACTTAGAAGTTTTGCTTGAAGCAGAACTTGCAGCTGCCCTCTGATGATATTCCAAACGAACATTTTCGTAACGAGTCTTATGACGAGATTTGAGCAGGAGCGTTCCCGATTGAGTTTTGTAAATATATCCCGAAGAATTGTAGGTTTCAAATCTAGGGTCTGTACGGAATGCCATATTGTAAATGTAAATACTTGTAAATGCCGGAACGCCCTTAACAATAAGATAATGTGTATAACCTTCTGGGAAGTCAATTGTGAATGTAATTGAACCATCAGAATCTTTTTGATAAACAATGCTCTGAGCACAAGTCCAAGCCCACATATCATTAGAATCATTTGTCTGAATCTTTTCAAAGTGAGGATAGAACTTATTATTGTAAGCAATAATCGGATAAATATTTGACAGAGTCCTCAAATCATAAGATGAAGAATCAGCAAGATAAGAATTTACAAGGACATAACCAGCTTTTTGCAAGGTGACATTATCAGAAATTAAACCGTAACGCAGAACGGCAACTCCAGTTTCTACCGCCTGAATTACAGACAGGAAGGTATCATTTTCGGAAATTGTGAGAACATTGCCTTCAAATGAACATGCCTCTGTAATACAGTCAATACAAGGCTGGATAGCCGGAAGCAAATAAGCAGCATAAGTAGGATTTAGAGTTACCAAATCATTATAAACTTCAAGAATTCCAGTTGCTTGTGCAATAGAAACATTTTCTACCTGGTTGGCAACAGATTGTAAAAGTTTAATGACATCAGCTGATTTTGGATGAACGCACATAAAATCAGAAATATTGCGAACTGTGAAAATGTCCAAAGAACCTGTTTTGGCACTATCAGAAATCTTCTTTGTGTAATCCGAAATGGCAGCGTCAATCTGGGTGTTCATTTCTTCAAGAGTATTCAGATAAGGGGCAGAAAGGTAAGTTCTCTGGCGAGACTTTTTCAAACTGCCAGGTATTTCATCAATTGCCTGACTATACAAGCCTTTTTCTGCCTGGGCCGCAATGTAAGAAACAATAACCTGCTCAGAAATATTAGATTCAGAAGAATTTGACTTATAAGATGAAATCAAATTGTCTTTAAAGTTTGAAATTGTCTGTTCAAAAGCAACCTGATTTGCAATTTCCAAATCGACAATTGAATCAAATGAGAATTTCTGATTTTCAGAGTAAAGTGCGTAAGTTGCGACGTAAGCTCTCTGATCCAAAGCAAAATATCCGGAAGACAGAGAAAATGCGGATGCTTCCCAGGTTGATTTTTTGCCATTAAGGACAATTTTATCACCATCATCCTTTTGAATACTCATATATGAAGAAAAATTATAAGGTATGGCAAAATCTGACACAGAAGCCGGCAAATCTGCTATAATCGCCAGCGAAGCATTTGCCTCGGTTGAAGCAAGTTCGAATGTAACTTTTATATCGTTTGTGAAGTTTAAAACGTAGGAAAGTTCATCTTCTTTCTGCCAGCTTACAAGTTTAACAGGAGTAACATCAGTGTCACCAGTTCTGATAAGGGCTGGGGTCTGGTCATCAAAATAAAAATTCAAACCATTGTATGAAATACGGGCTTTATTTTGGACAAGTAGATTTTTATCATCATCTTCTGCCTGAGAAAATGTAAATTGAAGGTTACCTATTTTTTCGATAATACTTGAATCTGTTCTAAATTGAAGAACAAAAATGCCGATGATTATAACGATATCGACAATAAGCAGACTCAACGCTTTTCTTATAATCCGGATGCTCATTGTTTTATCAGTTTAGCTAATGATTCGTTTAATTTCAACCATAGGCAAAACTAAGTATTTTATTGTAAAGAAATAAATTGAAGAAAATAAAAGGAATAAAAAATGATTAAAAAAAAGTTTTTTTCACCTATTTTACTTTGTGCAGCTGTTTTTACAGTTTTTGTGATTACAGCATGTGGAACAAAACCGACCCCGGAAACTGAAGAAAAAAATGCCCCAGTGGTTCACTCTGATAAAGAGACATCCAAAAAAGAGCCTGTAAAACCGAAAGAACCAGAAGATCCGCCAAATGTGAAATTTGCTAAGCAACTGCAAGTTTATCTGGAAAATGGCGACCATAAAGGTGCAATTGCCCATTTTGCAGAAATCCCGGCAGAACTGGCTGATGACATTGATTTAAAACTGATTTTGGGAGCTTTGTATTATTCTGACAGCCAGTTTGATATGGCTATTTCGGTTGCCAACCAGGTTTTGCAAACTGATGCAGAAAATCTTGACGCCCTGGAATTGATTTCACTGGCAAATCACGCGAAAGGCGATACAAAATCTTACAAGGCTGTTTCTGACCAGATTTTGACTGCAGATCCCTACAATCCGGCAGCAAATATCCAGAAGGCGGAAGATTATGTTATGAA
>CAVFQN010000093.1:0-3481 GCA_963624615.1 Treponemataceae bacterium | reverse complement strand
CAATATCAAAAAACTTTTTTGATTCGTAATGCAGGAGTTTCCATTTTCCATTGTATTCAAGCGATGACCAGGAAGGACAAGGCCAGACATCATTCAACTGCCAGATAAGGGCTCCCATACAGTGAGGTTTGAGAGACCGCCACCAGTCAACAGCTGTTTTTATAGCCAAAGCCTGCTGAACCTGGCTCAAATACAGCATATTTTCAAATCCATTTGGAAACTGAAAATAACGGCTGAAATTTTCGAGGATGATAGAATTTCCGCTAGGGGATCGCTGGTGATATTCCATCAATTTACTGGTGAAATTCCAGTCTTTTTCTTTGGAAAAGGACCGGATTGTTTCGAGAGAAGGAAATGATTCATAACCGAATTCTGAAACAAAGCGAGGCTTTATCGAAAGATAGGCGTCAAAACTTTTTCGTTCGTGCCAGACAGACCAATAATGCATATCGCCCATATTATCGGCGTGCCAGTTATCGGCAAAATCGTCAGGGCCGGCACAAGGAGAACTAGGCCAGAAAATTCTTGAAGGGTCAAGTTGTCTGATTTTTTTGCCAATTGTATCGTTGTAAAGGCGGTCATAATCAACCAGATACCTGTCGCGATTTTTGATCGAAGGTTCAAACCAGTTCAAAGTTCCAAAATTTTCATTATTTCCACACCAAAGTCCAATGCAGGCGTGGGATTGCAAACGATTAACCTGGTATTCAATTTCCTGGCTCACATTATCCAAAAACTCCTGGGTTACAGGATAAAGTGAGCAGGCAAACATACAATCTTGCCAGACAATAATACCAAGGCGGTCACAAAGTTCGTAAAAAATTTCTTTTTCGTAATAGCCGCCACCCCAAACTCTAAGACAGTTCTGGTTCGCATCAACAGCAGATTGCAGTAAATCCTGGTAGCGTGCACCTGTCATGCGGGAAGGAAGGGCGTCTGCTGGCACCCAATTTGAACCTTTTGCAAAAATCATACGACCATTGTTTTCAAAATAAAGACAGCGGCCATCTTTTCCAAGAGCTTTGTCCTTTTTTGTAATGGTTTTTAGTGAAGAAAAAGAGAATTTCTGACTTATTTTAGCAGCAGGGGCGGCAGGAGAAATGTCAACTTCTTCCACTGTCAAATTATAAAGAAGATTTTCTGAAAGGCCTTCTTCTTTTAATTCCCCGGCTGTTTTCCAAATCCAAGGATTTTCAACATTCAGATTTGCAGTAATTACATTTTTACCGACAGAAAGTTTTACTTTTTTGGTGATTTGAGCAAGTTCAAGGGAATCTTGAGCCCCGGAAATTTTAAAGCAAAATTCTCTTTCAGTATTTTTCAAGGAAGTGAAATTTGCCCTGATTTTTGCAGTCCAAAGATTTTCTTTGTGGGAATAATTAATCTGGACTGAATCAAAGAGTCCTGTTTCTACACTTTCAATTTTGATTTCGCCGTAAATTCCCGAAACCATAAGACACGGTCCCCAATCCCAGCCACCATTGCACTGACATTTTCTAGCCAGATTGCGGTTTGGAGAATAAAGATCGTATTTCATGTAAGGAACTTCGTAAGGAAGTTTTTTGGCAATTTCGTTTGATTTTTTTTCTGCGGATACAAAAATAATTTTGATATGATTTTTGCCATTAATCAGATATTTTGTGATGTCAAAACGATAGCGAAGAAAAGCGTTTTGTCCAGAACCACATTTTTTATCATTTATAAAGAGAGTAAAAAATGTATCTGCTTCCGTAATTTCCAGAATCTGCCGGCAAGCAGGCAGAAGTTCAAAATCAAAATCGCGTTCAATAGTCCAGTCCGATTGACCGACCCACAAAATATCTTTTTCGTTAAATCCTTCATACGGATTTTTAATAATTCCGTTTTCGAGGAGGGCGGAATGAAAATCTCCTGGAATCTTAGCCTTTGTTTCTATTTTTCCAGAAGAAAGTTTCCACTCTCCATTTAATGATAATGCAGACATTTAGTTTGTAGCCTCTTCAATGTTACCACTAAAAATTACAATTTTTAGTGGTTTCCTTCAGTAAAATCTTTGTTGTTTAAGAGTTTTAATTTGCCATCAGCACCAGTTACGACAATACCTGTTTCTGTAACGGTAATTGGAGTTGCTGCTTTTACTTCGATTTCTGATTTAGTCATCAGTGCCAAATCTTCACCGAATTTTGCCAGATAGAATTTACCATCTTCATCAACAACACAAATATATTCAGAGCCGTTTTGAACCAACAAAGAATTTTCCGCAATTTTCAGGTCTGTTTCTCCTGTAATTTCCATGGTTTCTGGATCAATTGCAACAAGTTTGATTGTCCCGTTATTAGCATTTTCACCCGCGATTGCAAAATAAGATTCAGCACCTTTGTAAATTGTTCTGTTACGGATTACAGAAACAGGAGAATTTTGAATGATTTCACCAGTTTCTTTGTTGAATTTTACAAGGCGAGAAAGCATTTGGGTTTCATCAGCAAGGATAATACCATATTCACTTGGCATTTTTGCTTTTTCAGCTTCTTCCTGCTGAACCTCTTTCTGGTCCTGGGCAATTTCTTTACGTTCAGACTGGGCTTCTGACTGTTTTTTATCAGCCTGAGCCTGCTGTTCTTTTGCTTCTTCTTTTGCCTGGTCAACCTGGGCCTGTTTTTCTTCTGCCACTTCCTGTTTTTCATCAGCCTGGGCCTGTTTTTCATCAGCTTCCATTTGGGCTTCCTGGGCTTCAATCTGGGCTTCCTGGTCATCAGGATTTTGGTCGGCTACTTTTTGCTTTTGGTCAGCTTCTTTCTGAGCCTGATCAGCCTGATCTTGAGCTTCTTTTGCTTCTTCCTTGGCTGCGTTAGCTTCTTTTTGTTCCTGAACGGCAGTTTTTTGGGCTTCCTGGGCTTTTTGTGAAGCCTGGTCAGATTCTCTTTCCTTAATATCTACCATTTCTTTACGACTTTCGATATTGCGGTCATCATCTTCTTTCATTGACTCAACGACTTTAGAATCGCTGATAACTGATGTATCTACGGTAGAAAGTCCGCCGTCTGCCACATCATACAAAGGAATGACAATTTCAGATTTTCCAGGCCAATCCTTGTAATTTACAGAAAGACCACAGTTTTCTTTTGAAAGATTTTTCTGAACCTGATTTTTATATTTTTTCTGATAAGAATCTAAATCACCACGATAAACGGCATTGTAAACGGTGATAAAAACTGCCAAGGTGTTTGCATCCGAATCACTATAACCATAAGCTGAAGCTAAATAACCAGCAATAATTCTTCGGAGGTTATCAACGTGGTCTACTGTAGCATCACTTCCAATGTAAAGAATATCTGCATCAAGTTTTCCTCTTTCATTAGGGTCAACGACATGAACTACGCGATATTTTACAGAACCAGTCTGAGCGGAAGTTTGAGGGGCTTTTGAAATAACCTGTCCCATTGAACTACCAATTCCGCGGATTGAAGATGCTGACTCAATAATTTTATGAGGGCCGGTGTAG
>CAVFQN010000092.1:0-5609 GCA_963624615.1 Treponemataceae bacterium | reverse complement strand
TCCGGTTGCCTCCATTCGCTCCGCTCATTCCGCCAACCGTCGGCTGTTCCGCAGTTCGGTAACCCTCAAACAAAAAAGCCCCACAAATTGTGGGGCTTTTTTGTTCTGCTTCGGCAACTGAAGTTGCCTTCGCAGCTGCTCCATAGCCTACCGCAGGACACCAGGGGGTTGGAAATCCAAATCGACAGGGTAAAACTGTCATCAGCACAAAAAGACTGCAAAACAGACTTCTTGAGCAAGGGTGCGAGATTTGACGTTTACGTCAAAGACGGCAGTGGCGTTGTTTTGACATCGAAATCCAGACTTCACATTTGACAGACTTAGCCAAATGGGCCCGCTACTACCAGGGCGTTATGGATGTAGATAATTTGATGGCTGGTGAGGATTACAAGGATTTAAAAAATTTTTATATGATGGAAATGGAATTTATACATCGACAGTGGCTTTTGAAGAAGTCTCTGGACTTCCAATTGTAACGGAAACTACAGAGTAAATAAAACTCTCGGTAAAAATTTAAACTCCCCAGTGCAAAGTAAAATGTACAGGGGAATTTTTTGTTCTGCGGTAGGCAATGTAGCACCGGCGATGGCTGTTTCAACAGCCGAAGCCGAAGACCGCAGGCACGCAATTTGCGTGCCGAGGACTTAGAGCGTTAGCGAAGTGCGGAACTGCCGACGGCAACCGGAATGAGCGCAACGAATGGAGGTTGCCGGACCGCCCAAAAAAAATGTATAGTAAAGGCCACGAAAAAGGACTGTTTTGAAAATGGATTTTAAATCGCTTTTAGAAATTTATTGGGCATTTTTTAAAATTGGGGGGCTGACGCTGGGTGGCGGGCTTGCAATGCTGCCTATGCTTGAGACGGAACTTGTGGAAAAACGTAAATGGATTACGTCTGAGGAACTTCTGGATATTTATGCGATTGGCCAGTGTACGCCGGGGATTATTGCGGTGAATACTGCGACTTTTGTTGGCTATAAGAGGGGGAAAATCGCTGGGGGAATTATCGGGACTCTGGGAATGATTTCGCCTTCGATTGTGATTATCACGATTATCGCGGCGTTTTTGCAGAATTTTATTGATAATGTTTGGGTGGCTCACGCTATGATGGGGGTGAGGGCGGTTGTTTGCGGGCTGCTTTCGAATACGGTAATCACGCTGGGTAAAAAAAGTTTGAAAAATCTGACTGCCTGGATTATTGCGATTGTGATTTTGGCTTTGGCCTTGTTTACACCTCTTCCGACTATCGCCCTGGTTTTGATGGCGGCTGCCAGCGGAATTGTGATTGATTTGATTAAGGGGAAGGTTGCCAGGGGCAGGGCCGGCAAGGAGAATGTCGATAAGGAAAATAACGGTAAGGAAAATGCCGGCAAGGGGGCTGAAAATGTCTAGTGTTTCTTTGGGCTTCCTTTTGTTCTGGGAATTTTTTCAGGTCGGGCTTTTTTCGGTTGGGGGAGGGCCAGCAACTCTTCCTTATCTGATTGAACTTGGAAATAAGTATAACTGGTTTTCAATGCAGGATCTTACAAATATGATTGCCATCAGTGAATTTACGCCAGGTCCGCTTGGGGTAAATATGGCAACTTACGTTGGCTTTCAAACTTTGGGAATTCCAGGTGGAATTATTGCGACGCTGGGCCTGGTTGCTCCAAGTATTATTATCATCTGTCTGATTGCGGCTTTTTTTGCAAAGGTAAATGATAACCGCTTTGTAAAATCTGCATTTTCGGCTATCCGGCCGGCGGTAACGGCTATTATTGCGGTGGCCATCTGGGGGATTTGTAAAGTAACCCTTTTCGCCGTCACTGACGGCAAAATGACTCCGGTCTGGAGTATTATAATTTTAGCTGTGATTGTTCTGGCTCTTTTGCAGATTAAGCCTCTAAAAAAAATCCATCCATTTTTCTGGTTTATAGGGGGAGCGGTGGTTGGAATGGCTTTTAGGCTGTAATTTTTGGCTGTAAAGGATATCTTACCCAAAAAAGCATCTTGTTACAAAAAAAACTGCCCTGTAGTAGGAGGAAAACTATCAGGGCAGTTTTTTTTGATTCGTAATGATGAGGGACTGAACTCCCGAGGCAAGCCCGGAATGAGAGTTCAGTCTATTTTCTTAGATTTCAAAAGAAACTGACGCTACAGAATTTGACGGCATATCGATTAAAAGTGTCTGCCCGTCCAGAATATTTACTTTCAAGGCTTTTTCTACTATTAAATCTGCTTTGTCGAATGAGTTGAAATCGTTCATTTTATCAGAAGCGATAATTGAACCTTCCGCTTTTTCGATTGTTTTTGGAAGATTTGCAAATGCAATGTCGATTGTATTTGACTTTTCGCAATCTGTATTAACGACTGTAACCAGATATTTTGTTTTGCCAGTTTTTTCATCTTTCTTTTCTGATGCAGAAACTGAAAGACCTGGAACCAGTATATTTTTTTCGTAGTCGCCGGCACTTTCTGTGGCAAAAGATGTTTCCAAAAGCTGGGCATCCTGATGGCCTTTGTACATGTGGAAAACGTGCCAGGTTGGGGTAAGGACAATCTTGTCACCTTCTGTAAGAACCGGAGACTGGATAACGTTTACAGCCTGAGCCAGGTTTGCAATTTTTACGCGATCAGAATGGTTATTGAAAATATTCAAATGAATTCCCGCGATAACTGCATCACGCATTGTGTTCTGCTGATAAAGGAATCCAGGATTTGTGCCAGGTTCAACGGCAGTCCATAATCCCCATTCATCTACAACAAGGGCAACTCGCTTTGCAGAATCGTACTTTGTCATAATTTCGTCGTGGCGACGAACAAGTTCTTCCATGCGGAATGCACTTTGCAGGGCTTTATAATAAGTTTCTTTATCAAAATCGGTAGCCGGCTTTCGATCGTTCCAAGGGGCGTCAAAAGTGTAATTGTGGAGGGAAAGTCCGTCCATCAGATTTCCAGCATTTTTCATCAAAACATCAGTCCAATTGTAATCATCACTGTTTGGACCGCAGGCAACTTTGAAGATTTTGTCTTTGCCATACTGGCGAACATATGTCTGGAAACGGCGGTATAAATCAGCATAAAATTCTGGCCTCATATTTCCACCGCAGCCCCAGTTTTCATTACCGACGCCAAAAAAGTCCAGTTTCCATGCGTCTTTGTGACCGTTTTGCTCGCGGAGTCGGCTCATAGGAGATTCGCCATTAAAGGTTATGTATTCAATCCATTCGTTCATTTCCTGAACACTACCACTTCCTACGTTTCCTGTGATGTAAGGTTTACAGCCCAGTTCTTCACAAAGCCCCATAAATTCGTTTGTACCAAAACTGTTATCTTCGACAACGCCACCCCAGTGGGTGTTTACCATTCTTTTGCGACTTTCGTAAGGACCAATTCCATCTTTCCAGTGATATTCGTCGGCAAAACATCCGCCCGGCCATCTTAAATTTGGAATATCAATATCCTTAAAAGCCTGGACAACGTCTTTGCGGTATCCGTTGATGTTTGGAATTGGGGAATTTTTTCCAACCCAAAAACCGCCGTAAATACAGCGACCCAAATGCTCAGAAAAGTGACCATAAATGTCACGACTAATCTGTGATTTTTTGTTCTTTGTGTTAACAATGATAGACTGCTTCATCAAAAAAGCCTCCTTATTGGCTGTTTCTAAGGAGATTTTAGCACACAAAAAAAACGTTTGCAACAAATATTTTTGATAAGTATCAATTATTTTTGATATAACTTTTAATTTTTAAGGCAACTAAAAATTGCAATTTTTAGAGATGACCTTAATCAAAATATGACCGGAGAATAATCCCCTGGTCATAATTTCCAAAACCCTTTCCAAAAATATTCAAGCCACCCATGTGACTGGCATTTTCCTTTACACCAATTTTCACCCTGATGGAGTGGTGATCCTGGAGTTTGAGGTCATCCAATTTCACATCAGAAATTTTCACCCCATCAACAAAAGAACCCTGGTCCGTCACCGAAAAATGTTTGAGAAGACCATATTGCGAGCCCTCCAATTTCCACCAGAGAGGAGTGTATTTTCCCCGCTTGTCGCCAAAATCACCGGGCGAAGTCCAAGTTCCGATTTCGACCTTGTTAATCCACATTGTAACATCCGACGGCCAATTTGGATTAGTCCCCGGAGTTTCGGAAGAAATTTCCAGGCTGACTTCCAGTTTTGAAAGTTTTTTTGACTCATACATAGCGTTGTTTGGAAATTTATACTCAAAAAAGCCACTACCGCACCACAAAAGCCCGGCTTTCATTCTGTCTGGGGTCAAAAAAGAGTCCGGAATATCCAGCATACCGATTATTTTTTCCGGAGAACAAAGACCACAAGGGGTGGTGGCAGCGTAGTCCGTAAAAATTCCAATAGGCATTTCGATTTCCACAAAATTTTCTTCCTGATTTGTCTCTTTTGGAAATTGAATTAAAATTTCGCGAAAAGAAGTCTGGCAAAGTTTTTGGCTGCCTCGACTAGCTTTTGCAGATTCCGTAGAAACAAGCCCAGCCGCTTCCAAAATGGCCATATGGGTCGCAACCGTAGATTGCGGAAGTTTCATGGCGTCCGCAATTTCGTTGATGTTCAACGTTTTTTCTCGCAGAAGATTGAGCATCTGGATTCGCGGTTCAGACGCCAGGGCCTTGATTTTGTCCAAATCTTCCAGCGGATTTATGATGATGGTATTTTCCTGAGCTTCCAATTGCGGCCTCCATTCAATTTTATTTGAATTATAACGATTTTTATTGATATTGTCCATTTTTTTTGGGAATGAATAATTATTTGGGCGGTCCGGCGGACAACATCGGCTTTGTCATTTTCTACCGTATCCAAGTCTTTTGGAATAAACCCTTACCAAGTCAAAAAAACAAAATACATCTTGTCCGCCGTCGGCTGTTCCGCAGTTCTGCATTCGCTGCAAAGTCCTCGCGGCACAAATAGTGCCGCTCCGGTCTTCTGCTTCGGCAACTGAAGTTGCCTTCGCAGCTGCTCCATAGCCTACCGCGGGACACCGGGGCTTAGGAAAAAATCTGGATATCACAAAAGAAATTCTGGAACTTTTGCTGGGAATCCAAATTGACAGAGTAGAACTGTCATCTGCACAAAAAGACTGCAAAACAGATTATTTGAGTAAAGGTGCGAGATTTGACGTTTACGTCAAAGATGGAAGCGGACGCTGTTTTGACATCGAAATTCAGACTTCGCATTTAACGGATTTGGCGAAAAGAGCTCGCTACAACCAGGGAGTTATGGACGTAGATAACTTGATGGCCGGTGAAGATTACAAGGTCTTAAAAGATTCCTATGTAATTTTTCTGTGCCTAGGAGATCCCCTTGGCCTGGGCCTGCCTGTTTACACAATCCGCAACCGGATAGACGAATTTCCAAGAGAAGTGATAGATGATGGCAGACTTTCTGTCTTTTATAACGCAAAACTCTATGCTAAAATGAAGTCAGAAAAACTCCAGGCGTTTTTTAACTATCTGAGTAGACAGAAGTCGGATTCTGACTTAACTGACAGACTTGCAGCATTGGTAGACCGCCTGAAAATCTCACCCAAAGAGAGGAAGGACTATATGACACTTTCAGAGATGATTCAGGAGAACCGGGAAGAAGG
>CAVFQN010000091.1:0-5672 GCA_963624615.1 Treponemataceae bacterium | reverse complement strand
TTCCAAGAATTTTAGGATATTTTCGTCTTTTAGGTATTCAACCAATTCTGCTGCCTGGGCTTTTGTAAAATAATATTTCAAAGTTATTGATTCGCGGGTTGTGGAATCTCCTACATCATCATAATGGTCATTTTTGAGGGTAGGAATATAGAGAACAAAGTATGGAGATTTTTTTACGAATTCGTAGCCCAAAAAGGCTGTTCCATTTCCGTTGTTTGGGGTTGAAGATTTAATTGAACCCCAGTCCAGATGTACATCCATTGAGCCATAGGCTTTTTTTGTTTTAGAACTTTTTCTGACGAGTTTTTTGTTTTCAAAGTCTTCCAAGTATGATTTGTAGGCTGCTGCGAATTTGCTTCGTGCTTTTTCATCAAACTGCACGATGTAGAAGGCTGCCATGTAGGAAGTTCCAAATCCTGCTGTACCATTTTCTGGATTAATGAAAATTGTTGATTTTTTCTGGGAAATTGAGCCTGTGACTGCTTTTGTAAAAACCGATGTTACATCTCCTGTCACAAAATCTTCTTTATTTCCATATGTAATAAAGTCTTTCCAGAAATTCTTTTTTTGTTTTGTAGCGGTAAATTTTACGGGGCTTCCATTTTCATTTGTTTCTGTGGTATTTTCATCGTCATTTTCTGTATTTTCATTTTCGCTGGTGACAGAACTATCGTATTCATCAATATTGACCTGGTCTTGTTTTGTAGTGGCACAGCTAAAAAGTAATGTCGTTAATAATGTGAGTGGGAGTAGTTTTTTTGTGATTTGTTTTAACATAATTTTTTTTCCTTTTTCTTATGTCATGCGGGACTTGGTTCCGTATCGGCATAGCGATTTTGAGTGAGTTACTCAAGCTTTATAAATATAATAACTTAAATCGCTCTTTTGTTACATAAAAATGATTGGGCAAAGATAAAAAAAACAAAATTTCTACATGGAATCCTCTAAATGGGGGGCTCTAAATAGGCCTCTAAAATTGCAATTTTTAGAGATACCCATATATGTTCACTTAACTTCCAAAAAACGGTATAATTCTGCATTAAATGCGAAAAAAATTGTGAAATTTTCCGTACAAAATCGTGAAAAATATCCTGAGACCTGTGTGTCATCATGGAAAAATATATAAAGGAATCGCTATGGATTTTGTTGAATTTGGTCTTGATGAAAGACTTTTGAAAGGAATTGAAGCTTCTGGTTATGTAAGTTGTACCCCTGTTCAGGAACAGGTTATTCAGGCTTCAAAAAATTATGAGGGGACAAAAGGTCCTGATTTGTATGTTCAGTCTCAGACTGGAACTGGTAAAACTGCTGCATATCTGATTGCGGTAATTTCTGAAATACTCAAGGATGAGAATAAAGGCAAAAAATGTCTGGTTTTGGCTCCAACTCGTGAACTTGCTGTTCAGATTGAAGAAGAAGCTAAAACTCTGGCCGGTCAGTCTGCTCTTAAGGCTTTTAGCGTTTATGGCGGGGTAGGTTATGAAAAACAGATTGCGGCTTTGAAAAAGGGTGTTGATATTATCATCGGAACTCCAGGTCGTATTATCGACTTGCAGGAAGGTGGAAATCTTGTCCTCACAGATGCAAATTTCTGTGTAATTGACGAAGCGGATCGTATGTTTGATATGGGATTTTATCCTGATTTGCGAAAAATCCTCAAATGTCTGCCGGAAGCCGAAAATCGTCAGACTATGCTTTTTTCTGCGACTTTGAATTCTTATGTAAAAAATCTTGCCTGGGAATATACCCGCGATCCTGTCGAAATCACAATTGAAGCTGAAAATATCACGGTAAGTGAAATTGACCAGGAATTGCTTCACGTTTCTTCTGATGAAAAAATGAAGCTTTTGCTGGGGATTTTGAAAAACGAAAATCCAGAATCTGTAATCATCTTCTGTAATACAAAACGTTCCTGCGAAGTTGTTGCAAAGCGTTTGCAGATGAATGATATTAGTGCGGAATTTTTGATTGGTGATTTGCCCCAGTCAAAACGTCTGCAGATTTTGAAGTCTTTTAAAGCCGGCAATGTAAAAACTCTGGTTGCAACTGATGTTGCTGCACGCGGTATTGATATTGATGATTTGGCTATGGTAATCAATTATGATTTGCCGATTGAAGCCGAAAATTATGTTCACCGAATCGGGCGAACGGCTCGTGCCGGTAAATCTGGCAAGGCTTATACTTTCTGTTCAGAACAGGATGTTTATAATCTTCCTGCAATTGAGCGTTATATCGAAATGTCAATTCCTGCAACTGTGGCTTATCCTGAGCAGATGGCCGAAGATAAATCTGCCGGGGTTTATATCAAAACTGAAAACTGGCATGGTGATGATGAATATGATAATCACGGCGGTTATCGTAAGGGCAAGAATGGGGATTATCATAACAGGTCTGGTGATTTTTCTTTTGTTTTCTATAAAAAATCTTATAATAAAGATAAAAAAGATGGTTACAAAAAGTCTGATTATCACAAAGACGGCTACAAAAAAGGCGGAAAAGCTGGCGGAGATTTCAAACAAAAACGCCCATATATTGACCCTGCAAAATTGGAAGGGCTTTCTTATGATGAGCGCATGAAACTTTACAGAGAAGCTTACGCTGGCGGTTCAAGTTCTGTTGCTGGACAAAATGCCGGCGGAGCAAACGCAGGCGGAAACTCAAAAGAAAATTCTTACAAAAAATCATCTAACTACAAAAAAGGTGATTACAAAAAATCTTCTTATAAAAAAGGCGACTACAAAAAATCTGATTATAAGAAGGGTGATTATAAAAAATCTGACTACAAAAAGTCTGGATATAATAAATCTTATGATAATAAGCCGAAAAACAATGCCGAAGAGAAAAAATCATTCTGGCAGAAGGTAAAATCTTTTTTTGGAAGATAGTTTTTGAGTAAAATTTAATTGTCACCGAGGCTGGGCGTTTTGGTGGCAATTTATCACTTTTTTGGGGGCCTCTAAAAATTGCAATTTTTGGAGATGTCCTTTTATTATGATTGGGGAATAAAATGATTACAGTAAGCGACGTAAGTTTGTCTTTTAGCGAAAAACCGCTTTTTAAAGACGTAAACTTAAAATTTAATAAGGGAAACTGCTACGGAATTACGGGAGCAAATGGGGCTGGAAAATCAACATTTTTGAAGCTTCTTTCTGGTGATTTGGAAAAGGATTCTGGTCAGATTTTTATGACTCCGGGCGAACGAATGGCCGTTTTGAAGCAGGATCACTTTGCCTTTGATGATTATTCTGTAAAAGAAACGGTTATGATGGGCTATCCTAAACTTTACGAAGTTTCTAAAGCCCGCGACGAAATTTATGCAAAAGCCGATTTTACCGAAGAAGATGGAATTAAATCTGCGGAGCTGGAAGCTGAATTTGGAGAACTGGGGGGCTACGAAGCCGAGAACGAAATTGAGCAGATGTTGTCTGGTCTGGGGCTCGAGGAAGAATATCACGACAAAATGATGAACGAGCTGGACGAAGGTCAGAAAGTCCGCGTTTTGCTGGCTCAGGCTATTTACGGTAATCCTGATGCCCTGCTTTTGGACGAACCTACTAACGGTCTCGACATTGAATCAATCACCTGGTTGGAAAATTTCCTTTTGGATTTTGAAAACACTGTAATTGTTGTTTCCCATGACCGTCACTTTTTGAACACTGTTTGTACTTATATTTGTGATATTGATTTTGGAAAAATCACCCAATTCTCGGGCAACTACGATTTCTGGTATCAGATGACCCAGATTATGCAGCGCCAGGCCCACGAACAGCAGAAAAAAACTGAAGACAAAATGAAAGATTTGCGGGAATTTATCCTCCGCTTCTCTTCAAACGCTTCTAAAGCTAAGCAGGCTACTTCCCGCAAAAAGATTTATGATAAACTGGCTGAAAGTATGGAAGATATTCCTGTTTCAACTCGAAAATTCCCTTATGTAAACTTTAAAATGGACCGCGAAATTGGGAATAATGTTCTTGAAATTAAGGATTTGAATTACACTGATGCGGAAGGCAACGTTCTTCTCAAAAATTTTAATCTGAAAATTAACAGAACTGATAAAGTCGCTTTTGTCGGAATTGAACATAATTCTGTTACAGCCTTGTTTGATATTATCAATGGCAGGGTAAAGCCTAGTTCCGGAGAATTTTTCTGGGGACAGACAACTTCTCAGACCTATCTTCCTCGCGATAATCACGAAGAATTTGATAATGAGATGAATATCACAGAATGGCTCAAACAGTATTCCAAAGAGCAGGACGACTCTTATGTTCGTGGCTTCCTTGGCAGAATGCTTTTTTCTGGTGACGAATCTCTGAAAAAAGTAAAAGTTCTTTCGGGTGGCGAAAAAGTCCGCTGTATGCTTTCAAAATTGATGCTTTCAGGTGCAAACTGTATTACAATGGACGACCCTACAAACCATCTGGATCTGGAAGCAATTCAGTCTTTGAACGAAGGATTGATTTCTTTTCCTGGTGTGCTTTTGTTCTCATCTCATGACCACGAATTTATCCAGTCTATTGCAAATCGTATTGTTGAAATTACACCAAACGGAATTATTGACCGTATGATGAGTTTTGATGATTACATTTCTGACCCGACAATCACCGAGCAACGTAAAAAGTTGTATGAAGGAACGGGAAAGAAGATTAAGTATAGGGTGTAAGGTCTGCCCTGGCGGAGTGTGGAAAATTGACACCGTACAGGGGGTGATTTTGCGGAAAATTGTCTCTAAAATCCCTTAAAATCACCTAAAGTTCCATAAAAGCCTCCAAAAATTGCAATTTTTGGAGGCTCCATTTAAAATATTTGACCTTCTATCATTTTCGTTATTATATTTTGAAGTATGAGTAATGAAAATGAGAATTCTATAATTTCTGCGGAGCAGATTTTACCAAATAAATTGATGATTATACCTCTTTCGGGACGACCGATTTTTCCTGGTATTTTTACGCCTTTGATGATTAGTGCCAGCGAAGATGTGAAGGTGATTGAAGAGGCTTACGACCAGGACGGTTTTATCGGGATTGTAATGCTGAAAAATGATGCTGACAGTCCGTCTGCTGATGATTTGTGCCGGGTGGGAACGGTTGCCCGCATTATCAAAAAGGTGAATTTGCCTGATGGCGGGGTGAATGTTTTTATTTCGACCCAAAAGCGTTTTAAAATCCGTAAAACTTTGCATAAATCGGCTCCAATTGCGGCTGCGGTTGAGTATCTGGACGACGAAGAGGCTGACACTTTTGAAGTCAAGGCACTGACCAGGGCTTTAATCAGCGAGATGAAGGAAGTCTCGGAAAATAATCCTTTGTTTTCGGAAGAAATGCGGCTGAATATGGTGAATATCGACAATCCTGGAAAAATTGCTGATTTTATTTCTTCTATTTTGAATATTGATAAAAATGAACAGCAGAAAATCCTGGAAACGGTGAATGTCCGTCAGCGTATGGAACAGGTTCTGGTTTTTATTAAAAAAGAGCAGGAACTTTTAAAGGTTCAGAAAAAAATCCAGAATGAATTGAACGAAAAAATCGAAAAAAATCAGCGGGAATATTTTTTGCGTGAAGAGATGAAGTCTATTCAGGAAGAACTGGGAGAAACTCCGGAAGGTAATGCCACTGATTATCAGAAATTTAAGAAAAAAATTGAAGATTTTAAATTTGAGGGCGAAATTAAGG
>CAVFQN010000090.1:0-2803 GCA_963624615.1 Treponemataceae bacterium | reverse complement strand
CTCCAGTAATCATAAACAGAGAATTATTCAAAAAGATTGCTTCTGAAACTTTACAAAATCTGTATTCAGAATTGACAGCAGTCCACACAATCTTCTGCTTAAAAAAATCGTCCATATATGCGCAGTTACGAAGATTGTACGGAGTGTCGCCCTGGTCGGCTCTTTTCTCGATTTTGTCCCAGTATTCATCCAGATGTTTTTTTACTGCTGGATAATCTTTTTCAACATCAATTCTAGGAATTCCCTTTTCTTTTATTCCGTTATGAGTATTTATTAAATACAACCCCGCCCAGTCATATCCATACCTTTTAATATCCCTGCCACGCAAAATGGGTCGTATTAGTTCATCAGTTTTTTTGCGTTCGTCTTTTGTTTTACAGTTGTTCAGGATTTCTTCCCGTTTTTCGCTGGAAATTATAAAGGCATCATTAAATCCGGTTTTAATTCCGTAGTTAATCTGAATATCCCAATCTTTAAGCGGAGTTCCCGCCTTTTCAATCTTCTGTTTTATGCTCTGTTCAATCGGGCTTAAAACTACCCAGCTTTCGCTTGTGGCAAAAATGCATTGGCTTTGATTCTGCTTAATAAAATGGCTCATATTATTTAAGTCAGTTTTTGCCATGTTTTTTGTAACGCAGGCGAGTGTCTTTTTCTGATTTTTTGCTTTTTGAAAAAGAAGAATGTTTGTGTCTACGGTGGCACTTTCAAAAACTTTTACTCCTGCAAAATCAATCAACATTTTTGGATTTGTATTTTTTGCAAAAAACTCCCTCAGTTTTTCACCATAACCGGCGCGCATCCATTTGTTGCTTGTAATGTAACATAGATGTGCGTTTGGCTTTAAAAGGTCAAATCCTTTTTCATAAAAAAGACAGTAAACGTCCCCGGTTTTTGCAAAACTTTTAAAACCTTCGTTTTCGTAAAGGCTTGCAAGTTTTCCACCATCTTTTTGAAGCTGAATATAAGGCGGATTTCCAATTACAATGTCAAAACCGTCGTTTATTCCAAACATCCAGTCCGGGTCAAAAAAATCTGCAGTGGCGTTCTGGTCATAAGGAGTCCACGAAGCTAATTGCTTTGCGTCTTTGTTGTCGTACATCTGGTCTTGTTCTAAAAGTTTTGCAAGTTTTTCGCGACATTCTTTGTCCATTTCTCTATAGTGCATTTTTTCTTTTGAAGTCTGGGCTCCAAAATGTTTTGAGCGGATTTCTTTTAATTCGTCCCGGGTTTTGCTAACTCCGTTATCAAAAAGTTGCCCTGCCATATTTTCTTCTTTTTTGGAAATTCCTATCAGACTGTTTGCACAGACAAATTTTGTTTCCAGGTTTGGCAGTGGGTTAAAGCCGTAGTTGTCTTCCGTTTTTTCAGTTTTATCCTGCTCACAAATCAATGTAATAAAAAAGCGGAGTTTACAAATCTGAACAGCGATTGTCTGAATATCGCTTCCAAAAATACAGTCTTCTATTAAGGTCAGTTTTAATTCGTAAAGAGCTTCTTTTGTGTCGTAAATTGGGTCAAGTTTTTTAATAAGGCTTACAAGGCACTGCAAAATTCCCATTGGAAAAGCTCCAGAACCGCAGGCCGGGTCTAAAATTTTTATTTCTTTTAAAGCCTTTACAACTTTTTCTTTGCCCTCAAAATCCAAGTTTTCAGTATTCTGGTCAAAAAGTTTTTCTAAATTCTCATCAGTAATTTGAGTAGCATTTTTAAGATAATTTTTGACTGATTCTTCCACCATAAAATTTACAATTGTGCGCGGTGTGTAAAAACTTCCGCTGTCTTTACGGGCGGTTTCGCTTGTTTCCGGATTGTAAGTTCCCAAAAGATTTTCAAAAACTTTTCCTAAAAGTTCAGGATCAAGGGCAACCTGCACGTCGCTTGGAGTGTTTTCTTCAACAGTAAAATTGTAGCGGTTTAAAATACTAATAAGGCCTTCGTGTCCTTCATCTTCTTTCATAAAAAACAAAGCGTTCGGCAAAAATGCACGACGGTCTTGTTCTCGGCTAAAACCATCGCTGTAAATCTGAATATTTTTATCTTTTTCGTTGCTGTCCAAACGGTCAAGACATTCAAAAAGTCCACCATTTAAAAAAGGAACACTCTTAAATCTTTCAATCATTTCTTCGTGGCTTAATTTAAAGAATGATTTTTTTATATCATCGCGATAAAAAGTTTTTATACCGTACTGTTCTTTGCTGTTTTGGTTTGTAAAAGCTCTTTCACTGATTGCCTTGTTAAGAGTTGCAAAAAAGAGGTTTTGAATAACGGCATTATAGTAGTTTCCGTTTTTAAGACTCTGGCTTTCAAAATCATTAAGAATTTTTTCAAGTTCATTCGTGTCAAAAATCCAAGAAGGAATCAAATCTTTTTGCTTTATAAACCAGACAAACATAAGTCGTGTAATTAAGCGGATTAAATTGATTTCGTTGTTTTCCTGTGTCTGTTTTACAGTTTTTCCCTTTCCTTGTGGAAAAGTAGAAAGCTGGCAAGCCCAGGTGTACCATGCAAAAAGTTCCTGATAGAATTCTTTGGTAACAACTTCTATATCAAATCTGCTTTTTAAATCTTCAAAAACAGAAAGCGTTTTCCCATTTTCTGTTCTTTCGCGGATTTTGCCTTTTTCAAAAAGCATTACGCTTGGAGTATGTGTCTTGCAACCTTCTCCCAGCCTAAAAGAAAATCTTTTTGGATTTGAATAAAGTGCTTTAATTTTTCCATTTACAATTTCATAATCACTAGTAATTAAAGAAAGTCGATAATTTTTTGATTCATCAGAATAAAAAATTACAAGGGCGTTCTGCAT
>CAVFQN010000089.1:0-15440 GCA_963624615.1 Treponemataceae bacterium | reverse complement strand
CTGGTACAAAATCAAAATGTGACTGCTTATGTTTACGGATTTTCTACAGCAGAAGCCAAAAAGGTTTTGACTAAAAAACTTGGTAAAAGACTTTTGGATTGCCAGGAAACAATGTTCAGAAAAATTGCCCTGGAAGAAAGTTATGGTTTGGAAAAACCTGCGGGAATAATCCTTGAAGCAGAAGATAAATCTTTCCGCTGCCGGCTTACATTGAGCCAGGCAATAAGTAAGATTCTTGATAAAAACAGAGCAGACTTGTCTGACGCACTTTTCGGAGGACAAATATGAGAGAAGGAAAAATTACACGTATTTCGGGACCAATTGTTTATGCAGAAGGTCTTGAAGGCTGCGGTCTTTATGATGTAGTTGATGTTGGCGAAAAGAAGCTCATCGGTGAAATTATCCGTCAGAATAAGGGAAATGCTACAATCCAGGTTTATGAGGAAGATACTGGTATGCATATTGGCGAAAAAGTTGTGTGTACAGAACGTCCTCTTTCTTTGAGACTTGGACCTGGAATTGTTGGAAATATTTACGATGGTATTCAGCGTCCTTTGCAGGCTATGTACGAAAAGTCAGGGGGATTTTTGCTTCCTGGCGAACGAATTGAGCCGATTGACGAGGAAAAAATCTGGCATTTTGAAGCTCTTGAAAATGTAAAAAAGGGAACTCCAATCCACCCAGGTATGGTGATTGGAACTGTAAAAGAAACGGAATCAATCACCGAGAAAATTATGATTCCACCTTACATTCGTGGACGTGTCCTGGTGACTTTTAAAGGAAGCGGAGATTATACCGTAAACGATGTGATTGCGGTCACCGAACTTGATGAAGAAATCCAGCTGGCCCAGTATTGGCCGGTGCGAAAACCTCGTCCTTATTCCAAAAAACTTGGGGTTACAGAGCCTTTGATTACCGGACAGCGGGTTATTGATGTTTTCTTCCCACTTTCAAAAGGTGGAACTGCCGCAATTCCTGGCGGTTTTGGTACTGGAAAAACAATGACCCAGCACGCTATTGCAAAATGGTGTGATGCAGACTTAATCGTGTACATTGGTTGTGGTGAGCGTGGAAACGAAATGACGGAAGTTCTTACGGAATTTCCTTCATTGATTGACCCGAGAACCGGGCGTTCTATTATGGAGCGAACAATCCTCATTGCAAATACTTCAAATATGCCGGTTGCAGCCCGTGAAGTTTCGCTTTATTCGGGAATTACCCTGGCAGAATATTTCCGCGACATGGGAATGCACGTCGCAATTATGGCGGATTCAACTTCTCGTTGGGCAGAAGCCCTGCGTGAACTTTCCGGTCGTATGGAAGAAATGCCTGCCGAGGAAGGTTTCCCGGCTTATCTTCCAACCCGCCTGGCATCTTTTTATGAAAGAGCCGGCAGGGTAATCAATTTTGAAAACCAGGAAGGTTCTGTTTCGATTATTGGAGCTGTTTCGCCTCCGGGTGGTGACTTTTCTGAGCCTGTTACCCAGCATACAAAACGCTTTATCCGCTGTTTCTGGGCTTTGGATCGTGAATTGGCAAATGCCCGACACTATCCTGCAATTGGCTGGATAGATTCTTATTCAGAATATGCTGACGAAGTTAAAGGCTGGTGGGAAATCCACAATCCTCTTTGGGAAACTTTGCGAACAAAAGCTATCAACCTTTTGAAAAACGAAAACCGCCTGCAGCAGATTGTCCGCCTGATTGGACCAGATGCCCTGCCTGTTACAGAAAGGCTTGTTTTGAAAGTTGCCGAAATGGTTAAAAACGGATTTTTGCAGCAGAATGCTTTTGATGATGTTGATAAATATTGTTCAATCGACAAGGAAATCGCAATTCTTGATTTGATAATGTCTTATTATGAATGTGCAGTTAGAGTTGTAAAAGGAGGATGTCCTTTGCAACAGGTTACAAATCTTCCTGTTTGTGAAGAAATTGTCCGCATCAAAATGACTGTTAAGAATGATGAGATGGATAAGATTCAGGAAATCAGAAATCACCTGGATTCGCAGCTTGGGGAACTTGAACGTTCTTTCGTGGTAGAAATGTAGCGGAGGATTAAAATGAAAGGTGTTGAATATAGAGGCGTTACTTCCGTAGACGGCCCAATCATCGTTCTAAAAAGAACTGAAAATGTTTTTTATAACGAAACTGTTTGTATTCGTGACCGAATGGGCGATAAACGTACAGGAAAAATTGTAGATATTTCTGAAGATGCTGTTGTAGTCCAGGTTTTTGGTTCAACGACAGGTTTGGATTTGTCTGATTCAACTTTTGAGTTTTTGGACGAACCTCTGGAACTGCGGGTTGGAACTGGGCTTTTGGGTCGAGTTTTCAACGGGTTGGGGGAGCCGATAGACGGTTATCCTCAGATTATCAGCTCTGAAAAACGCAACGTAAACGGAAATCCTATGAACCCTTACGCCCGCGTTTATCCGCGAGATTTTATTCAGACAGGAATTTCTGCAATTGACGGAATGAACTCCCTGGTTCGTGGTCAAAAACTCCCGATTTTTTCTGGAAACGGTCTGCCACACAATAAACTTGCAGCTCAGATTATCCGCCAGGCAAGGCTCCGCAATTCTGATGAACAGTTTGTAATGGTTTTTGCCGGAATGGGGATTAAATATGATGTTGCCCGATTCTTTATCGACACTTTCCAGGAATCTGGCGTGCTTTCAAAAGTTGTAATGTTCCAGTCACTGGCAGACGCCCCTTCAATCGAGCGAATTATCACTCCGCGTTGTGCTTTGACCGCAGCCGAATATCTTGCATTTGAAAAGGGAATGCACGTTCTGGTTGTTATGACTGATATGACAAACTACTGTGAAGCCCTGCGAGAAATTTCTACGACCCGAGGAGAAGTTCCTGGCCGTAAAGGTTATCCTGGATATTTGTATTCGGATTTGGCAGAACTTTACGAGCGTGCCGGTCGTGTAAAAGGGAGCCAGGGATCAATCACCCAGATTCCTATTCTTACAATGCCAAACGATGATATTTCTCACCCAATTCCAGACTTGACCGGTTACATTACAGAAGGCCAGATTGTTTTGGGGCGTGAACTTTTCCAGGAAGGAGTTTATCCTCCTGTGAGCGGGCTTCCATCTCTTTCTCGTTTGATGAAAGACGGAATTGGTCCTGATATGACCCGCGAAGATCACGCAAATCTTTCTTCCCAGCTTTTTGCTGCTTATTCAAAAGTAAAAAGCATTCGTAACCTGGCAGCCATTATTGGTGAAGAGGAATTGAGCCAGCTTGATCGGGCCTACCTGCATTTTGGAAACAGGCTGGAACAGGAATTCTTTAATCAGGGTGAATATGAAGATCGAACGATTGAGCAGACTTTGGATTTGGGCTGGACAATCTTAAAAGAACTTCCAAAAGAAGAACTTACCCGAATTAAGCCTGAATTTATTGAAAAATATTTGAACCGTTAGTTTTGATGATGGAAAATAGGTGACCAAAGTGGCAAAAATAAATATTGCTCCTACAAAATCAAATCTTCTAGCAATGAAAGACCAGCTTGCAGTTTCGACCAACGGATATGAATTGCTGGAAGAAAAACGTGAGATTTTGGTTCGTGAACTTATGCATCTTGTTGAAAAGGTAAAACTTCTGGAAGACCAGATTGACAAAGTAATTGCCCAAGCCTACCCGGCATTTAAACGCATGCTGATGACTTCTGGAGCCGACCAGATTGAGCGGATTTCGCACGGTATTCATTATGATTTTGAAATGACCGAGAAAAAAGTCACAATCGGCGGTATGGGATTTTCGTCCATGGACGTTGTGATGCCGGAAAAAGAACTTTTTTATTCTTTTATGGGAACAGATTCTAACACCGACGCCACAATCAGTAAGTTTTTTGAACTTTTGTCCCTGCTCACCCAGATGGCTTCAATCAGAACTATTGTCTGGAGACTTGCCGAGGAAGTCAAAAAGACCCAGCGACGTGTAAATGCTCTGGACAAGATGATTATTCCACAGACGCGCGAAACAAAAACCTACATAGAAGGCGTTTTGGAAGAGCGCGAACGCGAAAATGTCTTTGTTCTCAAGGCTTTGAAAAAGCGAAACGCTAAAAAGTTGTAAAAAGCCCCCCTTTTTACCCCATTTTTAGAGGTAATTCTGATATAATTTCAAATATGAAAGATTTTTACGAAGTGCTCGGCGTCCGCCAAAATGCAAGCCTATCAGAAATAAAAAAAGCTTATCGCGAAAAAGTCAAACTTTTTCATCCGGATTTGTCTGGAGATGTGACCCATCGCGATGAGTTCAATGAAGTTGTTCAGGCTTACCGGGTTCTTTCGGATAATCGCCAGCGGTCTATTTTTGACGAATCCTTTTTATCCCGACTTTACCGGAAAAGGGCGGGCCAGGGAGAGTTTAATTATTATGACTGGCTCAA
This sequence comes from Treponemataceae bacterium, assembly GCA_963624615.1. Taxonomy (GTDB): domain Bacteria; phylum Spirochaetota; class Spirochaetia; order Treponematales; family Treponemataceae; genus Treponema_D. The sequence continues at coordinate 11,032 of CAVFQN010000089.1, read as the reverse complement.
AGCCCGCGATGATGAAGAAAGCCGGGCAAAATTGATTTTTTACACCCTCATGCATCACAAAGAGGACGAAGCCGTCGCCGAATTTAAGCGGATGCAGATGACACACGCAGATTTTTCCCTGAAAAAATGGTTTACCCGCGAAGATTTTATGGATTATGGCTACATTCTGGCAGAAGAACTGGTAATCCGCGGAGAATATTACGACGCAATCATACTTTTGGAACAAATCATTTTGATGGAATATTCCTACCAGTATTTTTATATTTTTTTCCCGGAAGTTATGTCTTTTACCCTGAATATCCTCAAAAAAAATATTGATGGGGTGATTTCCGATGAACTTGCCCTGGATGTTTACGAACGGGCCCTGGATTTAGGTTTTGAAAAATCTGATGATGCATTCTTTTTACGAAAAATGTCAGAAGAATACCGCCGCCTTGGAGATTATGAAACTGCCGGAATTTGTCAGAGGGAAGCGGAAAAACTGGCCTAAAGGACATTTTCAAAAAGTCAAACTGACGAATTGACGCAATTTTTCTGGAGTATACTTTGTTAGAATAAACTAACATAAACTATGGCATATTTTTGAACAAAGTGATATTTTTTTACTATAGGAAGATTAAGAACGATGATTCACTTGAAAACTGCCGAGCAAATTAACGGAATCAGGAAGGCTTGTCACCTTACTGCCGATATGTTTAACGAACTTATCCCAAAAATCCATGCGGGAATGACAACAAAAGCAATAGACCAACTTTTTACAGATTATATTTTGGACCACGGCGGAAAACCTGCCTGGTGGCATGAAGATTACCCTGGTGCCGTTTGTATCAGCGTAAACGAAGAAGTTATCCATGGTTTGCCTTCAAAGAAAAAGGTCATAAAGGAAGGGGATTTGGTTAGCCTGGACGTCGGAATTGACCTGGACGGCTATATCAGCGACACAACCCATTCACTTTTGATTGGCAAAGTTGATCCTAAAGTCAAAAAATTAAAGGAAGTTACCGAAGAATGTCTGAAAGCTGGAATTGCAGCTTGCGTTGTTGGTAACCGAATCAGTGATATTGCAAACGCAGTTTATGATATTGCTTCTAAACACGGTTATGGCGTTGTCTATGATTATTGCGGACATGGAGTTGGTCTTGATGTTCACGAAGATCCTAGCATTCCAAATTGTCCTTTCCGCGGGGCTAATCCTAGAATAAAACCTGGTATGGTACTTGCCATTGAACCTATGATAAATCTTGGAACTGCCGATGTAGAAACTCTGGACGACGGCTGGACTGTTGTTACTTGTGATGGCAAAGTCAGCTGCCACGAAGAGCATACGGTTGCGGTTTTTGAAGACCACACAGAGTGTCTCACAGATTTGGATTATAAGGGAATGTCTGTATTAAAGTAAAACTCTGCTATTTTTTTATATCTCTCCATAACACATTTTTTTTGTTACCTTTTTATTTTTCTGTAGTTATATTTTAAAACAAGAAAAAAAAGAAAATAAAAATCTTTGTTAAAGGGGGTGTGATAAAAATTACATTCGTGTAATTTTTATCATATTCAGCACCTCTAGTGCTGCCTCTAACGCGAACTTTATAAGGAGATATAGATATGAAAAAAATTACAAAAATTCTGGCTGCTTTTACAGTCATTTTGATGGCAAGTTCTCAACTTTTTGCTGACCCTGTTAAAAAAACTTCAGTTTCATCTTCAGACATCAATGTTGTCCAATCTTTGCAGAATACTTTCCGCTCAATCAGCGAAACAATGCTTCCTGCCGTAGTCGAAGTTGATGTTTCGGAAACAAAGACTTACACAAGTCCATTTGGCAATATGACAAGCCCTTGGGAATATTTCTTTGGTTCTCCAAATTCCAGAGATAATGACAGCAAGAAAAATCAGCGGGAATATGAACAAAAGGGGCTTGGTTCTGGTGTAATTGTCCGCAAAACTGGAAATACCTTCTATGTTTTGACAAATAACCACGTTGCCGGTTCTGCTACAAAAATTTCTATTAAACTAAATGATAGTCGCGAGTTTGAAGGAAAACTTGTTGGTTCTGATGAACGCCTGGATATTGCCCTTGTTTCTTTTGAAACAAAAGACAACACAATTCCGGTTGCAAGTTTAGGTGATTCTGATAAAGTTCAACCTGGTGATATTTGTCTGGCTTTTGGTGCTCCTCTTGGTTACAGCCAGTCAGTTACCCAGGGAATTGTTTCGGCAGTTGGCCGTTCAGAATCTCATATGTCTTCAGTTAGTGATTATATTCAGACAGATGCTGCAATCAACCAGGGGAACTCTGGCGGACCTCTAGTAAATATTTACGGCGAAGTAATCGGAATTAATACCTGGATTGCCTCTTCTTCGGGCGGATCTGTTGGACTTGGTTTTGCAATCCCAATCAACAATATTAAGGCTGCAATTGATTCATTTATCAAAAATGGTAAAGTTGTTTACGGTTGGGTTGGCGTTTCTTTGGTTGACGTTACAGAAGAATATAAACAGGATTTGGGAGTTTCTGAAATGGAAGGTGCTTTTGCGGCTGCCGTATTCACAAATTCCCCTGCTGCTAAGGGTGGTATAAAACCTGGTGACTTTATTGTTGAATTGAATGGAAAGAAGATTAAGACAACAAATCAGCTTGTTCGTGAAGTTGGAAGTCTTACTGCCGGATCATCTGCTAAATTTGGCGTAATTCGTGGTGGAAAGAGGATTTCTGATATTACGGTCAAGATTGAAGAACGTGGAACTTCGGACGAAATCAACAATTCTAAGAGTTGGCCTGGATTTATAGCCCAGCCTTTGACAGAAAAAACTCGTGAACAGTTGAACATCGAAAGCAAAAAGGTTCAGGGTGTCGTTGTAACAAATGTTGAAGAAAAGTCTCCGGCAGCTAGCCTGCGTATCCAAAATGGTGATGTAATTACTGCGGTAAACGGTAAGGCTGTTAAAAACCTGGCAGATTTCTACAGTGAATTGGCAAATGCTACTAAGTCTGTAAACTTTGATGTTTACTCAAACGGTGGAACAATCACAACGGGAACTTATAGGTTTTAAGGATTCATTGTAAAACCCCTTAAAAATCAGTATACTTCTTTCTATGTACAGACTTTACGTAGAAAGAAGACCTGGTTTTGAAAACGAGGCTAAAAGTTATTTATCACAGATTAATGGTTTTTTGGGAATTTCCAGTGTAACTGGAGTTCGATATTTTAATCGTTATGATATTGAAAACGTAACCGACGAGGTTGCAAAAGTTGCTGCAAAAAGGATTTTTTCTGAGCCTCAGAGCGATTACGTTTTTACAGAAGAACTTCCAAAAGTTGAAGGCAAAAAAATTATCTGGGAATTTTTGCCTGGCCAGTATGATCAGAGAGCTGATAGTGCTGAACAGTGTATTTCCCTCCTGCGGGCTGGTTTAAAAGGTGTAAAAACTAACAATGCCCAACCTCTTGTTCGCTGTGCAAAAATTGTTGTTTTGCAGGGCGAAATTTCTGATGACCAGCTTCAAAAAATCGAAAATTATCTTGTAAATCCTGTTGATTCTCGTCTTACTGATGACAAAAAGCCTGACACATTAAAAATGAAAGTCGAAAGTCCTGCTGATATTCCTGTCGTTGAAGGATTTATCAAAATGGACGAGCAGGCCCTGGAAGATTACCGGGTAAAAATGGGGCTTGCCATGGACCTGGCCGATATAAAATTCCTGCAGGACTATTTTAAAGGCGAAGGCCGCGATCCTGTTGAAACTGAAATCAGAGTTTTGGATACTTACTGGTCTGATCACTGCCGTCATACGACTTTTTTGACCCAACTCAACAACATCAAAATTGAAGATGGTCCTTACGCCGATTTGTTCAAAAAATCCCTGAAAAATTACGAGGAAATGCGTACTGATTTGTATGCCGGACGCAAAGATAAGCCTGTCTGCCTTATGGATATGGCCGTAATCGGAATGAAATATCTTAAAAAGCATGGAAAGCTTGAAGATATGGAAGTTTCGGAAGAAAACAATGCCTGCTCTGTTTATATTGATGTGCATTATACTGCTGATGAAAATGGCAAGCCTTTGTCTGAAGATGATCCTAAAGCTACAGAACGCTGGCTGATGATGTTCAAAAACGAAACCCACAATCACCCTACAGAAATTGAACCTTTTGGTGGGGCTGCAACTTGCCTTGGTGGGGCAATCCGCGATCCTCTTTCCGGTCGTTCATGGGTTTACCAGTCAATGAGGATTACAGGAGCCGGCGATCCAACTGTGCCATTGCAGGACACCATGAAAGGAAAACTGCCTCAGTTGAAGATTGTTCGCGAAGCTGCCCAGGGATTTTCTTCTTACGGAAATCAGATTGGTCTTACAACTGGCCAGGTTGAAGAAATCTATCACCCTGGCTACCTTGCAAAAAGAATGGAACTTGGCGCTGTAATTGCAGCTGCTCCTGTAGATACAGTTATCCGCGAAAGACCTGAACCTGGCGATATTATTATTTTGCTGGGTGGTGGAACTGGCCGCGACGGAATTGGTGGTGCAACAGGTTCTTCAAAAGTTCACACTGTAAAATCTGTTACGACTGCTGCCGCCGAAGTCCAGAAAGGAAATGCCGTTGAAGAGCGTAAAATCCAGCGTCTTTTCCGTAATAAAGAAGTCAGCCTGATGATTCGCCGCTGTAATGACTTTGGTGCTGGTGGAGTTTCTGTTGCCATTGGTGAACTTGCCCCAGGACTTGAAATTGACCTGGATAAAGTTCCTAAAAAATATGAGGGCTTGAATGGAACTGAACTTGCCATTTCTGAAAGCCAGGAACGTATGGCCGTTGTTGTTCGTAAGGCTGATGTCGAAAAGTTCATAGCCGCTGCACAAAAGGAAAACTTGAACGCCGTTGTTGTTGCGGTGGTGACGGATACAAACCGTCTTGTTATGAAGTGGCGGGGTAAAACAATTGTTGATATTGGTCGTGATTTCCTGGATGCTGCTGGTGCTCCTCATCACGCTGATGCTTTAATTGAATCTCCTGAGGCTGTAGAAAAATCACCTTTGCTCAATCCACTTCCTGCCGTTGCAGCAGAACTGGAAAAAGGTGCAAAATGTGAGCACTGTGTAAAAAATCACCTGACAGATGCCTGGCTTGCCAATATGAATGATTTGGCTTGTTGCAGCCAGCGGGGGCTTGGTGAGCGATTTGACGGCTCAATTGGTTCTTCTACGGTTTTGTTCCCTTATGGTGGAAAATATCAGAATACGCCGGAAGCTGCTATGTCTGCAAAAATCCCGGTTGTAACTCCTCACGAAACTTCAACTGTTTCTATGATGGCTTACGGATTTGACCCTCGTGTAGGTCAGTGGTCACCATGGCATGGTGCAAAAACTGCAGTGCTTTCTTCTCTGGCAAAAATCACTTGTATTGGTGGAAAAGCCCGTACAAGCCGCCTGTCTTTCCAGGAATTCTTTGGACGGGCTACATCAGAAAAACGCTGGGGCTATCCTGCAGCTGCTCTCCTTGGTTCTATTGACGCCCAGATTGAGTCTGGTTGTGCTTCTATCGGCGGAAAAGATTCTATGTCTGGAACATTTGAAAATATCGATGTTCCTCACACTTTGGTTTCTTTTGCAGTAACTCATGATGATGTGAAAAACGTTGTCAGCGGCTCATTTAAATCGGCTGAAAGCAACATTTACATGGTTTCTGTTCCATATTCTTCTAATCTTAATCCTGATTATCAGACATTCCTTGAAAATTCAGATTTGATTTATGATTTGAACAAGACTGGAAAAATTCTTGCCATGTACCCGGTTGGCCCTGGCGGAATTGCCGAAGCAATCACAAAAATGGCTATGGGAAATATGGTCGGAGCAGAAATTGAAGGGGGAAATCTCCGCAATCTCTTTATCCCGACTTACGGAAACATCATCATAGAAACAAAAGAAGATTTGTCAAAAGTTGGATTTAAGGCCGGCACTTTGACAAAACTCGGAAAAACTATCAACGAAAAAAATATCAAAATCCAGAATGCCCAAATTGGCGGAATCACAAATCCTTGTGTAACAATCAGCCTGGAATCTGCCCTTGAAGCCTGGGAAAATAAATTGAAAGATGTTTTCCCACCAGTTTCTGGTGCACCTTTACAGGAAGAATTGCCTGATTGGGCAAAAACTGAACATAAATCTCTTTCTGCTATCAAAAAAGCTCCAGCCTTTGTAGAAGCGAAATCTCATCCAAAAGTTTTGATTCCTGTTTTCCCTGGAACGAACTGCGAATATGATATGGCTAGAGCCTTTAATCTTGCTGGCGGAGATACAAAAATCCTTGTTCTCAGAAATAAAAATCCAGAAATGCTGAAAGAAAGTCTTTCTGAACTTGAAAATCAGCTCAAAGATACCCAGATTTTGGCTCTGGCAGGAGGATTTTCTGCCGGAGATGAACCTGACGGTTCTGCAAAATTCATTGCAAATGTTTTGAAAGCCGGAAATATCAGCGACGAAGTAATGAATCTTTTGAAAAAACGTAAGGGGCTTGTGCTTGGTATTTGTAACGGCTTCCAGGCTTTGGTAAAAACCGGGCTTGCTGTTTATGGTGATATTCGTGATATGAAAGATGATATGCCGACTTTGACCTACAACAGAATAGGTCGCCATATCTCTCGCATTGTTCGTACAAGAATTGTTTCGGCTGCTTCACCTTGGGCCCTGCATCCTAGCGTTGTTGATGGTAGAAATCACCTGATTGCAATTTCGCATGGAGAAGGCCGCTTTGTTGTCGATTCTGCCACTGCAAAAAAACTCTTCAAAAATGGCCAGGTTTTCAGCCAGTATGTTGATGAGTTCGGAAATCCTGCAATTGCCGAGCCGGACAATCCAAATGGTTCAGCATTCGCAATCGAAGGAATTACTTCGCCGGACGGTCACGTTCTTGGAAAAATGGGACACAATGAACGCGGTGTCGGCATGGAATTGAACGGGGCAAGTCTGGACTTGTTCAAAAACGTGGGAGGTAATCCTCTTACAAACGAAAGCGAATCTACCTGCGAAAATATTTTTGCCGCAGGTGTGGCATATTTTACAAAGTAAAAAATTCTTAGAGAAAATCTGATTGGAGGCGTAGACGCAGAAAAATGGATGATTTACCCGCGATAATTTTAATCATAATTCTTGTTACTTTGATAACCCTTTCCATGTTGTTTTCCATTTCGGAAAGCTCATTTCTTGGAATGAATAAGTTGAGGCTCAGAATCCTGCGAAAAAATAAGGATAAAAAAGCCTTGCGGGCAGGTAAACTGCTTGACCAGAAAGAACATTTGATAAACACGCTTTTAATTTCAAATGACCTGGTCAATATTTTTCTGTCATCAATTTTGACTTCTCTTGCTCTGGAGTATTTTGGCGAAAAAGGGGTTGGCATTGCCACCCTCGCCGCCACAGTCCTCCTTTTGATTTTTGGCGAAATCACACCAAAGACCATTTCGACCCGCTGCCCGGACAAAATTGCCTACGGACTTTCAGGCTTTGTCCAGGTGGTCGTTTTTATAATGACGCCGATTGTCGCCGTCGTTACATTTATTGCCCGCTGTTTTCTCCGCATTTTTGGCATTAAAACAAAAGAAAAAAAACAATCTTACACCGAGGAAGATATAAAAAGCTTTTTTGATATAAGTTCCGAAAATGGCGTTATCGAAGAAGGCGAAAACCGCATGATGAACCAGGTTTTCAAGTTTTCTGATTTGGAAGCCCAGGATATTATGGTCCCGCGAACGAAAATTCGGGCGGTTCGCGACAATTCCTCTTATCGAGATATTGTTGAACTTTCCCAGCGTTTAGCTTTTACCCGCTTTCCTGTTTATCACGAATCTATTGATGATATTGTTGGCATTATTTATTTAAAGGATATGCTGACCTACAAAATGAATCAGGCTGATTTTGATATTAAAAAAGTTATGCGGCCGCCAATTTTTATTCTTGGCACAAAAAAAATGACTTCTGTTCAGGAACTTTTGTTTGAAAATCACCAGTCCATGGCGATTATTGTTGATGAATATTCGGGGACCGATGGAATTATCACCGAAAAAGATATTTCTCGCGAAATTTTTGCCCTGCCTGGCGATAACACCCTCCGAGGCAAGGTTTTTGATTTTGATGTAGTCGAAAATAAAGATGATTTTGAAATAAACGGCTCAGTTCTACTCCGCGACCTGCAGGAAGATTTGAAAATTCCACTGAATTCCAATATCAACGAAACAATAGGCGGCTGGTTTACAGAACAAATTGACCGTATGCCGGTTGTTGGTGACAGAATAGAATATTCTGGCTGGCGTTTTAAGATTGTGAAAATCCAGAAACACAGGGTAGAGCGGATGAGAATTGAAAAGATTTTTGCAGAGACTCCAAGCGAGAATCTAGCCCATGGCGAAAAAGCCCCACGTGGTGGGAAAATTGAAAATGGCGACCAGCCAACTCATTCCCAGTCATCTAGAAATCAGAGTCAGGAGGAAAAATAAATGAAAATTCTTACAATTCTGCTTTTATTTTTTCTGGTAGCCTGCGTCGGATTTTTTTCTTCATCAGAAACAGCCTTTTTGTCCCTTCCAAAATTAAAATTGAGAAGTATGCTTGCCGAAGGCCGCAAGGGAGCTGCTACAGTTGCAAAACTCAAATCCAATATGGACCAGCTTTTGACCGTCGTCCTTGTTGGAACGAATTTTATAAATTCTCTTGCTTCTGCCATAGCCACAGCTCTTGCCATCGAAGTTTTGGGATCAAAGGGGTCTACAATCGCACCTTTTGCCGCGACATTTTTTCTGGCAACTTTTGGCCAGATTGTCCCAAAAACTGCAGCAGGAATTTATCCCGAAACATTTGCCTGCATTTTTTCTCTGCCCTTACTCTGGCTTGAAAAAATCTTCTATCCTATAGTTTTCTTTTTCACAAAACTTTCCAATTTTGCAGTTGCAATTGTCGAAAAATTTATAAAACCTTCCGGGGCGATTGTTACCGAAGAAGAACTTAAAACCCTAATCGACGTTGGATCTACGGAAGGTACAATCGAAAAAAGCGAAAGTTATCTTTTGCACAAAATCATCAAATTCAACGATTTGCAGATAAATGATGTAATGAAGCACCGGTCTTTGGTGAGTATGATTAATCAAAATGCCACTTACGAAGAAGTTGTAAAAGAATTTATGGATTCAGGATTTTCGACCCTTACAGTTTACAGTGGCAGCCGCGAAAATGTAGTCGGCGTTTTAAATTACAAAAAAATCCTTTTTGCTTCTGATGATGATAATCAAAAAAATCTTGGCCCCGGTTATGCAGGCCGTCATATGTCAGAAGTTATTTTTGTACCAGGAACATTGACCGTTTTTGAAGTTCTCCAGAAATTCCGTTATGAAGAACACAAATTTGCTGTAGTTTTGGACGAACAGGGACAGACGGACGGAATTATCACCATGGAAGATATTCTGAAAGTAGTTTTTGGTCATATGTCCGATGAAAATACTTATGATGATTCTGCTCCAGAAGATAAAATCCAGCTTGTTTCTTTGAATACCTTTATAGTTCCTGGGGATTTAAAGCTTGATGATGTAAACGAAATCCTGGGCCTCCATCTGGAATCCGAAGAAATGAACACAATTGGTGGCTGGCTTTTGGAACAGTTCGGCTACCTGCCTAACGCCGGGAATATTGTCATCAAAAATAAAGACATTTTTACCGCCGAGGAAGTGGAGCAGAGAAGAATCACCAGCATCAGGATAAAGAAAAGTAGTTAGGGGTAAGTTGCCCAAAAGATGCAGTGGCGGTTCAATGTGCGTCATGTCGCCCCTGGATTCTGAATCAATTTCAGGGGCTGTATCTCATATTCCCTTACTCTAGCGGATTAACCCCAAAAATCTTAGCCAGCTGCTGCCTGGTCGCATCCATATCCTTAGGATAATCCGCCGTAAAAACCATTTTTTCACCAGAAACAGGATGTTCCAGTTCAATTTTATAAGCGTGGAGGGCAAGTCGGCTCAACAAAGGTCTTTCCTCATATTCATCCCCATTCCACTTTTTCTTAATTTCACTCAGGCGAACCGGCTTTTGATTTCCACTGTAAAGAGGATCACATACAATACTCAGCCCATTTGCTGCCAGATGTACACGAATCTGGTGAGTTCTACCAGTTTTGGGATGACATTCAATCCAGGAATAAGGCCCACAGTTCCCAATCAAATGAAAATCGGTGACAGAAGGTTTTCCGTATTTCTTATTCACAACAGTTCTGTGGCGGGCGTCCCCATCCGGCTGCAAACTTAAATCCACATGCAAATCTTCCCACATAGGATGTCCGTAAACCAAAGCGTGGTAAGTTTTTTCTACTTGCCGATTTTCAAATTGCATAGAAATATTTCGCTGGGCTTCAGGCGTCCTGGCATAAACAACTAGGCCTGATGTATCTTTATCAATACGATGAACCGCATAAAGCCGGCCAAATTCCGACTCAGCAAGTTTATCAAGTCGCGGGGCGTCCATATCATAACGGTCAGAAGCAATCAAAAGCCCGCTACGTTTATTCAAAACCACAATATTTTCATCAGAAAAAACAAGTCTATAATCTGCGTTTCTATTAGCCATATTCGGATATTTTATCAAAAAATCAGGGTAAATACAATTTAAGGGATTTTTGAAAATAAAAGGGGGCGGAGCCCCGCCCCTCGCTCCAGCCCGCTTCGCGGTCTTCCGCTACCCCACCCAGCGGGGGAAAATACATAGCCTCGCCCCTCAACCCTCCACCCAGCCACCAATCCTTACCCCAACCCCGCAACACCCCAGCCCACAGTGGGGCTTCCCTCTCAGAAAAATCCCCTGTCTTTTCAACAAATTTTTACTTTTTCCCAAAATTTTGTCCGAAATCGTATTAAAAAAACAATATTAATAATGGAGAGACAGTAATAAAACTTTCTGCACTGCCATGACCGCTACTACCAGCCAGCCAGATCTGCAGAAACAAAAAAAATATCGAGGAGTGCACCATATGTCAACAAACACAGGCCCATTCAGCAA
>CAVFQN010000088.1:9912-16098 GCA_963624615.1 Treponemataceae bacterium | reverse complement strand
GAAATTACTAATCAAGACGCAGCAGAACTTAACACTTTTATCAATCAACATGATTTTTTCTTTGTAATTGGTCATAAAGAACCCGATGGCGACTGCATTACTTCTTGTTTGGGAATTGCAGCCATTTTGGATTTTTTCAAAAAGCCTTACCAGTTATTGAGTGCAGGTCCATTCAAACGAAATGAAGTGGCCCGCTGGCAGAATGATTTTTCTGCTACTATGCTTTTTCAAGATGATTCTGAACGTAAGTCGACAGGTCTAATTATTTGTGATTGTTCGGAACTTTTTCGTTTGGGGGATATTGATGGGGATTTACGTGGGCTGGATACTTTTATAATTGATCACCACAAAACTGGAACTTTGGAAGCAAATATGAAGGGCTATATCAATCCAGAAGCCCCTGCCTGTGCTTTTTTGGTTCAGATTTTTTATGAAATTCTTGTCGGTAAACCTTCAAAAGACCTGGCTCAAACTTTGTTTTTTGGTATTTGTACAGATACAGGATTTTTCAGATATTTGACGGAGGATTCTAGTCCGGTTTTTGAGGCGGTCAGTCGTCTGGTTTCTTACGGTGCTAATCCTCGGAATACCTACAGATTGATTAATTATGGAAAAGCTTATTCAACTAGAAAGCTTCTGGGGATTTTGCTCAACAAGGCTGAGACTTACCTTGACGGCAGGCTTGTTGTGACTTATGAATCTCTAGAAGATACAAAGGCTTTTGGACTTGAAGGTCGGGATTCTGATTCTTTATACCAGTTGTTACTTTCGGCAAAAGGTGTCGAGGCAGTTGCATTTTTACGCCAGGATACTCCGTTAACTTGTACCGGCGGTTTTCGTTCTCAAGATAAAATTGATGTTTCCCTTGTTGCGGCGAAATTTGGCGGTGGCGGTCATAAAAATGCCAGCGGTATGAGCTGTGATGGCCGGGTTGAAACGCTGATTCCTCAGGTTGTAAAAGAATTTGCCAAGATTATGTAGAATTGATTGATTAGGGAGTCTCTAAAAATTGCAATTTTTTAGGCAACTTTGCCCATTAATCGGTGGGGCAACTAGGGGCCTTGAGTGGACGTTCCATAAGGTGGGCAGCCACCAGACGTAAAGCCCCTGCGTAGCAGTCGATCGCAGGTGGAGAAGAGGGCTGTTTTTTGGGGCTATAAATCAGTCACCTTTGGGGCTGTCTTCGCCCACTCCCATAGGGGATCTAAATTCATTAAAGAATTGCAACATGCACTTTCGTCGAGGACGATGTATGTTAGCGAAGGGGAAAAGAACTCGATAAATTGAGTTTTAGACCGTTTTTGCGATGAACCTAAAATAACCGCTTTTTCGCTTGTTTTTTATCGGTTCTTCGATTTTATGCCTATTGATGTTTTCTTTTTTGCTAAAAATTCTATCATCTGACATAAAACGCCTTGCATAACCTTGACTATTTTTAGGCTTTATGTAATAATCTATTACACTTTATAAAGTAGGAGTGGCGTCATGCCTTGTGGAAAGAAAAGAAAGCGCCAGAAGATGGCGACACATAAGCGAAAGAAGATGCTTAGACGTAATCGACATAAGAGTAAGTAGTCTATAACTACCTTTTATTCGACACTTGTGTCCATAGACCGCGTATTTACGAAAGTTTTACGCGGTCTTTTTTTTACAGAAAATCACAGTTATGAAACCTTGCAACATAGCTTGCGTTTCTTAATGTTCAGAAGTACAAATTGAACTGCATTCGCATTTCAATTTGTACAATATATCACAGTTAAGAAACGCTTTCGCGTTTCTTAAGGGCATCTCTAAAAATTGCAATTTTTAGAGATGCCCTTAATGCTCAGGAGAAAAAAATTTTACTTTCAAAAATCCATTCGCCGGAAGATGTAAAAAAATTATCTCAAAAAGAGCTTTCCCAGCTTGCCAAAGAAATCCGCAAAACAATTATTGAGGTTGTCGGAAAAAATGGCGGCCACCTGGCTAGTAATTTGGGGGTGGTTGAGTTAACTATCGCCCTCCACCGGGTTTTTAATTCTCCAAAAGATGCGATTATCTGGGACGTGAGTCACCAGTGTTATACTCATAAACTTTTGACCGGCCGTTACAAGGATTTTTCGACTTTGAGGCAAAGTGGCGGGCTTTCTGGTTTTACAAATACGACAGAAAGTCCTCATGATTTTTTTATAAATGGTCATTCTTCTACCTCTATTTCTTCGGCTCTGGGGCTTTTGACTGCCCGAGAATTGAACGGGGACGACGGTAAGGTGATTGCGGTAATAGGGGATGGGGCTTTGACTGGCGGAATGGCTTACGAAGCTTTGGAACATGCCGGCCAGCTTTCTAAAAATCTGATTGTAATTTTGAATGATAATCAGATGTCAATTGACCACAATACGGGTTCTGTTTCTCGTTATCTCAGCCGGCTTTCTATGTCTGCCCAGTATCAGTCTTTCAGGTACAAGGTGGATAAGGCCATTGACCGTATTCCATATCTTGCCCGGCCTTTGGAAAAATTTATTTTCAGGTTTAAGAGGTCTTTGAAAGGGCTTTTGCTCACCAATAATCTTTTTGTTGATTTAGGATTTGAATACGTTGGTCCTCTTGATGGTCACAACGAAGCCAGCCTGGAAAATGTTTTGAGGCGGGTTAGAAAATTGCACCGGCCTGTAGTTGTTCACGTTGTCACCAAAAAGGGCAAGGGCTACAGTCCTGCGGAAAATAATCCTGAACTTTTTCATGGAATTGGGCCTTTTCAGACTAGCGACGGAACTGTCGAAAAATTTGATACTTTGAGTTTTACAGAAGCTTTTAGCAATATAATTTGTCAGGCTGGCGAAAAAAATAAAGACCTTGTGGCAATTACTGCTGCTATGGCTAAGGGAACTGGTTTGTCGGCTTTTTCGCACAAATTTCCTTCCAGATTTTTTGATGTAGGAATTGCGGAAGAGCATGCTGTCACTTTTGCGGGGGGCCTGTCTAAGGGCGGCAAAATTCCTGTTGTCTGTATTTATTCGACTTTTATTCAGAGGGCGGTTGATCAGATTTTTCATGACATCACCTTGCAAAAAGCCCATTCTATTTTTATTTTGGACCGGGCTGGGGCGGTTCCAAATGATGGGGTGACCCACCAGGGGATTTTTGATATTGCCCTGTTCAGGCCTATTCCTGAAATCGAAATTTTGACTGCTTCGAGTGCAAAAGACCTGGCTCTGTGTTTTGACTGGGCTGTGGAAAAAGGGACTTGTGTTGTAATCAGATATCCGAAACTTTCCTGTCCGACTGAAATTCCGGAATTTGAAAGTCCTGTGGAATTGGGGCGAGGGATTTTTATTCCTTGTACGGAATTTGTAATAGAAAATATCAGCGAAGAATCTTTGAATAATCATAAAAATAAGATTTTGGTCGTTGCAACTGGAGGAATGTATTCGGAAGCCCAGAAGGCGGTCAGGGCGGTTTTACTCGAAAATGGTTATGCTGATTTGTATTTACTGCGTTTTATAAAGCCTTTTGATGAATCTTATTTTTTTGATTTGGCAAAAAATTATTACGGAATTGTTTTTGTTGAAGATGGCGTGGTTACTGGTGGAATTGGTCAATACCTGGCTGGGCTTTTGGCGGAAAATGGCTTTACTAACACAAAAGTTCTTGGTTTTGATGATAAATATTACAGTCATGGTACTCGTGATGATGTTTTGAAAGCGGCTGATTTGGATTCTTTCCATATAGTAAAAGCGATAAAAGAATGCAGCAAATAGTTTTGGGTTCGAAAATCGTTAGCACTCAAAGACCGGCCTTTGTCATGGGAATTGTGAATGTAACTCCGGACTCTTTTTATTCGGAAAGCCGGGGCGGGGCAGACCGGGCTCTGGAGCTTATAGACCAGGGGGCTGATATTATTGACATGGGAGGGGAATCTACAAGGCCTGGCTTTTTTCCGGTTAGTGATGATGATGAGCTGGAGCGGGTAATTCCTGTGGTCAAAGAAATCCGTAAACATTCTGATATTCCCATTTCTGTTGATACAAGAAAGCTTACAGTTATAAAGGTTCTTGTGGATTATGGTGTGGATGTTTGGAATGATGTTTCGGGCTTGGGAGAGAGCCTGGGAACTGAGGAAAATTTGCTTGGGAGTGGAAATTTGCCTTGGGGGCGAAAAATCACCTTGTGGGGCGGACACTGAGACTGGGGCTGCCAGCTATGACTCAAGTGAACAAACTTACGCCTGCCAGGCGGCGGACTTTATTTTAAAAAGCGGAATTTCTTATATTCTCATGCACAATAAAGCCGGCACTCTTGAAGACCTGAATAAATTTTTTGAAGAAAAAATCAGCTTTTTGCTTAATCACCATGTTGGGGAAAATAAAATAATTATTGATCCTGGAATCGGATTTGGAAAAAGCAACGAAGAATCAATCAACATAATAAAAAATACAGACAAAATTTGCGGGGGAAAATATCCTCTTTTGATGGCACTTTCTAGAAAACGCTGCATTGGTCAAATGACCGGTCGCCCGCTGGAAGAAAGGCTGGCCGGCACTCTGGCCGCGAATATGATTTCTGTTCAAAAAGGGGCAAAAATTATCCGCGTTCATGACCTTTCTCCCACAATTGATTGCCTTAATGTGATGAAATATCTTCAATAGTGTTCTTTTCAAAGTTATCTCTAAAAATTGCAATTTTTGGAGGTTCCCTGTAAAATACAAATTATGGTTGGTTTTGAAAGGCTGTTACATATTTATGATTTTATAAGGCCAATACTCGATATAGCTGTCCTTACTTTTATCCTCTATAAAGCATACGATTTTATTTCCAAAACAAATGGCGTGCAAATGCTCAAATCTCTGGTGATTGTTGCCGTTGCCTACGCTATTGCCGTTCTTTTGGATTTACAGACTATGCTCTGGCTTTTGAATATTATCGCACCTGCCCTTGTGGTCGCTTTTGCCCTGGTTTTTCAGCCGGAAATCCGAAAACTTTTTATCAGAATCGGGCAAAACGGCTGGTTCGCATTTGGTAATCGTTCAAAACACACTTATGTTGATGCGGTTTTAATTGCTGCCGATATGCTTTCAAAACAGAGGCGTGGTATGCTGGCAGTTTTTATGCGGCACACTCAAATGGAAAACATAATTCAAACGGGAACCAGGCTGAATGCAGATTTATCTTCCAGCCTTTTAATGACTATTTTTGGAAAAGATACATCCTTGCATGATGGAGCATGTTTTATTCAGGGGGGCAAACTTATTGCCGCCGGTTGTTTTTTGCCGACCAGTGATAACTACACTATCAAAAAAACTTTTGGTACCCGCCACCGGGCTGCCCTGGGCCTTTCCGAAGTTTCAGATGCCGTTGTTCTTGTCGTTTCTGAAGAAACTGGGGCTTTGAGCCTGGCTTATGATTCCAAATTAAATTACGACCTGTCACTTTCGGAAGTGCGCAAAGTTTTGGAAAATCTTTTGGAAATCACTCCGGAAGAAAAAGTTTTGGAGGATACTGTTGATGAACAACAAAAGACCATTGATTGATAAACTCCTGGATCGCTGGCCCGCAAAAGTCATCTGTCTGATAATCGCAATTTTTCTCTATATTTTTCACCAGGTTTCAATAGTCGACAAAAAAACTTTTGTCTTGCCTCTGAATATTGTTGAAAATGGAATTGTACAGCATATTGGAAGAGTTCCATCTTCTGTTTCTGTTGTGATAAGGGCAGGTAGTGATGATATGTCTTCTATTTCTCAATCTGATATGACCGCTACCGTTTATCTTGATGATATTACACAAAGTGGAACCTACGATTTGCCTGTAAATGTCGAAATTTCTGATAAAATGCTGTCTTTAGACCCTCTGGAAATTAATCTTAAGAATAAAACTGTAAAAATAAAAGTTGATAAAAGAAGTTCAAAATACGTACCTCTCGAGGCTTCCATTACAGGTCAGGTTGCCCGGGGCTATCAGATTTCAAAAGTTGAAATAAATCCATCTGTAGTTTTGATTTCTGGACCAGAATCAGTTTTGAATGCTGTTGATTTTATTTCGACTACAAAAATTAATGTTTCAAATGCGGAAAAAACTTTTTCTACAGAAACTTTTTATGTAGAAAATACGAAGATTTATGAAGTTGAAGATAAGGGACCTTTTAAGGCGACAGTAATTGTTGAAGCCCTTTTGTCAGAAAAAGAATTTACGGATATTCCTTTGCAG
>CAVFQN010000088.1:0-9902 GCA_963624615.1 Treponemataceae bacterium | reverse complement strand
TCTTAATTTAAACGAAAATCTGGAATTGCAATCTCAACTTCCTAAAACAAGGGTAAAACTTTCCGGGATCCTGTTATCGCTGGAATCTTATAATATTTCTCCGCAATTTGCTCAAATTGATTTATCTTCTGTAAAAGAGGCTGGAGAATATACTTTTAAGGTAAAATATAATCTTCCGTCGTCTTTTGTTTTGCTTGAAAAAGAAGTTGAAAATGTGACTCTTACCATCACCGAAAAAAATATCGAAGAAGATGATAATTTGGAAAATACAGATGAACAGAATGGCGAAAATATTGAAAATTCTGAAAATTCAGAAGGAAATTGATGATTTACGGAATTGGAACAGATATTACGGAAGTGAAACGTTTTGAAAAATGGATTAAAAATCCTGATATGATTTCCCGATTTTTTAATGAGCGGGAGATTATGGAAAATGGGACTTTATCTGCAAAATGTCAGCATTATGCGGCCAGGTTTGCGGCTAAAGAAGCTTTTGCAAAAGCTCTGGGAACTGGGCTTGTTTACGATTTACAGGATTCTTTTATCATAAATAATGATGATGGAAAACCTGAACTTGTGATAGAAAATTCTGCAAAGAGTCTTTTTGAAAAACTTTGTGGCAAATATGAAGATTATAAAATTCATGTTTCCCTGAGTCACGAAAAAGAATTTGCAACTGCATTTGTGATTATCGAAAAAAAATCGTAATAAAAAATTTCGTAATCAAAAAAAGGGGAAGATATGGCAACTTCAAAATCAAAAAAGCTAACTGATCCAAACAAAAAGCCTGCAATTTCGTACTGGTCAAAAGATAAATGCACCTGCCCGGTCTGCAAAAAAGCCTTTGAAAAGGAAATTATGAGGTCTGGAAACGGTCGTATGATTGCCGGCAGCCTTACCGAAGAATTGCACCGTAATTTTGAACCGTCTGCAAAATATGGCCGGGTTTATCCTCTGATTTACGAAGTTGGGGCTTGTCCTTTCTGTTATACGGCGTTTTTCTGGAACGATTTTACCGAAAAAATCACAAGTGATGATGGTGATAAACTTTTTGAACATTCCGAAAGACGTAAAAAAGCCTGCGAGGAAATTTTCCCTTATTTTAATCTTAAAAAAGAAAGAACTCTGTTTGATGGGGCTGCAATGTATTATCTTGCCCTTATGTCTTATGATGATATGGATGTTTACGCCCTGCCGACAATGAAAAAAGCCATTATTTCTTTGAGGCTTGCCTGGCTCACAAGCGAAATTAATATGAGGTGTGCAGGGCACAATTATGACCTTGTTTCAAAAATGTTTTACAGTAAAGCCTTGTTCTTTTATCAGCAGGCGGTCATAAATGAAACTTCCCGGGTAGAAAAATCTTCCACTCTTGCAAATATGGGCCCTGATATGGATAAAAATTATGGTTGGGACGGGGTAATTTATTTGTGCGGCCTGCTCGAATACAAATATGGCCAAAAAGATGATATTCAGCTCCGCCTCAAAAAACTCAGCGAATCTAAAACCGCCATTGCCCGTATTTTTGGTCTGGGAAAATCTTCAAAAAATAAACCTGGGCCTTTGCTGGAACACGCCCGCAACCTTTATGATAATCTGTCTAAATTAGTTAACGATGATGAGTTCTAAATGAGTGAAAATCGTAACATTCTTTTAACTATTTCTTATGATGGCAGTGATTTTTGTGGCTGGCAGCGGCAGGACGATGTAAAAGGCCTTGAAGCCCAGCGGACGGTTCAAGGGGAAATTGAAAAAGCCCTGGAAAAAATCCACAAGGAAAAAACTCCACTTTACGGGTCTGGCAGAACGGACAGTGGAGTTCATGCTTTTGCCCAGGCTGCAAATTTTTATTCCCCATTAAAATCTATGCCGGCAGAAAATTATGTCCGGGCTTTGAATGCTTTTTTGCCCCAGGATGTTAGAATTATGGCCTCAAAAGATGTTCCAGAAGATTTTTCTGCCCGAAAATCTGCAACAAGCCGGGTTTACAGGTATTTTATTTCGTTTTCAGAGACGACAGCCGCCAATAATTCCCGCTATACCTGGTCTGTCAAAAATTACAAGCCAAATCTTGACCGCCTGAATAAATTATCAGCCTGCCTCAGGGGAGAACTGGATTGTTCTTCTTTTGCGGCTAGTGGCGACGATTCTATTTCCAATAACCGTTATATTGATGACGCCCATTTTTTTATGCAAAAGGATTTGTGGGGTAATGATTTGCTGGTTTTTCAAATAGAGGCAAATGCTTTTTTGTGGAAGATGGTTCGCACCTTGACCGGAACTCTGGTAGATTTGGACAAAAGGGGGGCGGATGATGACGCCATGGAAAAAATCCTGAAGGCAAAAGACCGGACCAAAGCCGGGGTGACGGCCCCTCCGACAGGGCTTTTTTTGTATGAAATAAAATTTGACGGTGTAAGGCGGCACGTTTGACCCTCGAAAAATGTTTGTCCTCAAAAAAAAAGCCGGGGACTGGGCTATTGTCTGAATCCTATAGCAAGCTAACCGGATCTACATCGTATTCAATGTAGACATTTTTGTCGTGGCGGTAATCAAAAAGTAATTTTCTGGCGGTGGCCTGCAAAGGAACGATGGAAGTTCCTTTAAGTAAAATCTGATAGCGCCATGAAGAATTGATTTTTTCGATAGGACATTCTGCCGGCCCTATAATTTCGGCCCCTCTCGGACTATTTGCCTCAAGAATTTTTACAGCCTCCCTTGCCGTCGTGGCTGCCAATCCTTTATCAAAACTTCTGAAAACCAGCCTCAAGAGCCTCGTGTAAGGTGGAAAATCCAGCATTTCCCTTTGTCTTAATTCATTTTCGTAAAAATCCTGAATCCGATTCTGGCAGGCGTAAAGAACAGGTTCCCGCCCCGGTGAATAAGTCTGCACAAAAACCTTGCCGTCAGGAAAATACCTGCCAGCCCGACCAGCCACCTGGGTTATTAGAGAAAAAGTCCTTTCACTGGCCCGAAAATCCGGCATATGAAGGCCAGCATCAGCTAAAATTATTCCGACCAGCTGCAAATTTGGGAAATTCAATCCTTTTGCAACCATCTGGGTTCCCAGCAGAATGTCGTATTTGCCGGAGCGAAAATCTTCCAGGGTCGCCAGCAATTCTTCCTTGTTTTTTAAAACATCTGTATCCAGGCGGACAATCCTTGCATTCGGAAATTTTGCCCGGGTTTCGGCTTCAATATATTCCGTACCAAAGCCCGAAGATCCAATATCCATAGAACCGCACTGGGGACAAGACTCCGGTGGAATGGTTGACCAGCCACAATAATGACATCGGAGACGGTTATCTTTTCGGTGGTAGGTGAGGGGAACTGAGCAGTTTTTGCAGACCAATTCATATCCACAGGAATTACACCTGAAAAAATGAGTAAAACCCCGACGGTTCAAAAACAAAATTGCCTGATGTTTTTCGTCCAGAGTTTTTTTGATATTTTCTTCCAGAGGTTTTGAAATACAGCCGTCATTCTGGTAATAATTCAAATCGATGCAGGAAATATGGGGCATCTCCCCACCAGCCAAGCGTTTTGTCAGAGTGTGGCGGATGATTGTACCCTTGTTCATTCCAAGCCAGGCTTCTACAGACGGAGTTGCAGACCCCATCACCAGGGGGATTTTCAGATTTGCACACCGGTGCATGGCAACCTGCCTTGCGTGATAGCGGGGATTATTTCCCGATTTATAAGATCCGTCGTGTTCTTCGTCTATGATGATAAGGCCCAGATCTGGGACAGGGGCAAAAATTGCGGATCTGGCTCCAACAACAACCCTAGCTTCTTTGTGCATAATTCTGTGCCATTCGCCAAGCCTTTGGGACGGCGTCAAACCCGAATGTAAAATTGCAGCCGTATTTCCAAATCTTTCGGCAACAGATTTTGCAACCTGGCCTGTAAGTCCTATTTCCGGTACCAGGTAGATTACCCCTTTTCCTTTTTCCAGGATTTTTTCTGCTAGAGATAAAAAAACTTCCGTCTTGCCGCTTCCCGTCGGCCCGTAAAGATAATGAAAATCCCCATTTTTTGCCAGAATATCATCAACGGCTTTTTGCTGCTCTCCAGAAAGTTCATTTTTTGGGATATTTCCAACTTCTTCTTCAAATGAAAATCCCCCGGCACTTGTTTCCCGCCTGCCAGAGGGAATCATAGAAAAAACTGCCTCACCCAGAGTGCAAAGATAATAATGGGCAATCCATTTTGCCATTTCAATTAATTCCTGGTCAAAAAGCGGCTCTTTATCAATAATCCTTTTTACAGGTTTGATTTTCCCTTCTTCGACAGGGCAGTTCGGGGGAAGATGATCCAGAATATTTATGATAAAACCTTCAGTTTTTTTATTTCCAAAAGTGATTTCGACCCGCTTGCCAATTTGGGGCTTTAATTCCACTTTTTCGTTTTGAGGAGGAATATATGAATATGTAAAACCCTGGTTTACAGGCAAATTTAGTAAAATTTCTAGGTAAATCATTTTTTTTATATTTTACAGCTCTTTGTGACTTGGTGATGATTTTTTAGAGGTTTTCTTTACTCAAAATCTGATTCAAAATAGTCCTGAATTTTCGTAAATCATCCCAGGCGGGCTTTTTTAACTCCGAATTTCTGAGCAGGGCAGAAGGGTGATAAGTAGCCATCACAGGAATTCCGTAATATTCAAAAATCTGTCCATGAGACTGATTTATAGAAACACTTTGCTTCATCAGCTTTTCAATCGAAATTTTTCCCATACACAAAATCATTTTTGGTTTTAGCAAATGAATTTGAGTTTCCAAAAAGGAAAAACAGGCAGACTGCTCATCCGGAAAAGGATTTCGATTTTCTGGTGGCCGACATTTTACCACGTTCGCAATGTAGGTGTTCGTTTTGCGGTCAAGCTGAATTGCATTCAACATTTTATCCAAAAGCATACCGGCCTTGCCAACAAATGGCCGCCCCTGCATATCTTCATCGTAGCCAGGCCCTTCACCTATCACTAAAACATCTGGATTTAAAACGCCTTCGCCAGGCACAACATTGTTGCGGGTTCTAGCCAGCGTGCAGCGAGTACAGCGGAGAATTTTCGCGGTAAGTTCTTCCATGGTGAGTTTGTGGGTGGAAGGTGTGGCCGGGGTAGCCGGGGCTGTGCCAGCCTGGTCTGAGACAGTTTTGTCTGTAGCGACCGGTGTCGGAAGGGAAGCCTCCAGTGCGATTTTGGAATCTCCTGGTTTTTCAGAAAGAGGTGTCACCTCCTCGTCATCAAAAAAAGCCACCTGTCCTGCAAATCTTTCCCGGCAGTAACCCGAATTATATCCATCAGCAGTTTTGAGAAGATTGTAAATTACCCTTTTTTCATCAGCTGTCATCTGCAATAAATCCTTATTGAGTCTCTGTCTTGTTATTGCCCGAAGTTTTCCAGACAGGTTCTTCGTTTACAGTTAATTTTACAATTTCCCTGTCCCTGTAGGCTTTTTCAATCAAATCATCAACTTCAAGACTTTTATAAATTTCTTCTGCCTGGTCGCAAGTTCCCCTCAAAACAGGGTGCCGAGGACTAAAAAGTACGCAACAATCCTCGTAAGGCAAAATCGAAGTTTCATAAGTATCAATAAAATAAGCATCTTTGATGATTTCTTCCTTATCCATACCACAAAGAGGGCGGAGCAGAGGAAATTCCGCAAAATGTTCAGTGACAGTCATATTTTCAATAGTCTGACTGGCAACCTGACCCAAGCTTTCCCCTGTAATAATACATTTTGCATTACAGCGGCCAGCCAGGCGGTTGGCAACCTTCATCATACAAACCCTAAGCATAAGAGTAGACCAGGCTTCCGGAGCCTTTTGCTTAATTTTCATCTGAACATCAGTAAAAGGAATCACATTTAAATAAAGTTTTATGCCGTAATAAGCAAGTTTTTGAGCCAAAGTTACAACTTTTTGCTTAGCTTCTTCCGAAGTGTAGGGATACGAATGAAAATAACAACATTCAATCTTCATACCACGGCGGAGCATTCTGTAACCAGCCACCGGAGAATCCAATCCTCCCGAAAGCAAAAGAAGTCCCTTTCCACTTGCCCCGACAGGAAGCCCCCTGCAGCCAACATTAGAATCAACATAAACAAAAACCCGTTCCCGGACTTCCACATAAATAATCGTATCAGGGTGATGAACATCAACCTTCATCAAAGCTTCTACATCTCCGGCCGCTTCGCAGCAAATCTGATAGGAATTAAGAGGAAAGCCCTTGTCAGACCGTCTGGCGTCAATTTTAAAAGTTTTGCAGCCTTTTTCGGCCTCAATTTTTGCCAAATCGTATACAGCCTTAGAAATTGCCTGGATATTTTTTTCACAAACACAGGCTTTTGCCCAACCTGTAATTCCAATCAAATGGTTGAGGGTAAATTCAACCTTTTCAGCAGCATTTTCATCACAATCAACATACAAACGCCCAGCCCTCAAAGCAATTTTACAGCCAAGTCCTTCCAGATAAGTTGCGGTATTGTGTTTTAAAAGATTTTCAAATTCCTGAAGATTCGAACCCTTCAGCGTAAGTTCACCAATTTTTGCCAGATAAGTCATAAAATTATTATAGTAGGAAACGGGGAAAGTTTAAAGGTTTTGGATATTTGTGGATATTTGGAGGGTCCGGCAGTCTCCATTCGCTTCGCTCATTCCGCCTGCCGTCGCTATATCCGCAGTTCGCTAACGCTCATCGTCCTCGGCCTGCCTGTGGCAGTCCTGCGGTCGACTGCTTCGCAGCTGCTCCCAGCGCTACCCCGATTTAGAACTTTTTCATTTTCTTTATGAAAATCTCTAAAAATTGCAATTTTTAGAGCCCTTATATTTCCCCAAAAAATTCACTATAATCTCCCTTGAAGGCATAAAAAATGTTTACCCCCCTGATTTCTTTCTTAAAAAAACAAATTATTTTTGTAATTTCCCTGCTGCTGGCAATTTTTTCTACAATTATTTTTCGTCCACAAGCGTCAGAAATCCTTTCTTCCATAGATTTTCGTTCACTTTCCATTTTATTTTGTCTGATGGCCGTCGTTCAATGTTTTTCCCTCAATGGAGCATTTTCCTTTATTTCCATAAAAATTATTTCCAGCATAAAAAAAACTTGGAGCTTGATTTTTGCCCTTGTTTCCATTTGCTTTTTTTTCAGTATGTTTATCACAAACGATGTCGCCCTCATCACTTTTGTACCGCTGACAATTTCAATTTTGACGACGGCAGGACTTTCAAATCTCATCTGCATTACAATTGTTCTGGAAACTTTGGCTGCAAACCTGGGCTCTATGCTTACTCCGGTGGGGAATCCTCAAAATCTTTATCTTTTTAATTTGATGGGGCTTGATGTTTTTTCTTTTATGAAGATTATGCTGCCTTATTCTGTTTTGAGTTTTCTGCTTTTAGCTCTTTGCATTTTGATAGGAAAATTTTTTGCCGGCAGAAAAATGTTCGGTGGTGGGGAAATTTCCAGCGGTGGGAAAATCCCTTCTGTCTGCGAAACTACCTCTGCCAGACCTGCGATTTCCAAATCTTCCGCCAGATTTTCAAAATCCCAAATCTCATTTCCAAAAATCAAAATCATCATTTTTTCACTTCTTGCTGTCATCTCACTGGCGACCGTTTTTAATTTAATTCCATATTTTATCAGCTTGCCTCTTGTTTTTGTCACTGTTTTTTTTACCGAAAAAAAAGCCCTGGAAAAAGTAGATTATATTTTGCTTTTGACCTTTATCGGCTTTTTTATTTTTACCGGAAATTTGAGCCACAGCCCAAAAATATCCTCATTTATCAGTTCAATTTTGCAAAATAGGGAAATCCTTTGCGGAATTCTTTCCAGCCAGGTCATTAGCAATGTTCCTGCCGCCCTTTTGCTCAGCACCTTTACGGAAAATCTCCGGGATTTGACAATCGGGGTAAATCTTGGCGGCCTTGGCACGCTTATCGCCAGCATGGCAAGTTTAATCAGTTTTAAATTTTATGGGGGAGTGGAAGGGGCAAAAACTGGAAAATATCTGGCAGTTTTTTCCACTCTGAATATTTTATTTCTCGTAATTTTATACCCGGTCACTTTTTTCTGCCGATAATTTTACTATGAAAAAAATTCTTTTTTGTTTTCTGGCAATTTTTTCAATTTTTTCACTTTTTTCTCTTGAAATCCCCGATTCTTTGTATGGAATTTGGGAGGGAAAAGACCGTTTTGTTTTTTTTGAAAAATCCCAATCCCCAAATCCTCAAATTGTCATTTTGTTAAAAGAATATTACGGCTGGTACTATGACCGAGCCGCCGAGCCTGCAGAATATAATCAAAAAGAACCAAGAATCCGCAATTCTGCGACGACCCGCCAGGCAGAAAACATTTATTTTGAGGTTCAGCCCATTCAAAAAGCTGATGAAAATCTTCCTGCCTGGGAATTGAGCCTGACTTATTCAAAAAATCAGACTTCAAAAGTTCCTATTACGATTTTAAATGACAATATTTTCCTGGATTTTTATATTCAGGATAAAGAAGATAAGAATTTTTATCGGGGAAATGCAGTCTCGGAAGGAATAAAAATCAGCCAGCAGAAAATTCCCGAAAATCTTGCCTGTTTTTATATTTTTGATGATGAAAATGCGGTGGTGAAAGGTGATTTTGCCAATTCTGTTGCAAATTTAGCCACATCTTCCGTAAACGGACAAGAAAATCTTCAAAATAATCCTCAAAAAATCTTAAATATCCGCTATTGGAAAAGTGATATGGACTTTTCTGACGAAAAAGTTACCCTGAAATATGGCGAAAAAGAATTTTACCCCGACAAGCACGTTTTTTCTGGCGGAAATAATTATTCCGCCGTTTCTGGCCGGAGTAAAAAAATCAGAAATGTCGTCGAACCTCAGAATTTCACCCCTGAAAATTACATTTTTAATGAAGATAAATCCATTTTGATTTTGGACAAAGAACCTTATCTCACAAAACTTGCCGATAAATCTACTTTTGAAGATTTGATGGCCCTTGTAAAAGCCGGGAATTCCAGGCGAAAACCTGATCCAGCCCTGATTTTCCCACCAGACGATTTAAACTGGCACTGGGATTTAATAGACCTGCTGGAAGCCGACAACAAAATTATTCAGGCAGTCCGCTCAAGGCAGAAAGCCTTTGGTTCACGTCCAAAAGATTTAGGAAAATAAGGCACCACAAGGGGCTTGTCTTGCCACCAGTGCAATTTTCCGCCCAGGTGTCTTTTCGCCTCTATCATTATTCTACAAAATAATCCGCAACTTCCCTCTGAATATGCTATAATTAACCTATGGTTAGCCTGGTAAATAAATTCGAAAAATTGCTGAACAAAGTTTCCATCAAAAAAAGTCTCAGGACAATTTTTATTTTTTTATTTATTTTGCCAGTCATCATAATTTCCATAGTTTTTATTTCATATCTCTACAAAACTATGCTGGATTGGGAAAAAGATCGGGTTCGCTATTCAATCAGCCAGACAGAAAGTATTTTTACCGCCTCTTTGAAGGAAGTTCAAGACTTTTCAGATTTAATCTACATCAACAAGCCCTTGCAAAAAATCCTCCTTACCCGTTACGACGACATTCAGCAGGTTTATAACGATTACGCCAACCTTTCATTTCTGGAATCTTATCTTTTAACTTATGAACAAATCGCAAATTATCGAATTTACACCGAAAATCAGACCCTTCTGGACAATTCTTTTATCGTAAAAACGAACAGAAGTATCGAAATTTCAGAATGGTATCTCAAGGCTTTGATTTTAAAAGGTAAAGCTTTCTGGCTTTTTAAAAGAGATGATTTTTCCAAAAAAGAATACGTTTCTTTAATCCGTTCCCTTTGGACCAGCGACAATCAGCTTGTTGGCGTTCTTGTCGTAAATATTGACAGCGAAAATATAAATGACGCA
>CAVFQN010000087.1:0-7352 GCA_963624615.1 Treponemataceae bacterium | reverse complement strand
AAGCTTGATTTAATGCATAATTAGAATGAATTAATTCTCCAGCAACATTGTTTACCGCTTTGTTGTACTGGTAATTCATATCAGGCAGGTTTCTCTGGAAAAATACATCCACCTTACCTTTTGGAAAATAAAATTGAAGCCCTAGAAGCTGGCTGTTGCCAAAATAACCGGAACCTGCTCCAATAATCTGTCCTTTTTGAGTGTAACCTTCTTTTATTAAACCATGAGAATAATAGCCCATGTAGTTCCATTGCAACTGAAAATCCTGGCTCATTTCAAAGAAATTGAATTCTGAATAAAATTTTAATTTATATTTATCAGTTAAATTAAAGGATTTATTTAAGCCTAGAGTATAAATCCAAGTGTGGAATAAGTTTGCTTTTTTGCTTGATGTATAATCATCCACCCCGATTTCAGCATAGCATTCAAACCCAACAGACGGAATCAAATAATCAACATAAACCGACGCCTTCTGGTCTTCCCCCACGCCATAAATATCATTATCGCTGTAAAAAGGATTTATATATTTCCAAAAATTATTGCCCCAGCGGGTAAGGCAGATTTTTGTTGCTCCCAGTGTAAAGCCTGGAATAAAACTTGGAGCGTAGCTCAAGTTAAAGCCTGTCAGCTGATTTTTGTCCAGATTGCCATCATTATCAAAATAATCGCTTTCTGTCAGTTGTCCAATCCAGACTCGGGCTTCAAATTGTCCCAAATTCCAGTTCAGACCTGGGATAATCAAATCAGTTTTTCTAAAGCCAAAATCGAATTTCGGATATGTTCCTGCGTTGTTGCTGCCAAGCATTGGATTAAGCTGGGCTGGTCCCAGCCAAGGGGACTGAGTTCCAAATCCCACTGTAAAGTTATGAAAGGTGTAGCGGATTTCGCTGTCTCCCCAGTCGTATTGCCAGTAAGACTTATCTCCGAATCGCTGAACCAGGTCTATATTGCCAGCCCAAAAATAACTGTAGGGGCTTCCATAAACTCCGGGTAAATAATCAAAATCCTTGTTCTGGCTAAAAGTTATCTGGGGCTTAAATGTCAATTCCAATCCGTAGGCTTCAAGTCTAGCCCCGCCTGTCAGGCTTGTGTTATAGCCAACTCCCTGCCACAAAGCGCCGTCGTTTTGTCCGTAAGGGGAGGCTGTGTTGTAAGAATTAAACCATTCAGAACCATAAATTTTCAGTTTTAGTCCATGGTAAAAGCCCCTTGAAAAACAGCTTCCGCCTTGTGCTTGTGATGCAGCTTCCCACAATTTGAAAGTAGAGCCTAAATTGTTGTTTTTCCAGACATTTTCCAGGCTTTCCTTGCCAGGACTTATAATTTTTGTAAAACTTCCATCTTCATTTTCTAGAAGTGCTGTCACCGGCAAAAATGACCATTCATTGTCGCTCAAAGTTCTGTAACCCAAGGTCGGGCGATCGGTAATTCCTTGCAGCGATAAAAAATCATAATATTCTTCTTCAACAGATTTTAAGGCTTCCTGGGCCGTCAGCAAGACTGGTGTCCAAAGTCCTAAAAAGAAAATGCTTATAAATGTTAGTGATAAAATCTTTTTCATAAAAATAGAATGTTGTTCCGTTCCAAAATGTCCTTCCGCCCCAGAAATGTTTTTCGCATAAGTGAGGCGGAGAGTTTTTGTCAGGGGACATTATTTAGGTTCAAAGCGATTATTTTTGATAAATTTTTCCAGACTCTGCTGCCATGCTGGGATTTTTATACCCAGGGCTTTTTTGATTTTTTCTTTGCTCAAAACAGAGTAGGCTGGCCTCTGAACTTTTGCTCCGTATTCTTCTGTAGTACAAGGATTTACCTGGCAATCCTGGCTGATTCTGCCGTATTTTCTTCCCAGCCGGTAAATTTCGCTGGCAAATTCGTGCCAATTTGTTTCTCCTTCATCTGTATATTGGTAAATTCCAAATGATGGGGCACTGTTTTTGCCAAAAAATCCTTTTGCTTTTTCTGATTTTTCTATTATTTTCAGGACAGTTTCCGCCAAATCTACAGCACAAGTCGGTGAACCTTTTTGATCATTTACAACTTTGACTGTATCGTGAGAATTCATAACTTTTGTCATCGTGTAAACAAAGTTTTTGCCGTCAAAACCATAAAGCCAGGCCGTTCTGATAATGTAATAAGTGTTCATTTCTTTTTGAATTGCATCTTCGCCTTCAGCTTTTGTTTTTCCGTAAACGCCGAGAGGGGCTTTTTCCATTTCTTCGGTGTAAGGCTGTTTTCCTTTTCCATCAAAAACATAGTCAGTTGAAATATGAATCAATTTTGCACTGATTCTTCTAGCTACGCGGGCAATATTTCTAGGTCCATCAGCATTCAGTTTTCCTGCAAGTTCTACATCTTCTTCCGCTTTATCAACATTTGTGTATGCAGAACAGTTGATAATCCACTGAATCTTCCTGTCGCTGCGTCTAATATCAGATGGAAAATAAGAATTTGTTTCGATTGAATCAGCAAAAGCATTCAAAGCGTCAATATCCGTAATATCAACTTCGCGGTCTGTTCCAATCCAAGGCATTTTATTTTCTGTAAGTTGGCGGGCAATTTCACTTCCAAGCATTCCTTTACAACCAATTAACCAAATCATTTTATTTTTATCCTCCAAAATCATGATTAAAAAATCTTAATTAAACTTTTCAAAAATAAACGAACAGAAAGTCTTTATACGATTGATAAAAGATGTCTGAATTCGTTCTGTAAAAAATGGAATTCTAGGAGCATTTACTCCGCCAATCCCATAAAAAATCCAATTATCTCCGTCCCTAAAAAGCAAAATACAAATTTTCATTTTCTGGGGCCAGATACAATCAAACTTATCCAAATACCGCAATTTATTTTCGTTCTGGGCAACGTACAAAATCATATCATCAGACTGGTCAATAGTGATCGTTTCTTCAACAATGTCAAAAGGCTCCATCATCATTTGAGCCTGCATTGTAGTTTTTCCATCTTCCACCTGCTCATCAACAATTTTTGCCCATTCATACAAATCA
Organism: Treponemataceae bacterium; assembly: GCA_963624615.1. Lineage (GTDB taxonomy): Bacteria > Spirochaetota > Spirochaetia > Treponematales > Treponemataceae > Treponema_D. The sequence continues at coordinate 4,344 of CAVFQN010000087.1, read as the reverse complement.
TACCAGGCTTCCGCTCTTTTTGAATAATAAGGAATACCGGCATAATCCTGAACGTTGTACAAAATGTCATGAAGCAGGTCATCAAAATTTTCATTGCCGTCATAAGGGCGAACCTGGATAACTTCTGCCAGATATTTAGGATTTAACTTGTCAATGGTGTCCAAAAGTTGGTCGGCGAGGGGCGAAAGACCTCTTTCAAGGCAGACATTTTTTTCGTAATTGATATTTTTGATTAAAACCTTGCCGGTCGATAAATATTCCCGCTCTTCATCAGTCAATTTTTTATTAAAAGTTTCTGCAAAAAAAAGAGATGGCAGCAAACAAATCATTAGAAAAATCGAAATCTTTTTCATAGGGGAAATTATAATCAAAATAGGCATAGTTTTCAATTGTGTGATATAATTCAAATCTATGATTTCACAGAAGGTAAAAAGCATTGTAGAAAGTCCATCGAACGGAGTTATCCGCAAGATGTTTGAAGAAGGTGCTCTGTTAAAGCAAAAATACGGAGCAGATAAAGTTTATGATTTTAGTATTGGAAATCCCGACCTTGACCCACCGCAAAAAGTTGTCGACGCAGTAAAAGAAGTTGCCGCCGATACCAGCCATTTGCGTCACGGTTATATGCCAAATCCCGGCTATCTGGAAACCCGCTCTGCCATGGCAAAAAAAACAGGCCTGGAGCAGGGGATGGAAATTGATTTTTCCAACGTTGTTATGGCAGTGGGGGCGGCAGGTGCTATCAACGCAACTCTCAAAGCCCTTTTGAACCCGGGTGACCAAGTGATAGTTCCTTGTCCTTATTTTACGGAATATGGTCACTATGTTCACAATCACAATGGCGAAATTGTTGGAGTTAAGACAAAAGATGATTTTGGACTTGACTCGGACGCTATAAAATCAGCATTAAATGAAAAAACAGCCGCAGTCCTCTTGAATTCTCCAAATAATCCTACCGGTCGCATTTATTCTGATTCTGAAATTGACCAGCTTGTGGCAGTTTTGAATGAACATGGCAAAAAAACTGGACGTTATCCTTATATTATTCTGGATGAACCTTACAGGGCTATCACTTACGGTGGAAAAAAAGTTGCCCCGGTTTTCCCGAAATATGACTACTCGGTTGTTGTAACAAGTTTTGCCAAAAATCTCAGCCTGCCAGGGGAGCGAATGGGCTATATTTGTGCCAATCCTAAAAATCCGGAAGTAAAGGATTTTATTGCAGCGGCAATTTTTGCTACCAGAGTTTTGGGCTATGTAAACGCTCCTGCCTTTTTCCAGAAAGTTATTGCAAAATCTTGGGATGCCCCTTGTGATTTTTCAACTTACGAAAAACGCCGTAATGAGATTATGGAAGTTATGGATTACGCCGGTCTAAAATATGCTTCCCCTGACGGGGCTTTTTATTTATGGGTAAAAGTTCCTGATGGTTGGAATGATGATGATATGGCTTTTACAAATCATCTGAAAAAATACAATATTCTTTGTGCACCTGGTAGTGGTTTTGCCGGAAAAGGCTGGTTTAGAATTGCATATTGCTGTAGTGAACAAACTATTCTGAATAGTAAAGAAGCTTTCAAAAAGGCAGTGGAGGAAAAATAAATGAAGATTTTGATGGTTACTTCGGAAACAGTTCCATTTGCAAAAACTGGCGGACTTGCTGATGCAGTTTCTGCCCTTGCAATCAACCTTAGAAAACAAGGGCACGATGTCAGAATCGTTATGCCCCGTTATTACAAAATTGACCGTTCAAAATTGCAGGCAATCGAAGCCCCTGTTGCTGTTGCTGCCGGTCAGATTGAAACTTGGGTAAAATTCTACCAGGCTCCGCTTCCAAAAACTGATATTCCAGTTTATTTTATTGACCACGAGCAGGCTTTTGGACGCGACGGCATTTATGGTACAAAAGGCGAACCAGATTTCCACGATAATCCTTATCGTTCGGCCTTGCTCTGCCACGGTGCCTTCCAGCTCTGCCGAATGCTTGGCTGGTATCCAGATATTATGCACGCCCACGACTGGTTCTGTGCTTTAGTTCCAGTTCTTTTAAAATGCCTTTGCCGTAACGGATATTTTGCCCACACTGCATCTGTTTTTACAATTCATAATTTGGGCTACCAGGGCGTTTATGGCAAAGATTCTTTCCCGGCTCTGGGACTTGACTGGGGACTTTATTACGGAGCCGGCCTTGAACATCATGGAGCCATAAATCTTTTGCAGGCAGGCATTTCCTGTGCAGATATGATTACAACCGTTTCTCCAACTTATGCTGGCGAAATGCAGAGCGTGGAAGGTGGATTCGGATTAGACGGACTTCTTCGCGTTCGTTCTGATTGTGTTCGCGGGGTTTTAAATGGCTGCGATCTGGATACCTGGAATCCTTCCAAAGATAAACTTATTCCTGCCAATTTTGATTCTAAAAACCTGGCAGGCAAAGCAAAATGCAAAGCCGAACTTCAAAAGAGAATGGGGCTGAGTGTAAATCCAAATGTTCCAGTAATTGGAATTGTTACCCGCCTGGCTGACCAGAAAGGTATTGCAGAAGTTTTTGCCCCTAGTTACGGAAGCATTTATTCTATGTGTTCCAATATGGATTTGCAGTTTGCAGTTTTGGGAAGTGGGGAAAAGTGGTGTGAAGATGAAATCAATAATCTCCAGTCAAAGCTTCCAAATCTTCGGGCCTATATCGGTTATGATGAAAGCCTCAGCCATCTGATTGAAGCTGGTTCTGACTTTTTCCTCATGCCTTCCCGCTATGAACCATGCGGTTTGAACCAGATGTATTCTATGCTCTACGGAACCCTGCCAATTGTCCGCAGAACTGGCGGTCTTGCAGATACCGTTGAACAATACAACGAAGCTACAGGAGACGGAACAGGCTTCCTTTTTGATGAACTCACACCATCTGCCATTTATAACACCGTAGGCTGGGCTTTGTATGCTTATTACAACAAAAAAGACCATATCTTAAAAATGCAGAAAAAAGGTATGCAAAAAGATTTTTCTTGGGACCGCTCAGTTGATGGTTACCTTTTGGTTTATTCTGATGCTTTGATGAGAGGTTGTGGAATAAACACCGCCGACTGGAAATAAGATAAACCTGCACATTCTAAGTCTTGGAAATAGCAAGACTTAGAAGTGTGCGTTTTCAAAGTTGCCTCTAAAAATTGCAATTTTTAGAGGCTCCCATTACATCATCTTTTAAAACTCATACCACTGTTCATCATTTGTAAAGTACCAGTCAGCCAGAATCTTAGAATCCGTACTTGAGCACCAGGAAATACTTCCGTTATTGTTTAAAATTACAACCCGCTTTCCATTCTGGCAAATACTTTGCGGAATAGAAGCAGACCGATTATAAGCAAAACGTTTTTTACTAGACAAGTTGTAACAGTAAACCTTGTTTTTACCAATATTTGTAAAAAGATTATTTCCATTCAAATAAGTAAAGGCTTCTGCATCTTCATTGGCAAATTTCAAAATATTTGTCATCTGCCTTGTTTCTGTGTTGTAAGAAAAAACATAAGTATTTCTGCCACTATCATCAGAAATCAAATTAATTCCATAAATAATACTGCCATTTGTACTCAAAGCGTAGGCAACATTTCCTTTAATATTTATAGGGACAGTTTCAAAAGTTTCAGGATTTACGCAAAGCAGGGGAACCTGAGGATTAGTAGCCGCAGATTTTGCAAGATAAATTTTACCGTCATCCGTAAGAATTGCGTCCTGAATACCAGTCCCCGAATAAATTTCCTTAAAATTCTTTGTCTGCATATTGTAAAGATTTACGATGGCATTACTTTCAATTTCCAGAATGTAATCATCATCACCAATGGAACAAATTTTCAAAGTCTGAATATTGCTTTTTGGAGTAAACAATTCTTCTGAAGTTTTTTTATCAAGATCCATTCTAATCACAGGATTTCGTGAAGATTTTGTCCACAAAATTACATTATTATCCTTGTATGTGATGATTTCGCTCTGGCCGGAAGTTTCCGCAAGTTTATCGACAATTCCAGTATCGTATGATGATTTGTAAATTGCATTAGACGTCAAAAAGTAAAAATCCGAATCGGAAGGAGCCATACCATAAATCTTTGAATATGTATTTTCGGTCAATTCCGATAAATTTTCTGTTGTGGTCGTAGGATCAACATCAGTTTTATAAATTGCCCCAGTCTTGCTTCCCAAATAAAGGTCACCGTAATTTTTTACCCCGGCACAAATTGCGGCAGAAACTCTAGGGCCGCGGAAAGTTTTTACAATTCTAGGATTTGAGATTGTATTATCTTCATTACTTTCCAGCATTTTTAATTCATAAGTATTTCTGCCATCATATTC
>CAVFQN010000086.1:0-10410 GCA_963624615.1 Treponemataceae bacterium | reverse complement strand
AGATTACATATTATGCTTACAAATACCTTAGAAAAGGTTTTGCTGATACTACCACTGAAAACGCTGATAAATACAAAATTGTAGTTAAAATTGCGTCTGGAACAACAACTTCTGACAAATTACTCAATGATGACTCTGTTACAACAAAAACAAAAGGTTCTTCCGAACTTGCAATAACAAAGACTGCAACCGCCTTGACCCAGTATTCTATTGCCTACCAGTATGAGACCTATAAGGATTCTTCGACTAGTACAGCCAGCTTTGTCCCATACTATCCTGGTCAAACTGGTTCAGCATCAAATTGGCACGATTACAAAAAATCTTCAGACGATTACTCAGATGGTACGATTACCAGCCGAGTAAATGCTAATGGCGATATTGAAATTGATCTTCCAAACAGCGGTATGCTTCCACCTCTTAGCCTTTTGTTAAAAGATGGTTGTGAAAATCAGACATCACTCCTTATCACAACACCGGCACTTGAAGAAGCAGGCGATGCAATAATCTTTGATGCGGATGGTTCACTGGGTAGCTCAACAAATACAAATCCGAGAAAAGTCCTTTTGAATCCAGGCGTTGAAGCAAATAGCGGAACTACTACTTGGGGTGGAGCAACTTATAACCTGGGTAATCAGACAAGTACGTACACAACTGCTGCTGATAGTGAAAAAGGCCCTGTAAAGGCAATCGGAAAAATGATTCATGGTGTGGTAGATGGCAAATACGTAACTTTCCACAACGGTATATACAAAGTCTGCCTTAGTGTAGAAAGTGAAAGCAGTGTTTCTTTTGAAACAACAGACTGCGGTGTAACTACTGATACAACTAACTACTCTGGCCGGGCAAAACTTTTCTGGACAACAGATTCTTCAACTCCAACGTACGACGCAGTTACAAGGGCAACAGAAAATACAGGAACAGATGGCACGATTTCTGCCACCTCTGTCACCTCTGGTGCTACACCTTGGGTATATTATAAGGGTAATACTGATATACGCTTCGTATTCGACTATCCAAAATATGAAGGCTACTACTACCTCTGGTACTTAGTAGAAGACCGTGTAGGAAACTACGATATTAATTCTGTAGTAAACGACCTGGAGGATAAGTACAACGTCTGGAGATACGATGCAACCCCTCCTGAGGTAACTATTCCGGTGGCTGGTGGTAATTCAAAAGCCCCTGATAATATTACAATTGACGAAATTCAATACCTGGTACCTTCTAACAACGGCTACAGAGCCTACGGAGATACTGAAAATAGCATTGGCTATGTTTGGTCGACTAGTACAGAAAGGGCTGGGTATGATTCAACGAAACTGACTGGAAATGGTTCTTTTACTTATAATGGGGACAATGGTGAACAGTACTGGCCATGCTTTAATATCAATGTAGAAGATAAAACTGGTATCCGTGGGTACCGTTATTTGATAGGAGAGCCAAGTGCAATTTCTACTCTTTCTTCGGATACTACAGGTGTAATGACATGTCTAACAGAAGGAAACTGGCATTTTGATACAAAAACAACTTCCCCTAGTACTGAGATTTCAGATAGCTACACAGGAACTGATGTTGCCAGACAAGTCCTTGTTAACCAGCTAGACGAACTAAGCGATAATAGCACAGGTAAATCCATCTACCTCCAGGTAGCCGACTGGGTTGGTAACGTGTCTACATTCAAGATGGGGAACTTTAATTGGCTTGTAGATAAAACTGCCCCAACAGTAGGAGACATTTCATCACAAAGTATTGAAGCTAAGTATGATTTGAATCATACTACTTCTACTGACGAGTTAATTATTTCCAGCTCGAAAACAGATGCCTTAACAATTTCCCCGGCATCTAGTGATACAGAAACCGGCATTTGCGGTTTTGAATTTGGAAGTGGTACTAGTGGAGGTAAAAATATTGCTAGCGCTTCTGCTGGCAGTCTAACTATTCCTTATGATGTTTATAAGAATTTGGAAAATACAGCTGCGACCGTTGGGAATATTTACATCTACGATAACGTAGGAAATGTCACAACAGTCAGCCTTACCGGTAGAATAGACTCTACGGCTCCAACGTTTAACCCTGTAATGGAAAGTGGAGCAACTGATAAATATCTCTATAAAGCTGGTGCAACAGAAAAAGCAACTACTCTTAATGAAGAAATAGAAAACACAAATGCTTGTACAGACCTAACTAACATCGGAACTATACCTACTTACTATATAAATACGGATAGTTTTATTCTTTATCCAGTAGAATCTTCATCAGGTACAAATCTTGATTCCGATACATACGGACAGGCACTTTACCTTTGGGACAGTACAGCTTCCGCATGGAAATCTATTTTGGGGGATACCTCTGCTACGTTTGGCTCTCAAAATTCTATAGCTGTAACAACATTGGATTCTACCGACAATAATAAACAAACTATTTCAAGTTTTACATCTGGAACCTACTGCTATGCTCTTTTTGATAATGTTGGCAATGCAAATTACTTCTACTTTAATATGTACAAAGACACCACCGCTCCAACTGTTCAAGCTAAAGTTGAGGCAACAAAAGGCTTTATAGGCGTAAAAGATAGTGTGAAGTATTTTAATGAAATGAAAATTTCCTTAGATGGTAGTAGTGATACCGGAGATGATACAACGATACAAAGTGGTTCTGGATTATATCAATATACACTTTTTCAGAATACTTCTTTTACGAAAGGTGATTATTCAGATACTATTCCATTCACTGAACAAATAAAATCAGTCCAAATAGAAATTTCACTAAAAGATTACCTGGATAATAGTTCAGAATATTCTCTTCTCGGTACTTTCACTCGTGATACCGTAGCACCAGTATATTCTTCTGGTACAGCAGTTGCATATAATTCATCGAATGGAGAAATGACGGGTTGTGTTTCTCTAGACCAAGATCAAAATAGTACAGGTACTTACTACTTCAACATAATAAACACAAAAACCGCTTCTGTAACATTTACACCAACCGCAATAGATGCAATTTCGAATACCGACAATAAGAACTCTGGGGCTGTCCTTGGCTGGATTGAACAAGAAAGTAATACAACTGCTCCAACTGTAACTTCTCCTACTGATAGCAGATTAAAAACATCTTTTACCCACACTTGTTCAACAAAAGATGGTGCGGGGGATATTATTCTGAGCGTCGATAAGTCTTATACCCGCTATTACTACGCAGTAGACTACGCCGGCAATGTTTCAAATCCAGTTACAGTTGTTTATCGGTATGATGCTAGTTACACTCCTGTTATTGAGTCTGCAACTATCAACACAGTAAATAATGGAACTAAAGGCTATTACTGTAATAACAGTACTCTTACCGTTAATGTGAAAGAAAACAGTAATGCTACACCTACATCTCTAACTCTTTCTTATACAGAAGATAATTCTGCTAAAGAAGTTACTTATACTACAAGTAATGGCCTTGAGATAAGTGAGAACAAATGTAGTCTTAGCCTTAGCTTGAAAAAAATATCATTTACAGGTGGCTTATCTGTAGTTGTGAACACCGAAGAAAGCTTTTCTGCAAAAACTGTAGTTGTAAGTGAGGATAGTGCAGATATTAAAGATTTTGCAAAAGATACCTCCGCCCCAGATGTTTCTAATGCTACAGTTAAAGCTTCTGGTGAAAATATTTATCAAAATGGTAATTACATTTATGTCAAGTCAGTAACTCAATCAGTCACACTGACTTTGTCTGGTGCTGAAGATGCTGAGTCTGGGCTTGACCATTACGCTGTAACAACTGCCGATACTATAGACTCATCTAATAGTGATTCAGGAGAAATTACGCTAGAAACCTTAAAAACAGGACCTCTTTACAATCCTCGCGCGTATGACAAACTGGGAAATATTGGTTATTTTAATAATGGAATAACATTTTGGCTGGATGAAAAGGGTCCTTCTATTTCCCTTGCCTCTGTAGATGACTCAAGTGAGAATGTTCATTTTGATAGTACCAAAGGAATTGTTTACTGGAATAAAAACAATAACACAATTCCTGCAATCACTGTAAGTCTTACTGCAAAGGATAGTGATTCTGGCGTTCCAAACAAGAATGGATACTATTATACAAAAGGCGATGATACTACTTCACAAGTTACATCCGATAATGGTACATTCACTATCACACCAGATGATAGTGATAGTGGAGTTATTTATAACTTCTACGCAGTGGATAACATAGGTAATACAAGTGGAACTGCAATCCAACTTACTTTTGAACAGGATGCAACTGAGCCAAATGCTCCTGTAGTTACATTTACTTCAATTGAAAATGTTTCTCCTGCACCTACAGATACATCAACTTCTGTAACTCTGTCAGATGATAGTGCTTCCCCATCTATCTACTATTACCAGGCAACTGCGTATGCAAGTGGCTTTGGTATAAAAGTTGCTGATAATGGTGATAAAGGAACTGGTGATAATGTAGCTTCTGGCATTAGGTCTGTAGAAATTTTAGACAGTTCAAGCAATGCTCTTACAGCAGATAATAATGGCGTTTACACATTGACCTCAACTGATGAAGTTGCAGCTACCTATACGATTAAGGTAACAGATAATGTTGATAACGTAACTACAAAGTATCTCACCCTCTGTCGTGACGCAACTTTGCCGGCACCGAGTGCAACTTTTGACAGTCCTGCCTATACAAGTGCTTCTTCTACTGATGTTACACAATTCAAATATGATGGTTCTACTGAAACAAGTATAAAAGGTATCAATTCAAATGCATTCTCCCTTTCTACTGATACTACCATCCAAAATGTTTATGGCTATACAAGTCAGTCTACTTATGTCACAAATGCTTATACAACGTTTCCAACTTTCATAATTACACTAGCGGATTCTGACATTGCTGCTTATGCGATAGTAGGAGGAAAAACTGCAAAAACAGCTAGTGAAATTACTGATTGGAAAACAGTTACCTGTGATACTAATAAGCAAATAACAGTAAGCCTAACTGAAAGTGATGCTATAACAGAGGCATATTCTTTCTACTTTATCTGGCTCAAAGACCGGGTAGGAAACGTAGCGGTATACAACATTGGTGATCCAAGTGCCCCTAATGAAAACTGGTGGATTAAGACAACGCCGTCATCGAGTGTAAAGTATGCAGTAAGTAATAATAATGGAACTATTACAATTTCAGGACTTTCTGAAACTGGGGCAATAAAGAGTATCGGTTTGACAAATACAACGCAAATTTATAGCGTTACTGTTTATACGGACAATTCTACATCTTCATACTCTTTGGATGTGAATAACAACTGTTCTTATTCGCATGAAAATGGGACGGGAACTTTGACTTTCAAGGATTCAAATAGTAATCCTATCTATTATTTACATGCAGGGGGAAAAATTGAGTTGTCAGTAGGCTGTTCTGATTTGAACACAGCCCCAACCGTCACCAGCATCACCGACTACAACGGCTCTGACATTAAACCAACAGTCGCCACATCTGACGACGATACCACCAGCGACGACGGTACCCGCAGCCTCTTAGGTCGCATTTCATCAGGTCTTTCTACAATCACTACACCAGTAAAGAACTTCTTTACACCAAAACAAAAGACCCGCTCTGTATTCCTTTCAGATCAGAGCTCGGAAAAGGCCGTCGTAAACTCATCATCAGAAAAAATAAGTGAAGATATAGCAGAGAACTTTGGTTCTTTTGACAAAAATGGAGCAAATAATACTTCACAATCTGTAAAAATTGCAGATAATAAAGTAGCCCTAAAAGGTCAAAGTCTTGTGGCTAGAAATTCGGCTGGCCAGGTGAGCGACCTTGCCGGTAGCTTGATTTCTGAGGGCGGAAAAGTTCTGGAAGCTTCTCCTATAGATATGGAAAATCCTGAAAACCCTATAGAAGAAAATCTTGCTTCTGCAAGTGCTGGAACTTCTGACCACTTTACCAGCGAAGTTGTTTCTGGTGATGAAAATATCACTGAATCTAGTGATTATACAAAAGTAATTTTTGCCTTTGTCTTACTTGGTCTTGCAGGTCTTGTAACTGCTGTAATCCTTACCACAAAAAGGCTTATTGACAAAAAAGGCGGGCAAAGAATATGATATGAGATAATGTGTAGGGAAATTTACCTACACTGGAGAAATGGAGAGGGGGTAAAATCCCCTTGAAAGGAGGTTTTATATGAACAAAAAATCATTTTTTGTTTTGGCACTTAGCCTGGTAATGTCAGTTTCAATCTTTGCTGCTGGCAATTCTTACAAAGTTAAGCAGGTTAAAGGAAAGGTTACTTACGAAGCTACTCCTGGTAACTGGAAATCAGTATCAGTAGGACAGGAACTTTCTGCTTCAACAGTATTGAACACCAGTTTGAATTCAAGCCTTGTTCTTACTCTTGATGATGACGATATTACAATCAAGGCAATGCAGAAGGGTACTGTTGATAATCTGGTTGCTTCTGCTTCTGGAACAGCAAAGGTTGGGGGTAAAAAGGGTCTTAAATCATCATCTGTTGCTGGAGAAGTTTCTGGTAATTCAAAAGGAACTGCAACCGCTTCTTCTCGTGCGTCAGAAGCCAAAGAAGATGTTGATTGGGATGAGTAATAAAAAAAACTAAATTTTTTTCGGAGAAACGAAATGAAAAAAGTTCTTGTATTTTTGACAGTCTTGCTGGCTCTTGGTTTTACAGCATTTGCAGAAAAGAAAGCCGGCTACAAGGTTGCATCGGTAACTGGCAAAGTTACTTACGAAGTTGCAAATGGACAATGGGCCGACGTAAAAGTTGGAATGACTTTGGAAGAAAGTGCAAACGTAAATGTTGGTTTGAACTCTACTCTCAAGCTTTCCCTTGACGATGACAGTTTTTCTATCAAGCCTATGAAAAAAGGTAAAATTGCAGACCTTATTTCTGGCACAGCAAAAACTGGTGTAAAAGTTGGTTCAAAACTGACAAAAAGCGACATTGCTGCAGCTTCAACAAAAACATCAAAAGGAGCGTCAACCGCTTCTTCTCGTGCATCAGAAGCCAAAGCCGATGTAGAATGGGAATTTTAATTAATTTCCTCTGATTAAAAACCTGCAGAATCTAAATTCTGCAGGTTTTTTGTGTTTTAAAAAAGTTTAAGAAAATCATAAAAGGACTAAAAAATGTTCAAAAAATATCTTTATATCATAATTCCAGTTCTGGCTACGGCTCTCTGCTCCCTGCTCATCTTTTCTTCTGTAGATCGAAAAATTGCAGACTGGTTCCAGCGGGTTTTGCCTTCCACCAGCGAAGATTCCCGCGTCGTCATGCTCAATGTTGATGACGATTCTGTAAACGAAATTGGCACCTGGCCATTTTCCAGAGACGTTTACGCCCAGGCTCTTATAACTCTCAAGGAATTGGGAACAGAGTCTGTAGTATTCGATTTGAGTTTTATCGACAAAAGTGAGTCCAAGGTCGACGAATCATACGTTACCGAAACCCTGCCTGAATACGTTGAAGCCGGATTTCAGGCAATTGATGACAAAGTTATTTCTGTGATGGGCAATTTTGCCGAGACAAAAGTTTCTGCTGATGATGCTGAATCTGCCGCCCTGGACCTTTTGACTACCACCGAAAGTGTAAAAAATACCCTGGAAACAAACATTTCATACGTAATTGAATCTCAGGACGATAAACTTGCCCGGGCTTTAAAATATTTTGACAATTCATATTTGACCCTCACTTTTGACGACGCTTCTGAAATTTCTGATGAACAGTCTGAATATCTGTCAAAATACATTGCTCTGGAAAATATTGACGCTTCCAAAGACACTCTCACAAAAGAGCACGCAGGACTTTTGCCAGCCCTCCACGATTTTATGATTCAGTCAAAAAAAGCCGGCTTCGTAAATGCTGATCCAGACAAGGACGGTTACACCCGCCGCGTCGATTTAATCAAAAAATACAAGGGCAAATATTACGGGCAGTTGGTTTTGGTTCCGATTTTGCAGCATTTTGGCAATCCTCAAATTGTTTTGACCAACCGCTATATCACCCTTAAGGATTGTAAAATGGACGACGGCCAGGTGCGTGACGTAAAAATACCACGTGGCCAGGATGGGGCCGTCATCATCAAATATCCTAAAACTGAATATGTTGATTATAATCATATTTCTTTGTGGAATATTTACCGCCTGTCACTTTTGGAAAAAAATCTGAAAACTCAGCTGGATTTTCTCTATGAAAACGGATTTTTTGACGTTTATGATGGCGAAAATGATCCTTACGAAGCTTACAACAATGCTGCATATGTTCAGGACGCTTTGAATAATCAGGATGAAGATGTCGATTTTGATATGTTCCTGGAATTCAGGACTGCTTTTATGGCTGCTTATGATGATTTTTTGAATGGCGGTTACGAAGAAATCCTCCTTTCTTATTATGATGGGGATGAGGAGTCTCAGGCTTTTATTTCTGAAAGTTTTGAAACCTGTCGTGGCGATTTTGCAAGTTTTAAAGATTCTCGTCAGAAAGTTTCTGATATTGTCAAAAATGCCATGTGTATTGTGGGAACTTGTGCAACCAGTACTTCGGATTACGGTTTGACCCAGTACGAGGAACATTATCCTAATCCTGGAATTCACTACACCATCGCAAATATGCTTTATTCCCAGGATTTTGTTGACGATTCTCCTGTCTGGATTTCGATTTTGCTGGCTCTCATCATCTGTCTGGCTTACGGAATTGCTACCCACAAAATTAAAAGCACCGGTAAACAAATTATCATCGGAATTACCGCTTTGGCTGCCGTTATTGTTATCTTCCTTTTGATTTTTGTTGCTACAAGAACTTACATCGGACTTTTTATTCCTCTTATGTCACTTTTAACTTCTTTCATTGTGACTACGGTTTTTGGCTTTATGGCGGCTTCTCACGATAAACGCTTTATCACAAATGCTTTCAGCCAGTGTCTTTCTTCGGAAGTTGTTGATGAAATTGTTGCAAATCCATCTTCATTCAAACTTGGCGGCCAGCGTTTTGAAATGACAGCCATGTTCACCGATATTCAGAAATTTTCTTCGTTCAGTGAACTTTTGTCTGCCAGTCAGCTTGTTGCCCTCCTCAATTATTACCTTACAAAAATGTCTGATATTATCATGTCGGAACGCGGTACGGTTGATAAATACGAAGGAGATGCAATTATTGCCCTGGTGGGGGCTCCTGTAAAAATGGAAGACCATGCTCAGAGGGCTTGTGCTGCTGCCATCAAAATGAAAAAAGCCGAACTCGAAATGAACAAAGAAATTATCCAGATTGCGGCTGGTCAAAAATCGGATGATATGGATGGTGATTTGTATGAAGCATTCAAAATCATGGTTGAAAATCAGAAAACCTTGTTCACGAGAATTGGTTTGAATTCTGGCGAAATGATTGCAGGTTACATGGGTTCTGAAAATAAAAAGAACTACACTATGATGGGAAATAACGTAAACCTTGCCAGTCGTCTGGAAGGCGTAAACAAGCAGTATCACACTGCCGGCATTATGATTAGCGAAGCAACCCGCAATCTTCTGGGAGACCGCTTCCTGGTTCGTTCGCTGGATAGGGTCAGGGTTGTAAACGTAAACACTCCAATCCGTCTGTATGAACTGATTGACGAAAAATCTGCTGTTTCTGAAAGTGAAATTGCATATTACGCAAAGTGGGAAGAAGCCCTCAAAGTTTTTGAATCTCGGGATTATTCTAAGGCTCTTGAAATGATAAATGCCCTGCTTGTCGAAAATCCAAAAGATTCAGTTGCCCGCTATTATTCTGCTTTGATAGCGTCTTATTTTGTGAAAGGCTCGTATCCGACAGAAAAAGATGATGTCGGGGTAGCTTTTAACGAAGAAGAGTTCGTGTTTAAGTTGCTGCAGAAGTAGGAATGGACGCCCGGGGAATTGGTCTCCGGGGCGTTTTTGTACGCCTACTGGGGGGAGGGCGTATTTATGCAAATTCCGCCTCTGGAAAAAGATAATTCTGATAGTATTCTTTTTCTTGAGTGGATTTTTCAGATGCATCGTAATTCAAAACAAGAGCTTCTGTCACTGCATTTCTGTTTTCTTCCTTTGCTCCTGCAAAATAAAAATGTTCTTGAGTTACGATATTAAATTTTTCTTCATATTTTTTCAAATTGTCATTTTCGCGAAAGTTGTTGTGATGCCAAGAAGATAAAATAAACTTTGCTTTTGTTGCACTAAGAAGGGAAAACAAATCTTCTTCGTCTTTATCTGTCCAGCCGGAATAATAATCTGTATAACGACCTGCATAAGGAGGATCGCAATAGATAAAATCATTTTCTGTTGCTTGAGAAATAATTTCACGAAAATCTTTGTTTTCAAAAATCCAGTTTTCGTTCATAACAGCTTTGCAGTTTTCTACTTGGTGAACAATTTTCGTAATATAGGATTTATCAA
>CAVFQN010000085.1:0-7150 GCA_963624615.1 Treponemataceae bacterium | reverse complement strand
TCCTAAGTCCTGCTATTTCCAAGACTAAGAGATACCCTTTACTTACAGGCAAAAAAAAAGCCTTGTAAGAAAACTTACAAGGCTACATCTCCTAGGCGAATTGAACGCCTGTTGTCGGGATGAAAACCCGATGTCCTAACCACTAGACGAAGGAGACATACAGCGTTTTGCTGATGTTTAGTACTATATCAGAATGAAAAAGTTTGGTCAAGGGCAAAAATATGAATTTTTAAAAATTTTAGAAAAAAATTACATATCCATTCCGAATTTTTTTACCAGTTTTTCCTGCAAACCTTTACACTCTTCCGGTTTTAATCCCAATTTCAAAGCAACATCCAGGTCATTCATGGACTTTTCATATTCGCCAAGCTCATAATAGGCAATTGCCCGCCTGAAATTTGCATGTGCCTGGAATTCATTTATTTCCAGAGATTTTGTATAACAAGCTATAGCTTCTTTATATTTTTTCTGAATAGAATAAACAATTCCCTTGTAGTAATAAGATCTGAAACCATTAGGATCTGATTGAATACTTTGTTCAAAATCGTCCAAAGCCTGGTCAAGTTTATTCATGGCAAAATATGCCATTCCTCGGTGTTTTCTGATTACCGCATTAATAGAATTCTGTCCCTTTGGAACTGCTGCAATAATCTGGGTGTAAATATCCACCGCTTCCTGCAAACGCCCCTGGTTATGGGCTTCGATAGCCTTCAAAAGCATATCGTCAATTGTTCCCTGAACAAATGGCGTTACCCGATTAATATCTTCAGCCCTAGGTTCTGGATTTTCATTCAGCAGATTATCAGCCTGGCTGTAAAAAGAACGTCGTCTTATATCCAAAGCTTTTTGCAATTTATTTTGATAATCTCTGATTTCCTGGAAAGTAATATCTGCCAGGGTCAAAGAGGCATTTATAGAAGCGAGTTTTCGGCGCAAAGGAATATCAAAAGGATTGAATTCTGTTTTATAAATTAATTCGTGCTCAACTTCCGCCCAGGCATCCTGCAAAATTGTGCGGATTTGGATTTCGCAGACAATTTCATCTGATATCGCCTTGAGCCCCTCATATTTTCCTTCCAGTTTTGGTTTAAATTCATCAGGGATTTTTACCAGCACATGAATTGATTCATAACCAAATTCACTGAATTTCTTTTCGGCACCTTTTACTTCAACTTCTTTTATTTCAAAAAGTTTTTTAATTTGTTCAAGGCCAATATTAATATCTTCCAAAAATGCACAAATCATCCTGATTCCCATCATATCTGTAAGATAAATTAAATCGGTCTGAGACTCTGCCTGCTTAGGTTTTAGTCTTAGAACTTTTTTATAATAAGAATCAAAAGATTTTACCCGGCTTTTGTAAGTCGGCTGGGCAGAAAGTTTTATGTTTTTTTGAAGTCTATCAACAACCTGCGACATTATTTCATTGAAATAATCCCTGTAGGATTCATAGGTATTTCGGATTTGTTGTTTTGAAACTAATTCATTTGTGTTCATAATTGTGATGATAAAATTAAAGGGAACCTCTAAAAATTGCAATTTTTAGAGGTTCCTTTGAAAACGCGCACTTCTAAGTTTTGCTATTTCCAAGACTTAGAATGCACAGGCATCTCTGAAAAAGCATTGAAAATGACTTTTCAGAGATGCCTAAAAATAGTAAAAAAAACGCTTTGGAACTATAAGCCCCAAAGCGTTTTACTCTAATCAGAAATTAATTACTCTGTAACTTCAGCAGATTCTTCTGATGAAGACTGTCCGTTAGATTCAGAATCTGAACTCAAGCTAGATGTGAATTCATCTTCAGAAGCCAACTTAGCCTTTTCAAGATAGCGGTTAACCTGTTTGTTACCGAATTTCTGCATTTCAGCATTCTGACGTGCATCTTCTTTCTTTCCAATGATTCCCCAAAGGTCTTCATCAGCAATATCACGATCACTTGTAAGAAGAGCTTTGTCATAGATAACACTTACATCTTTGAAGTAACCAATAAAGTCACCACCAATGTGTGAAGCATCACGAGTAATCTGGAAACCTTCAAATTTTACATAAGGAAGTCCACGAGGATAGATTGGATAAACACGAATTTCGCGGTTACGGATTTCAGAAAGGTACTGAGGATTGTTCCAGCGGAGTTCTTTCCAACCATCAAATCCGAGGTAACCCATGAAATAACGTCTTTCAATTCCATCATTATCTGACATAAGAACATAAAGTCCGTGTGGATAGTTCATACCCATTGTAGTAACTTTGATTGATTTGACAGTTCCAACATTTTTTACAACACCGTAACCGTCTTCAAACAATGTTTTACCACTAGCCTTTTCTTCGTCTGTTGGTTCCTGACGTTCACCATTATCATCAGCTTCTGCTAATGGTTCGTATGCAGGAATATCAAATGGAGGAACGATTTTGGCATTTGCATTTGAGTTCCAAGTTGGGAATACGATGCGAACACCCATTACGTTACTTCCAGCGAATGGAACATCTGCTTCACCTTTTACTGGTGCAGCAACAACCTGTGAATCAGCTAAACTTGATACTGTTTTTGCAGAAGAGTTCAACTGAACTTCCCATTCAGGAAGAGCCAATGATGTTTTCATAAGGTCCTTCTGATCTTCTGTAAATGTTGCACCAGCACTAACTGAATAGTCCATTACAGTGTGCTTGTTCTGTGTTGCATTTCCATTGTCATCAGCCACGCAGTCAGCATCCAGAAGTGTAAAATCGATGAGTATACTTTCGTCTGCGAAAGCAACGCCACCAACAAGCAGCATAGCAGCTGCAAATAACCCCAAAGTCTTCTTCATTTTTGAAGCTCCTTTTATTCTAATTCGATGTAGCCTTGTATTGGGATAATTATCCAATAAGTGGCCCATTTTGTCAACGAATTTAATTTTCAATTTTGATTTTCAAAAGCCATTTTTCCGTTCACGAAAATCTCAATTTCGTGAATTTTTGGAAAATTCTTTTTTATATTTTTTTCCAGCAAGTTCATGCCAGATTTTATATCAATAACGCCCTCCCCCATATTAATTAAATCCGAAGAAAGATTGAGATACAAAATATGGTCTCTTTGAAAACAGGATAAAACTTTTGTACCAGGAGTAAACAAAGTTTTTGTTCTTTCGACTGTAGAGCCAAGCAAAAGTTCGTCAATATAAAAATTCACAGAACCTTGAACTGGATTTTTATTCAAATTACGATATTCAACAATAAATTCACCATTATCAGCTGATGGAAAAATGAAAATTCTTCTAGACGTATCCTTTGAAAGGGTGAAAAAAATCAGAGAAATCAGCAAAGAAACAAGGCAAACAATGGTAAGGATTGTTATAGGGAGTATTTTTTTTGAAAAAAAGTCTTTAAATTTTATCATTTTACTGAAGTAAATCCTTGTGAACGCTCAAAATGTGTCACGAACGCAGCGATGCCATTATATATTCCCAAGGTAGCCTTTTTCAAGTATTTATCATCATTAAGAAGTAAGGCTTCTTTCTGGTTGGAAACAAATCCTAGTTCTATCAAAACCGCCGGCATATTGGAATTTTTTACGACAAACCATTCTTCAGCACGTATTCCTCGGGCGGTGGAATCTTTGCCAATCTGAGCCTGCAATCCATCCATAATAAACTTTGCAATCATAATACTTTCGGTCGTGTATTCTTCTTCCAGCATGGAATTCATAATTGTAAAAAGATTTTTATCATTATCAGCAGCGGATTTATCCAAAACTGTACGGCGGTAACCTGGAGACAAATACCAGACTTCATATCCTGATGATGATTTATTTAACGACGAATTTACGTGAATTGAAATAAAAAGCACAGCCTCGTTCTCTGCAACTTTTACATTATTAGCAATATCAGTTCTTTCGCTCAAAGAAAGAAAAACATCGGTGCTACGGGTAAGAATGATTTGTTTTTGCGGATAGGCGGTGTGGAGACGGTCATAAAGCATTTTTGCAACTTTAAGATTTATGTCTTTTTCTTTGATTGTTACGCTTTTTCCGTCAATTGTGTAAGTTTTTAACGCCCCTGGATCCTTGCCACCATGACCGGCGTCAATCAAAATTGCCCCTACTTTAAAAGGAAGTTCTGATTTTTGATTAAAAAATTCCTCCGCATCGGAAAGAAATTTATTTGAAACCAAAATCTGATTATTTTTTAACTCTGGGGCATCTGTAATCATCATTTTGAGACTGTCCAAAAGAACAATTTCTTCACCATTTCTAAAAGAAAGCTGATGACCGTTTTTTTCGATAAGTCCACATTCGGACAGAGAATCCCAGTAAAATGTCATTCCTGAAGCCTTACTTTTTTCGGTAAGGGAAATATCATTTGCGGAAAATGCAAAAGTAATTGATAAAATAGAAAAAATTAATATTGTAAAAAGTCGTTTTTTCATAAAATTCCTTTTTTAGCCCAAATTTGAATCTGAAAAATAAACCGCTGCCTGTAAACCGCCCCTTACAAGGGCTGACCAGAATTTTTTTGCATCCAAAGGAGGATGTTTTTTTCTGAGTATATCAAATTTTTGGGCGGTAGTTTTGATTGTGTTGTAATTCCAGTCCATTTTATCTTTATATTCGGCTGAATTTAAGATTTCCGGGATATAATCACTGACTTTTTGATCGGCTGGAATCTTTCCTGTGATTTTTGATAAATCATCAGTGGAAAGTTTTCCAAAAGCTGATGGAGGAAAATCTTCTTCATCATTCTGGGTAAGGCCCGCCAGGTAGTCATCAGTTGATTTTGTATTAGGCTTAAGGGTGATAAAAATGTTGGAAACGGCGTCCTGAGCTGCTTGAATTGCAATATCGCGGTTATGGCTGACTGCAATTATATTTCCACATTTTTCGACATTGTTTCGAGGAAAATCGACTTTTCCACCGATTGTCACCGTAGCTCTAGGCAAGGTGTCAAAAACGGCTTTATCCGTATATTCTGTGATATTTTCGATATATTCAACTGTACCGGGAATGCTCATCCAGGCTCTTTCGGCACAGGTACGTTTGCAAGGGATTTCAAAAATGGCATAAGGGGCCGGTATTTTCAGGCTAGAAATGGAAGATTGCACGCCAGGGGTGTTCGGCACACCAGGCGTGGCATTTGGCTCACCAATGGCAGCGTTTGGCACACCAGGAGTGACGTTTGGCACACCAAGCGTGGCATTTGGCTCACTAAGGGCGACGTTTGGCACACTGGGACCGACAATTTTCACACCAGGGGCGGACTTTTCTTCCAAAAGTTTTCCGCAAAGTTCTGACGGCAAAAAATCCACAGACTGGCGGTTTTTGATAAGCAAATCAGGTTCTTTTCCAGCAGCAATTTTCAGAGCTTCTTTTGTAAGGTTCAAATCAGAAGCATAAGGATAAGTCCAGCCAGACATATACCCGCCGGAAAGTCTGCCCGCAATTTCACCAATCATAGGACCTTTTTTGGTAAATTTTATATCAGCTTTGGCAGCCCCACAGGTAAGTCCCAGGGCTTTTGCACCAAGAGCAAAAGCTGAAATCAGCTGGTCGTGGGTATTTTTGTCCAAAAGAGCAGGCATGGTGTGTCCAACTTCTATAAAATACGGAGGATAATGTATATGGCGGATTGCAAAACCCGTTACGGTAAATGTTCCATCATAAACCAGGGCATCAATCGAAAACTCCGGGCCGTCCATGTATTCTTCTACGATTGCAAAACCACTTCTTGAAACCTGGGTGGCAATTTGCAGGGCCGGAAGAAATTCTTTTTCTGACCGAACCATACGGCAGCCGCGGGCCCCCATATTATCAACAGGCTTAACAACAAAAGGAAAATCCATTTTTTCCAGGCATTTTGCAAGGAGATTTTCGTTTAACTCCTCTTTTCCAACTTTTATAAAAGCAGGAGACGGCACTCCACTTTCCAAAAAACACTGGCGCATTTGAGTTTTGACGCTGGCGTTTGTGGCAGCCTGGTATGAATGAGCCGGTAATCCTAATTTTTCACAAACATAGGAAACGCTTGCCGAGAAATCAGTTCCGGCTGTAAAAACAGCTGCAAGCCCGGCAGGGGAATTTTTGAGTTCCTGGGCGTAAGTCAAAATCCCGTCTTTATCTTTTAAATCAATTTTTCTAAAAGTATCGGCAAAAGGAATGGCCACCGCCTTATCATCCGCATCAATTACACAAACTGTATAGCCCAGTTCTTTTGCACTCAAAATTGCAGGCTTTTGCATAAGGCCAGCACCTAAAATCAAAACATTCATTTTCTAGCTCCAAATTTTCTTGCAATAAATTTCCATTGTGTCACCAAGATTTCGGCTTTTACTCAGATTATCAACAAATTTCCACTTCAGGGAGCCTGGCTGGGCATTCGCTTTTTTGATAATAGGAAAACGTTCCGGATGGTGACCGGTTGAAACAATTTTTACGACTTTAAATCCGTATTTTTCGAGAACCTTATTTGCACCTGTCGCTTCCCAAACAGAATAATGGTCAGATGGACTAATTGAATAAAAATGGTCTTTATCACTTTTGGCAGAAATTCCCTGGCCTGATGGAGTCGAAAAGGCAAAAATTCCGCCAGTTTTTACGATTTTGCTGACTTTTGTAAGAACCGAATCCAAATTCTTGAAATGTTCGATTACGTACCACATGGTAACCAGATCAAATTGGGAAATTCCAAATTCTTCCTCGGTATTTATTGAAGGAAATGCGGAAACGGTTGCTGGAAATTTCAATTTATTCTGGACGTAAGAAACGGCATCATCAGAAATATCTGTTCCAAAAGGATTTATTTTGTAGTCAAAAGCAGCAGACAAAAAAGGCCCATAGGCACAACCAATATCAAGGAGATTTTTTTCCTGGAGATTTCCACAAATCGCTTTGATGTGGTCTAAACGGCGGAAGCCCTGTTTTTTGATGGATTCAAAATCTTCTTCGTAAGTTTTTCCATACTGTTTTTTATAATCTTCAAAAAAATAGGAT
Organism: Treponemataceae bacterium; assembly: GCA_963624615.1. Taxonomy (GTDB): domain Bacteria; phylum Spirochaetota; class Spirochaetia; order Treponematales; family Treponemataceae; genus Treponema_D. Next base: position 189 of record CAVFQN010000085.1, on the reverse strand, counting down.
TTTTGATATTTTTTATCTTCTTCGATTGTAAATGACATATAAACAAGACCGCAAGTCTGGCAACGGCGGTAAGTTCTGCTGGCATTTCTAGAAACAATTTCATCGGGATTTTGCTGGAATTTTCCACAAACAGGACACAAAAGGCGTTTTCCACCAGCAAGAGTGCAAATAAAATCAGAAAGATTTCCC
>CAVFQN010000084.1:25798-34626 GCA_963624615.1 Treponemataceae bacterium | reverse complement strand
CTATTACAGTAGACCTGTGGAAGTTGAAAAATTCTTGTTGATGATGAAAAAATAGGGAAGAAACAGGTGATTTTTTTGTACTTCGCTATCATTTGAATTTTGACAAAAACCCAGCAATTTTATCTTTGAATTTTAACAAAACTGCACCAGTTTAACCTTTGAAAATTGACAAAATTCTATCTGTTTTACCTTTGAAAAATGACAAAATTCTATCTGTTTTACCTTTGAAAAATGACAAAAACATATCTGTTTTACCTTTGAAAAATGACAATTATTTTGTATAATTGCTTTTAGAAGGTTTTTTATGCTTAAAAGAACTATTTTGCATGAACTTGCAGACTGGAAAAACAGAAAACATCATCCTTTAATACTCAGAGGCTTAAGGCAGATTGGAAAAACATACATCGTAAAGGAATTCGGTGAAAAATTTTACGACAGTGTCATTTATTTTGATTTAAGGTCAAATACTTCTATTCATAAAGCTTTTGATGGTAATTTCAATGTTAATCAGATGATTCTTTCAATAACCGCCTTAGAACCATCTTCCAGATTTCTGCCTGGAAAAACGCTTTTAATTTTTGATGAAATCCAGGATTGTCCAAATGCAAGAAGTTCCCTCAAATATTGGGATATAGATGGGCGGTTTGACGTAATTTGTACAGGAAGTTTTCTTGGGGGCAAAGGATTCAGAAGTCCTTTTACCAGAGGTGTTCCTGTAGGTTACGAAGAGCAAATCACAATGTTTCCGTTAACATTCAGCGAATTTCTTATGAATGTGGGGATAGACCAGTCTGTCCTTGAATATGTAAAAAAATCATTTAAAGATAAAACAATGATTGCTCCTGCCGTTCATGAAAGTATGCGAAATCTCTATTTACAGTTTTTGATTGTTGGGGGAATGCCGGAGGCCGTAAACACTTTCTTTGAAACTCATGATTTGAACCAGGTGAGGGAAGTTCAAAATCGTATTCTGCAGTCAATAAAAGATGATTTTGGAAGATATAAGGATTCTGACGGAAATGACAAAATAAATGAGGTATTAAAACTGAGGTCGGAAGCCTGTCTAAAATCTCTGCCTGCCCAGTTGTCTAAAGAGTATAAAAAATTTCAGTACAGTCTTGTTGATGTAAAAGGTCATTCACCAGAAAAAGCTGATGGGCTCCAGTATCTTGAGGATGTGGGACTTGTAATCAAAGCTTATAATACAAGGGAGCTAGTTTATCCTCTTGAGGCTGCAAAAATTTCTACGGAGTTCAAGGTTTTTTATATTGATACGGGATTGCTTGTGTCGCAACTTGGCGAAGAACTTCCTGCAAAAATACTTTCCGGGGATTTGGGAGCCTATAAGGGGGCGATTGCGGAAAATATGGTTGCCTCCGCCTTTGCTAAAAATAATGATGCACTGTTTTATTTTCACGATCCTACAGGTTCTCCAGAACTTGATTTTTTGTTTGAAAAAGATGGGGAAGTCGGGATTATTGAATGTAAAGCTACCAACAACAGACCAACAAGCATGAAATTTGTAATCGCAAATGCTCAAAAGTATGGGAAACATCCAGCTGTAAAAATTGCAGATTCAAATGTTGGTGGTGGAGATGGATTTGATACTTATCCTTTATATTCCCTGGGATTTTTACAGGAAAAAAGAAAAGCCGCTGTAATTGATATGGTTGATGTGAAAAACCTAAAAGTTCCAGGGGCGGAATAATTCCCCTGAAATGTCTCTGGTTTGGACTTTTTGAAGACCAGGGATTTAAAGATTTGCCGCCAAATAAAAGGTCAGAAGGTTGTCTTTTTCGTAATTTCCACGAGGCATATAAGTCCAGGAACAGCCGATTGTTGGAAGATATTTTGAAAATCCGTCGTGAGCAAAATTGTATTCTGCTAGAAATTTAAAGCCGTTTCCCCAGGCTGTGATGTTTTTCGTCTTGTAATCACTAGAAGCCTTTGTAAAATCTGCCCTGAACCCTAAAACGTAGGCAAGTCCAAAATTCAGACCGGCTAATCCCGGATAAATTTTAAATCCTAGAGGAAAGCCCAGGTGGAGGCGATGGGCGTAAATATTTTCTGACCAGTTAAAATCTGCTAGAAAATCACAACCTGTAAAAAAAGTTACCTGTTTTACAACGTTGAGATTCAAACTGGCAAAAGAACCTATAATAACCCGCTTGTCTGTTTTGATTTCTGTTTTAATTTCAGTCTTGTTCTTAGTAGACTGGTCATTTTCACTTGTAGTTGGATTGCTGGCAGCAGCTTGTGTAGCCGTTGAAGAAAAATTTTCACTGTAAAAAGGGATGCCCGAAGAAAGTCCCACTGTTACAGAAAAAAGATTTTCGTTTGCAAATACAAACAAAGTGGCAAAAATAGTCAGCAAAAAAAAGCAGGTTATTTTTTTCATAGTGATTTAGTCCTTTAGATTTTAGTCCTTTACTTTGAGAATTGCACCCAAAACTAAAAGGTGGCGGGCAAATCGATTGACCCAGCCCAAAAAGCCATTGTCAAAATTGTTGAAAAGTCCGTCGCTGCCAATAAAATCAATAATAGCGATTGCGACAATCCAGCAAATCATAATTATAAGCATAAGAACCGAGTCCAAATTTGTATTCAAAAATACAAAAAGTCTTAGTAGAAGAAAAACTCCGGCTACAATTTCGATAATTCCGAAAACAATGCAAAAGATTTTTGCCAGGTCGTTATCAAAAATCGAATAAAAAGCTGCTGAAATCTCGTCAGACCGGCTGCCCTGCAGAGTCCAGATTCCGCCAACAATAAAAAGTAATCCCAAAGCGATTTGAAGAAGGATTGTTCCCACAGTTCTACTTTTCTTTTCCATAAAATCTCCTTAAAAACCCCGCGTTAGCGGCAGCACAGGAGGTGCTGAATAAGCTATTTTTCAAACAACGTTTGGAAAATAGCAGTGCTAAAAATTACACGGATGTAATTTTTAGCACACCTCCTTAAAAACCCCGCGTTAGCGGTATATGACTTTAAAAGTCTGGAAAACCAATTTTATATCTGGAGTAAAATCAAAGCCGACTATGTGGCCTTCATCTTCCAAATATTCCTGTTTTTTTTCACGCCACTGAGCCAAATTTTCGTCCTCGCCTTCCTGCTCTGCCATTGACCAGGTTACTTCATTAAAAGGCACTACGCTCACAGATTCAGTTTCGATTATGCAGCGAGGATTTCCTGCCCTGTCCAAAATTACATAAAGTTCGCCAGACAGGGGAAGAGGCTCCTGGTCTATTGCGTAAGTTGACCAGGGAGCAAAAAAGGCGGTCTTTTTTTGACTCAAAACCAGAGAAACCATTTCGTCACCAACAAATCCATTGGCTTCAAAGCATAAATCTCCGGCACAACGGTCATCAGGACTACGACCTGTATCTTTTATAAATTTATTCCAATATTTATCAACTATTGTCATTTTATTTCCTATCCTTCAAAATCCTGGTAAAATCCTGGAACTTGTAAACGCCTCTTAGAGTTTTTTTCCCTCCTGGAGGGCTGATCCACACCCCGGAGTTTTCATTTCCTGCACAACATCAAAATAAAGGCTAGAATAAAACAGAGAGAGGGCAAAAGTGCTGTCAGAAGTGAAAATAGCGGGATTCCCCAAATCAAAATACTGCCATTTGTCACAACTCCCAAATTCAAAAGAAGGTCAAAAACCAGGCCAGCGTATTGAAGAATAAAACCTGCGACCATGGCCATCCAGGATCCGTCCCTTGTTTTGGACATGAGCAAAATTGCCAGAAAAGCAACAATTCCGCCGGTTATGAGTTTTATTATAAAAAGTAAAATTTCAGAATTCATATTTTTATTTTCGACTTTTTCCAGGGGAAATTTAATGGGAACTTCTAAAATTTGCGATTTTAAGGGGCTCCATCAATAATCAAAAGGGGAGTTTTTTAATTTTGTAAAAACTCCTTTATCGGCCCCAAAAGGCACTATAGATTTTTCCTTGTAATCCGGATTAAAGGCAATTCCAAGCTTCAGACAATGAATTACAAAATCATCATATTTTTCCTGGGGAATTTTGGGATAAAGATAAGGTCCCTTTCTCTCAAAATATTTTGTCAAAATCGGGTCATAAATAAACCAGTCCTTTTCCTGGCGGGTTTGCAAGGCTTCTATCAAATTGTAGATGGAGCGAGTGATGGCGACCTGGAGGGCAAAAGGAGGCGTAGCTGGGGAAAGAATTTCTGAAGTCTGATTTTGATTTTCCGAGGCCAGGGCTTGTGATTTTATTGCCAGAATAAAAAGGCTTTCTGTCCAGGGGAGGGGAGGGGCAATAACTAGGCTGGTAACATTTGGCCAGTCGGTATTATTTTCGGACCAGGGCTGGTAAAAAGCTGTGCTTTCCGGGGCAATTTGAAGTCCTGCTTTTACGGCGTCTATTTTGGAATAGTAAAATGCAAGTTTTCGGTCGGATTTGAGCAGGCAGGAAAGGGCTTTTTCAAGCCTGGAATGATCTTCGCAGATAAAAGAGCCGGTTTGCCCCCGACTCAGGACATTTTTTAAATGGGTAAAAGCTGAGCCTCCATCCCATCCTAAAATAGCCCGACCATTTTCCTGGTAGCAGTCAGTTACTCTAATCCCTTTTTTTGTGTACAAAAAGCAGTTGCGGGCTCTGGTTACCGGCCCATACAAATTATATAGTTCTTTAAAAAAATCAGATTTGTTCATAAACAGGCTTATTATAACAAAAAACAGGCACAGTGTCTTAATCTGTGCCTGCCAAAGTCTAAATTCATACAGGAGGAATTAACTTTATCAGCCTTACTGGTAGGGATAAAACTGATTAAGGACTTTAGTTAGGAGTTACTATAGGTATCTCCAAAAATTATAATTTTTAGAGGTATCCTTATTTTTTACTTGTTTTCTTCTTTTTAGAAACAACATCGATGATTACTGCAAGAAGAAGAACGATACCTTTTACAGCTTTTTGCCAGTTAGAGTCTACACCCAAAATTGACATACCGTTATTCAAAACACCCATGAATACGGCACCAATTACAGCTCCGGAAACTTTACCAGTTCCACCGTAAGCCGAAGCTCCACCGATGAAACAAGATGCAATGGCATCCATTTCGTAGCTGTTTCCAATCGTTGGAGAGGCCGAATTAAAGCGGGCAATGATAACTAGAGCTGCAATAGAAGCAATAAAACCATTATTTGTATAAGCAAACATCATAACGTTGTCTGTATTTACACCAGAAAGTTTTGCAGCTTTTGCGTTTCCACCAATTGCATAAAGATAGCGACCTGGAACTGTATTTTGAGTGTAATAAGAATAAACACCAACAATTACAGCAAGGAGGATAAGAACAACAGGCAGACCTTTATCCAGAGCAAGGAAGATTGCAATTGCAATGATTACGCCACTTAAAATTACCAGTTTTGCGACAAAGCCTAAAAGGGCCGGAACGTCGTAACCTTTGCGGCGTCTGTTTCCACGTGAAATTATTGATAAAATCACAAAAATAAGAACACAAATCGCAGCTACAATCAAAGTTCCTACAGAAATTGAATCCTCTGGTGGGGCAAAAAGGTAACTTGCAAAAAGTTTCATAAAAGATTCCGGCATTGGAGAAACTGTCATACCCTGGAGGATAACGTTTGCAAGTCCGCGCCACATCAACATACCGGCAAGAGTTGTGATAAAAGGCGGAACGTGGAGGTAGGCAATAATTGAACCTTGCAAAGCACCAATCAAAGTACCAGTAATAATACAAATCAGGATTACAAGACCAACATTCCAGTGTTGATTTACCATCAGTGTGCCACCGACTGCACCAACGAAACAAAGGGTTGAACCAACCGAAAGGTCAACGTTACCTCCGGTCAAAATACAAAGCAACATACCGGTTGCAAGAATTACAACCCAGGCATTTTGATTGATAAGGTTTGTGATATTTGCAGGTACGAACAAAGAGCCATGTCCTGTAGCTACAATCAAAATCTGGAAAAGCACCATGATTCCAATGAGTGCAAATACCATGGTATTGTTTTTCAAAACTTTCTTAATGTCTAATTTTTCGCTCATTTTCATTTTCTCCCATTATTTATCTATATATTTTCCTGAGATTTTCCCGAATTAATGATGCAAGACATAATTTTTTCCTGGCTGGCGTCTTTGCCATCCATTTCGGCAATAAATTTACCTTCGTTCATTACGTAAATGCGATCACTCATTCCCAAAACTTCCGGCATTTCAGAAGATATGATGATAACAGATTTTCCTTCTGCAACCATTTTGTTGATAATGCAGTAAATTTCGTATTTTGCCCCGACATCAATTCCTCGTGTTGGTTCATCAAGAATTAAAATATCAGGCTCGGCAAAAAGCCATTTTCCCAGTAAAACTTTCTGCATATTTCCGCCCGAAAGATTGCCAACATCTTCATCGACACTGGAACATTTTGTGTGCATTTCTTTTGCCATTTCCTGCGAATATTTTCGCTGCAGGTCAAAATTAATAATTCCGTGTTTTGAAATGCGGGATTGTTTTGCTGAAGTTGTATTCTGGCTGATTGATTCCGAAAGAATAAGTCCGTTCCCCTTGCGGTCTTCTGTTACGTAGGCAATTTTATGGGCGATGGCAGTTTTTACATCTGGCAGGTGGATTTCTTTGCCATTCAGATAAATATGTCCACTGATGTTTGAACCGTAAGAGCGACCAAAAATACTCATAGCCAATTCTGTTCGCCCGGCTCCCATCAGTCCCGAAATACCAAGAACTTCGCCTTTTCTCAGATTGAAATTGACGTGATCGCACACTTTTATGCCATCAAAAACCGGGTGGTCAACACACCAGTCTTTAACTTCAAGTACAACGTCGCCAACTTTACTTTCTCGTTTAGGAAAGCGGTCTGTAATACTACGACCAACCATTGCTGAAATAATAGTATCTTCTGTGAAATTATCTTTTACTTTATCGAGAGTTGTGATTGTAGCACCGTCACGAATAACAGTGATCTTATCAGCAACATAGGAAACTTCGTTTAATTTGTGTGAAATCAGGATAGAAGTCATACCCTGTTTTTTGAATTCGAGAAGTAAATCCAAAAGATGTTTAGCTTCTGTGTCATTTAAAGATGCTGTTGGTTCGTCCAAAATAAGAAGCTTAACCGATTTACCCAGTGCCTTTGCAATTTCTACCAGCTGCTGTTTACCAACACCAATATCTTTAATTAAAGTTTTTGAAGAGTCTTTAAGACCAACCATTCTCAAAAGTTCATCAGCTTTATCGAATGTTTCTGCCCAGTTAATTCTGGCTTTTGAGCCACGTTCGTTACCAAGGAACATATTTTCGGCAATTGATAAAAGAGGAACGAGAGCTAATTCCTGATGAATGATTACAATCCCTTTTTCTTCACTGTCCTTGATTTTTTGAAACTTACAAACATCACCTTCATAGATAATATCGCCGTCGTATGAACCATAAGGATAAATACCACTCAAAATATTCATCAAAGTTGATTTTCCGGCACCATTTTCGCCACAAATCGCGTGAATTTCGCCTTTTTCAACCGTAAGGTTTACATTATCCAGGGCTTTGACCCCAGGAAAAACCTTAGTAATGTTTTTCATTTCCAATATATTTTCTGCCATTGGAACTTCCTCACTGTAATTTCTGATAATTTCTAATCGAAATATACAAGAAGGAGTCTGGTCGTTTGACCAGCCAGACTCATCTTCTTCACACTTTTTTAAATGATTTTTAACTTATTTTGATGGATTCTATTTCAACTGAGCTTCTGTGTAGTATCCAGAGTCAACTAACAATGTTTTATAGTTGTCTTTTGTTCCGAATACAGGTTCACAAAGGTAAGAAGGAATAACTCCAGTTCCGTTATCATAAGTTGTTGTATCGTTGATAGGTGGTTTTGAACCTTTTATAATTGCGTCAACCATTTCTACAACTTTTGAAGCAAGCGTACGAGTATCTTTGAAAACTGACATAGCCTGTGTTCCTGCAATCATATTTTTTACAGAACCAATATCACAGTCCTGACCAGTTACGATTGGGAAGTTATCAGCTGTATAACCTGCTGCAACAAGAGCGTTTGTAATACCCATAGCACATGAGTCGTTTGAAGAGTAAACAGCGTCAAGTCTGTTACCTTTTGGACCATATCCATTAGATGTGATAAGGTTTTCCATACGTTCCTGAGCTTTTTCTGTAGACCAGTTTGCTGTAGCACACTGAGCTTTTGAAGTCTGCTTTGAAGGTACTACAATTACACCAGAGTCGATGTAAGGTTTAAGAACATCCATTGCTCCTCCAAAGAAGAAGTTGATGTTGTTATCACCTGGATCTCCAGTGAACAATTCCATATAAGCTGGATTTTCTGCAGTCCTTGTTTTTAATCCCAATTTTTCAACAAGGTATTCGCCCTGGATTGTACCTACTTTGTAGTTATCGAATGTAGCATAGTAAGTAACTGCGTCTGTATTCATAATCAGACGGTCATAAGCGATTACTGGAATCTTCTTTTTCTTTGCTGCGTCCAAGGCATTCTTTAAAGAAGAACCATCAATAGAAGCTACTACAAGAATTTTTACTTTTGCAGTAATCATGTTTTCAATCTGCGAAACCTGAGTAGCAATATCATTACTTGCATACTGTAAGTTTACTTTGTAGCCTGCTTTTTCAAGTTGAGCCTTCATGTTAGCTCCATCCTGATTCCAGCGCTGCAAATCCTTAGTTGGCATTGAAACACCAATTGTAGCTTTTTTTGCCGCAAAAACAGCTGTTGATAAAGTTACAGCTGCCACCAAAATAGCAATAATTTTTTTCATACGAAAAACACTCCTAAAATTTT
>CAVFQN010000084.1:0-25736 GCA_963624615.1 Treponemataceae bacterium | reverse complement strand
AATTAAAAGTATAGACTGTAAGAAAAAATAAAAGGTTGATATTTTCTAAAGAAAATTGCTAATTTCTGATTTTTTACTGATTTTTTTGCGAAAATTCCAGGTGATTTTCTAGATTTTTTTGTGGTGAAAATTGTGCTAATTTTTAGAGATGCTTAATTATTCTCAGCCCCGTAAACCGTAGTATAGTTATGGAATCCCGATTCTATGATCACCCTGTCCATATTGTCCTTGTTTACCAGAATCGGTTCTAACCATAAAACAGGAATTTCGGCAAATCCGTTATCTATTGTGAGCAGATTGTAGCCGCCATCGTAAATACTTTCTCTTTGGGCCAGCATAACAGCATAAGTTGCCGCCAGTTCTGCCAATTTTGTAATCGGCTTGTAAATTGTAAAATCCTGCAGGCCCTGGACAATATACTGGCAGGCAGAAATATCAGCATCCTGACCACAAATTGGAATGTGTTTGTCGGGATAATATCGTTCAATAGCTTGTAAAACACTAGAAGCAACCGCATCGTTCCCGCAAATAATGGCATCTGGGATATTTGAATCAGTTATGAGGCGAACCATCTCCTGGTAAGAAAGGTCATAATTCCAGCCTGCAGTATAAAAAATGTGGTTTAGTTGTATGTTTGTTCCCTTTAGTGATTTTTTTAGCCCCTGCAAAATCAAAGTCATATTATAATCTTCCTGGGCCCCTAAAATACAAAACCAGTTTGTGTTTTTTGTGATTTTTTTTAAGCCTGTTCCCATCAGTTCACCAACTTTTTCGCTGTTTATGGTCATGTACAAATCAATATCAGCATTTCTGATAAGGCGATCATAAGCGACTACTGGAATCCCCTTGCTTTTTACTTTTTGGATTGTTTCAGAAAGGGCGTCGGCGTTGTTTGGCAGAATTACAAGCACATCAACATCCTTTTCCAGCAAATAAAGAATCTGGCGTTTTTGTTCTTCGGTATTATTTCCGGCGTTCTGGACGATGGCATTTGCCCCCAGCTCCTGTACAGTGTTTACAAAAATTTCCAGGTCGCGTTGCCAGCGTTCAATGGCCAGAGTGTCAATCGAAAAACCTACCGTAACTTTGTGGGAAGGAGATTTTTCGGTTTTGTTGAGTGTAGATTGCGAGCTTTGCTTTTTGCAGGCAGAAAAAAAGGTTGGGGAAATCAGAAATAGCAGGAAAACAAAAATCCACCTGTTTGGGTGAAAAATCCTGCCAGTGGAGAAAATCCCCCTCCGGGTGCGAAATTTTCCCTGGCTGGTGGTTAAAATCCCACCATCATCACAAGCATCCTTGTCACTAAAATCACAAAATCCAGTTTTTTTCATAAAATCCCCCAAAACTCTATCTACAAAATCTACAAAACCTACCAAATCTAGTTTATCTGCCTGTACTCTTTTGGTGAAAGTCCATACTTACTCTTAAAAATACGGCTGAAATAATTCTGATCGTTGTAACCTATTTCTGCCGTAATTTCTTTTATCGACTCATTTGTTTCAGACAAAAGTTGACGGGCTTTTTCCAGTCTTTTATCAGAAATAAAATTGATAAAAGTCACGCCTTTTTCGTCCTTAAACAATTTACTCAAATAAAACGAAGATACAGAAACGTAATCAGCCATTTGTTCAAGCGAAATATCCTCCGCGATATGCAAATCAATATAATCGCAAACTTTTTTGATAGTAGGATTTTCAGTCTGTAATTTTGTCCCCTGAATTGCCCCTGCACATTCAGACAAAATCTTCTGAACAAATTCCTTCAACATGGAAATATCATTTTCCTGGGACAAAACAGAAAAAGCGTTATCAAAATTTTCACAGTAAAAATCTTTTACTACAGTTTTTGTGGAATTATTTGCAGTCGCCATCAGTTCAAAGAGAGAATTTTTGATTTTATCTAGAGGATAATCAGCAGAAATCAGTTCTGAAATATACAAATCCAAAAAAGTTTTAACGCTGTTTATGTCCGCCAGCAGCAATTTATTGATAATCTGATTTTTAAACTCCGAAGAATTATTCTGAACCTTGCGGTTTTCAGACATTTCCGAACCCGAAAAAATAATTCCCCCATTTTCCCCGACCTTGTTCAGGGCGGAAAGGGCGTCGTTGTAGGAAGATTGAAGCAGTTTTCTGTCTTTTGTGATTTTACTGACTCCCGTTCTAATTCCGGCAGAAATATTGTAAGAAAGTTTTGTGTAGATTTTTTTGATTTGCTCCTGCATTTCGCTTTCATCTGGATTTTGCGAAAAAAGCGGAAAATACACGACAATCCTGTTCATCATAAAAGACGAAACAAGGCAGCGAAAGTCTTCGTTCAGTAAATCATGAATTTTCAGATAAGTTTTATATTGATTTTCGGAATTTATATTCGGAAATTCAAAACAGCAGAAAACCCAGGGATTTTCCCCCAAATTAAAATAATCCAGGTAGGAATCCAAATCCATAGCCTTATCTTTATTAAAAATGCAGGAATAAATAAAGTCGTTTTCGACCATTGGAGAGACCATATCCAGTTTTTGGTGGAGGGCTTCGTCGGCTTTTGCAATTCCCTTGTTCTTTTCGACTAAGTCCATAGCCCCGCGCACTGTTTCAATCACCAGATTTCGATTTACTGGTTTTGTGATGTATTTAAAAGCCCCCACGTTCATAGCTTCCTGGGCGTATTCAAACTGGTCAAAGGCAGAAAGTATGATGATAACGATATTTGGCTTGAGTTTTTTTATACAATCGGCAGTTTCCAGACCCGAAATGCCTGGCATATTTATATCCATAAAGATAATATCTATGTTGTTTTTCATTATGGATTCAATTGCTTCTGTTCCGGATAGGGCAGTGTGAACTTTTGCCACGTTTTCAAAATTTTTATTGATGATAAATGAAAGCGAGTCAATTACAATCTGTTCATCATCTGTAACTAAAATATTAAACATTTTTCGGCACCTTGATTATAAATTTTGTTCCAATTCCATCATCACCACTAGTAATATCATACAAATCATTACGGTGAAATTGCAGTTTTAGCCTTAAAAATACGCTGATTAAGCCAGTTCCGTTCCTCTTTTCGCCATCTTTAGAGCCAGAAAAGTTTTTGTTGTTCTGATTTACAAGTTCAGACGGAAGTCTGGTGACACTTTCATCAACCGCTTTAAAAAGGGCCTCTTTAGTTTCGTCCGACATCCCTTCGCCGTTATCAGAAACGCTGATATTTACAAATTTATCATCAACAGTAATTTTTAGCAAAACTTTTCCAATAGGATTTTTAAGCCCATGCTTTATGCAGTTTTCGACAATTGGCTGCAAGGTCATCAGGGGAATATGCTCCGAAAAATTGACATTTGGAATATCTTTTGTAAAAACAAGTCTGTTACCAAAACGCACTTTCATGATGTAGACAAAATTGTCAATTAAGCCCAGTTCATCAGAAATCGAAGCAGTTTTATTTTTTTGCTGGATATTGTAACGGAAAAAATCCGCCGTCTGCTCAATAAAATAGCAGGTTTTGTCGGCGTTTTCCATCATGGCAAGCTGGGCTCCGGTATTGAGGGTATTAAACAAAAAATGAGGATTAATCTGATTTTGCAGGGCCCGCAACTGGGCGTCTGTGTAAAGAGCCTGCATTTCAATTTCTTTTTCCTTGAGTTCCGCCTCGGTTCTAGCCTTTTCCCAAATGGTATCAATATACTCCCGAATGCTTATAATCATACGGTCAAAAGCCTGGCAAATATTTCCTATTTCATCATTAGTGTCTTTATTAAAAAGAGGCACATCAAAATCTCTTTTTGCAACTTTGTGGGCTACGTTAGAAATTTCAACCAGTGGAGCCATTATCGAAGTAATCGTCAAATACAAAATCAAAAAAATCAAAAGTGCAAAAACCGCGAAAAATACAAAACTGATATTTCGGGTAAAGGCAATTTTATCATGATTCTTTTGATAAGTTGCTGCGTTTTGCTGCAACCTTAAAGTGTTCAATTCCAAAATTTGCGATTGCAGGTGGTTATAACAGTCCAGCGTGATTTTATAAAAAGTTGATGTTTCTTCAAAATTGTTGGCTCGCCTGGCAGAAATAGCTTTGTTGCTGTAAAAACTAAAAGATTTTGCCAGCTGATGAACAATATATTCCTTCTGAATTAAGTCATTTTTAGAAGGATTGTCATACATCTCTTCATAATAATTTTCGATTTTATTTTTAGAATAATAATAGTTATCAACACTTTCAAAAGTATGATAATTTACATAATCTTCCATGGCTTTTTGGGTCAAAGCAAGTTCCTGTGTAAAATCGTTCAATTCCGAGTTTGAGTTGTAAGATTCGCCCAAAAGCTGCATAGAATTGTAATTCATCTGCATGGTAATAATAAGAATTAAAGCCATAAAAATAAAGGCAATTCCTATGCTTATCATAATTCTAAGGCGGAGACTCTTGTTTGAAAACATTTTTTTTAGACTTATTTTCATTTTTCCGCCTTACTGATTTTCAAATCAGCAGAAATATAACTATTTGCATATCCCTTGTTCCTGTACTCAAACATTTCTTTTAAAGCCCTTTCGCCAATATTTTCAGGGTTCAAAGAAATAAGTTCATAAATAATCCCTTTTTGCAGGTAAAGCTGACAGGTTTCGTTATTTCCAAAACCAATCAGCGTATATTTTTTGTTTGCGTAAAATTCTGCTAAAGTTTGTGCCGTTTGAATTGTATCTTCTTCTGTAAGGCAGACAAAAAGATTAGATTTCCCCTGAATGTCAAAACCTTCCTCTATTTTTTCAATAATTTCAGTTTTTATTCCTTCGTGATTGTGCAAAGAATTTTGCAGGCTGGTTAAAAGATTACTGTAATTTGTGTTTGCAGGGACGGCTTCCGAAATAATATAAGCATTTCCGCCGTCATCCAAGAGGTGGAGGGTTTCATCAGCAATTCTTTTTCCCAGTTCCCAATAATTGTTCCCGATAAAAGAAATCTGTTGAATATTTGGTGAATACTGTCCTGTAGTTACAAGGGGGATTTCGGTGTTGTCGATTCTAGGCCGCAAAATTAACTTTTTTTCGACGTTATCAATGTAGGCAATAACTCCATCTGCATTTACAAATGAACAATAGTCAAGCAAATTCTGGAGAGGGGCAGACTCCGCTTCTGACTGGGGAACGTAAAGTTCAACCAGGGCGTTGTAAGAATCTGCAAGATTTGCTGCTCCCCGATAAACCTGCTCCATAAAAAGTTTATTTTCGTAAGTTCCTGTAACGATGATATGATAACTTTTTACATCCAAAGAATTTTGATTATAAAGATTCTGATTGGAAATTTTCTTTGAATGAAAATAAACGACCGTAAAAATACTGGCAAAAATCAAAATAGCAAGAAATGAGATGATAATAAAAACTTTATTCAGGAAATTAAGAGTTTTCTTTTCCATAAGTAAAGATTATATTACCTTTTTTGAAATCTGCGGTAACTTTTCCACCATTTTCCAGCGAGCCAAAAAGAACTTCGTCCACCAACTGATTTGCAATTTCGTTTTCAACTGTGCGGGCAATATTTCTAGCCCCAAACTCCTTGGAATAGCCTTTATTTGTGATTTCGATAAGGGCTTTTGGAGTAACAGAAAGTTCCACTTTTTTTTCGCTCATTCGGCATGCAAGTTTTTCAATTTCTTTCTGGCAGACCATTTTGGCAACTTCAAAATCCAGATAATTAAAAGGAATTACAGCGTCCAGGCGATTGCGGAATTCCGGTGGGAATTCTTTATTTACCGCTTCAGAAAGTGATGCTTCCACGTCTGTATCGGACTGACCTCCAAAGCCAATTTCCCCTTTTTCCAAATCACGCGCCCCGGCATTACTTGTCATGATGATGATGCAGGAACGGAAATCCGCCTTCCGCCCCTGATTATCAGTCAACTGACCGTAATCCATAACCTGGAGCAAAACATTGTAAATGTCCTGGTGCGCTTTTTCTATTTCGTCAAACAAAATTATGCTATGAGGATTTTTTCGTACGTCTTTTACCAGCTGGCCACCTTCCTCAAAGCCAACATAGCCGGGAGGAGAACCAACAAGCCGGCTCACAGTGTGTTTTTCCTGGTATTCAGACATATCGTAACGCAAAAGTGGCTGGCCCAAAAGTTTAGCAAGCGATTTTGCCAGTTCAGTTTTACCGCAACCAGTCGGCCCTACAAAAAGGTAACTTGCTTCCGGTTTATCAGGATTCCTAAAACCAGCCCGGGAACGTTTTACCGCCTTCGAAATTGCCTGAATAGCCTTGTCCTGGCCAAAAATATCCTTTTTTAAGTTTTCATCAATATTTTTCAAAAGGATTTTTTCGTCATCTTTTACTAAATCAATCGGGATTTTTGTAATTTTGGCAGTAACCCTACGAATAATTTCCGGAGACACTTTTACCGGTCTTTTTGCCTTTGCAGAACTGGCAGATTCCGGCAAAGCCTTGTTGTGGGATTTTGAAGCCCAGCCAGAAAATCCCCCTGTTTTTAAAATATGCTGATAAGATCCCGCCTCATCAATAATATCAATTGCCTTGTCTGGAAGCCTGCGGTCCGGCATAAATCTAACCGAAAGTTTTACTGCTTCTTCAACCGCCCCACTTTCATATTTTACGTTGTGAGTTTTTTCGTAGGTCGGCAAAAGACCCCTTAAAATCTCCACCGCCTGCTCCTGACTAGGTTCTGCAATATCAATTTTCTGGAAACGGCGGGCCAGGGCCCGGTCTTTTTCAAAATTCTTGGAATATTCTTCAAAAGTCGTAGAGCCAATAAATTTTACTTCGCCACTCGCCAAAACAGGTTTCAGCAGATTTGCCGCATCAATTTGGGAAGATCCATTTGAGCCGGCCCCCATAATCATGTGGATTTCGTCTATAAATAAAATGGATTTTGTCTTTTCTTTCAGTTCGTTGATTACGTTGTGAAGTCTTTCTTCAAAATCACCCCGAAATTTTGCTCCTGCCAGCAAAAGTCCAATATCCAGAGCGTAAAGTTTGTAATCTTTTAAAATATCAGGAACTTTTCCGTCAACAATTCGTTGGGCCAGGCCTTGGGCTATTGCAGTTTTGCCAACGCCAGCGTCTCCAACGTAAAGAGGATTGTTTTTTGTGCGGCGGCAGAGAATTTGAATAGTTCTTTCAATTTCTTCTTCCCGCCCAATCATTTTGTCGTAAAGTCCGGATTTTGCCTGCTCGGTCATATCAAGGGCAAATCTTTTTAAGCCCCCGGCGTTATTTTGCAAAATTGCCTGTTCGCCAGGTCCCATCTGATACTGGCCTCTGTCTTGCCCCAGTCCAAATCCTGGTCCAAAAGTCCTTCTAAAAGGCCTTACCCTGGAGATATTTTCCAAAAGTTTCAGACGATTTATCCCGCTTGTCCTCATAAAATACGAAGAATAGTTACGGCTTTCGTCCAGCATACTCAAAAGAATGTCAGTTATATCCAGAGTGTCATTTTCGGCAGTTACACAATGAAAAACTGCTCGATTCATCATAGCCTGAAAACCTGCCGATTCCACCGGGGCTTTTATTATTTCTGGATTTGCATATTGAGAAATTACAGGCATCCTTGTCGAAAGATAATTATCAACATCAGCTTTTAATTCTTTTGTATCAGCTCCACTGTTTGCCAAAAGCCCTTCCACAAATTCATCTTTCATGGCAGTAGCCAGGACATGTTCTGGAGTGAAAAATTCGTGATGAAAACATTTTGCCACAACAAGGGATTCTGCCAAAATCTTACTGAGTTTTGGGCTCACCCTCATCTGCCTTACATTTCCCTGTGGTTTTTCCTGATTACTCAACTTCTACCCTTAACGGAAATCCGTTTTTGCGTGCTAATTGAATTGCAAGATTTGCTCTGGAAACGGCAATATCGTATGTGTATTTTCCCACCACCGTAGAACCTTTTTCGTGAACCAAAAGCATAATATCTTCCGCTTCCGAATGAGATTTATTAAAAACAGAAAGCAAAATATCTACGACAAAGTCCATTGTCGTAAAATCATCATTGTAAAAAATAACGCTGCGTTCTGGAGGAAGTTCAAACGAAGTGTCTTCTGCAAGACCATTTCCTCTATTTTCTGCCTGATTTCCTAAGTCACTCATATCCTAAATATATCACAAAATTTTCAGTTATTGAATATAAAATGAAAATTGTTGGCTAGAAATTGTTGATTAAGATTGCCCAAAATTGCCCAGAATTGCAATTTTTAGAGATACATGATTTTTCAGAGATGCCCTTGATAAATTTTTTTTATGACTCGATAATGAAAATATGACTAAAAAAAAATTCAAATTTAACCTGAAAATCTCTCTGGACGCTCCGGTAACCACATTTTTCGCCCTTTTTTCTCTGATTTTATTCACCGTCGACACAATTTTCCTCAAAGGAAAACTTTCCCTGGGAATTTTTTCATCGCCAACCTCCGCTTCCGGCAGCCTGCCATTTTCTGCTTCCTCTGCCACTTCCTACTTTCGCCTGATTTTCTATATTTTCGGGGCAGTTTCCTGGACAAGCCTGCTGGTAAATCTTCTTTTTGTTTTACTTTTGGGGCCGGCCATGGAAGAACGCTACGGTTCAGTTGTAATCGGCATTATGATGATTGTATCTGCTTTGTTTTCCGGGGTTTTGAACGCCTGTTTTTCCACAATCAGCCTGCAAGGTTGTCTTCCCCTGGTTTTTATGATGATTTTTTTGAACTCATTTATGTCATTTTCAAAGAAAAAAGTACCTTTGAGTTTTGTGATGATTTTTATTTTCTTTATCGCTTATGAACTTATAGAAAAATCTTCTTCCCAACTGGTCGGAATTATCATTTGTATTGCAGGAGGATTATGCGGAAGCTTATTCGCCTTCCTGACATCTCCAAAGGTCAGAGCCACAAAAAAATCCGAATCAGAAAAAACTGAAAAATCTGAAAAAAGCAGCCAGGAAGACGCTAGAAAAGCCTATCTGGAAGAATTGGATAAGCAGAGCCCAAGAAATAAAAATTCCAAAAAGAATGATGATGACGAAACTACCCTTGTGGGGACTCTAAAGTTTTAAGAAAATCTCAAGTTCAACGTCATTTCGAGTTTGCCCCGAAATGACGTTTTTTTTGCCCCGGTGGAAATGCTCCCACCGGGCTGCCGAATCCTTAGTTGGCAAATCTTTAGTTGTAAATCGGTCTTACACTGGCAACTGTATCGCAGGCAGCAAGTTTTGCGATAATATCGTCACCGACCTTTCCATCAACATCAATAATATTGTAAGCTACATCACCACGAGCCTGGTTGATAAAAGCTGCAATATTCAACTTTGCTTCACCCAGAATTGTTGTGAATTTAGAAATTGTATCTGGAACATTTTTATGACTAATGCAAAGACGAGTTCCACCGGCCGGAATTTCGTTGTCTGTAGTAGTTTTCGGGAAATTTACAGAATTTACGATGATTCCCTTTTCCAGGAAATTTTTTAACTGTTCAGCTGCCATAACAGCACAGTTGTCTTCTGCTTCCGGAGTAGAAGCCCCCAGGTGTGGCATACAAATAACTTTAGGGTGATTGAGCAGTTCTTCGGCTGCAAAATCAGTAACCAGGCAGGAAACTTTTCCGCTATTCAAAGCCTCAATAATATCATCATTATTAACCAGGCCGCCACGTGCAATATTGATGATTCTAACCCCATCTTTCATTGTCTTAATGGCAGAAGCGTTAATCATTCCTTTTGTATCATTTGTCTGAGGAACATGGATTGAGATGTAATCAGATTTTGCATAAATCAAATCTAAAGTTTCAGCATGTTTTACATTGTGATCAAGAGACCACGCTGCATTTACCGAAAGAAATGGATCATAACCAATAACTTCCATTCCAAATTTAATAGCCAGGTTGGCAACCATAGCCCCAATTGCACCCAGCCCGATAACTCCCAGAGTTTTACCCTTGAGTTCAGGTCCAACAAACTGAGACTTGCCTTTTTCTGCCAGGGCAGGGATTTCGTCACCCTTACCAGCCAGACCTTTTACCCATTTATTTGCATCCAAAACTGGACGGCTGGAAAGCAAAAGTGCCAGCATAACCAGTTCTTTTACGGCGTTTGCATTTGCTCCAGGAGTATTAAAAACAACAACCCCTTTTTCTGTAAGTTCAGGAATTGGAATATTGTTAGTACCAGCCCCAGCTCGAGCAACAGCCTTCAAATTGTCAGAAAAAGCCATTTCGTGCATATCAGCAGAACGAACCATAATCGCATCAGGATTATTGATTTCGCCGGCAACATCATAATTATCTCTGTCAAACTGATTAAGCCCAACAGCCGCAATCTTATTTAAAGTCTGAATCTTAAATGACATATTTCACTTCCTTATTTATTTTCCTCAGCAAATTTTTTCATAAATTCTACCAGAGCCTTCACACCATCCATAGACATAGCATTGTAAATCGAAGCCCTCATACCACCAACCAAGCGATGACCCTTCAAATTCACAAGCCCAGTCACAGCCGCTTCTTTTACAAATTTATCATTAATCTCTTTTTCCTTAGCCTTGCTGGCCTCGTCTTCGGCACCTGTAGAATACTTAGTCAGGAAAGGCACATTCATCAAAGAACGGCTGCCTTTTTGAGCAGTAGCACGGAAGAAATCACTAGAATCCAGATAATCATAAAGATAGTCAGCTTTTTCAATATTCATCTTGTGAACGCCTTCCACCCCGCCATTTTTCTCAATCCAGTGCAAAACCTTATCCAAAACATAAATAATGTAACATGGAGGAGTGTTGTACATAGAATCAGCCTCAGCATGAGTTTTGTACATAAGCATGGTAGGAGTTCCAGGACGACAATCCTCCGGCTCAGGAATCAAATCTTCACGAACAATTACCAGAGTAACGCCGGCAGGAGCCAGATTTTTCTGAGCCCCGGCAAAAAGCAGACCAAATTTAGAAACATCCAAATCTTCACTCAAAACACAAGAAGAAATATCAGCAACCAGAGGGATTTTTCCAGTATCAGGAATATATTCATAATGAGTTCCCATAATTGTGTTGTTAAAACAGATATAAGCGTAATCATAATCCCCTTCAATTTTTTCAACGCGAGGAATATAAGAATAGCCCTTGTCTTTTGAAGAGGCTATAATGTCAACTTTTACCCCTAGATGTTCAGCTTCCTTAGCAGCTTTTTTTGCCCAAACCCCAGTTTCAATGTAAGCAGCCTTGCCAGTATGAATACCAAGATTTTCAGCAACCATAGCAAACTGAGTCGAACCGCCCCCCTGTAGGAACAAAATCTTGTAATTTTCAGGCACTTTCATCAATTTGCGAACCATAGCTTCTGCATCCTGGATAATTGGCTCAAAAGCCTT
The DNA here is from genome assembly GCA_963624615.1 of Treponemataceae bacterium. Taxonomy (GTDB): domain Bacteria; phylum Spirochaetota; class Spirochaetia; order Treponematales; family Treponemataceae; genus Treponema_D. The sequence goes on along the minus strand of CAVFQN010000084.1, from coordinate 14,395 downwards.
AGAACGATGGCTCATCTCCATAACCGACTGGCCACTTCCATTATAATCCAGCATTTCTGCAGCACATTCTTTCAAAACATCTTCCGGCAGGCAAGAAGGACCTGCACTAAAATTGTAAACACGTGACATTTACGCGCCTCCTCAAATATTTTTTTGTATATTTTTTATATTTTGGGCGTTCCCTGGGAGCTTGGCTTACAGCCAATCTCCCAGGTCGGTCCCTCCGCAGTTCGCTAACGCTCTAAGTCCTCGGCGTGCAGATAGCACGCCTGCGGTCTTTGGCTCGTTTTTTTGAAAAAAAACTTCGCCACTGCTCCGGCACCTAACGCTGGCCCACCAGGTTAAGTGCATTTATTATCGAAATATTTTCCACCCCAACCCCCTCAGGCACTTTTATAACCGCCCGGCTTAAATTTACAATTCCCTTTATTCCGGCGGCCACCAGGTGGTCAGCCATAGACTGGGCATCCTTGCCTTGCACCGTCAAAATGGCATATTCAATTTTTTCCTGTTTTATTACCCTGGCCATCTGGTCTGCAGGGTAGAGGGGAAAAGTTGACCTCAAAATCTCAATTCTGTACAAGTTAGCATCAAAACCAACCTTTACTTCAAATCCCGAATCGGCAAAAAAGTTTTCGTCCAGCAGGGCAGCTCCCAGCCGTCCCAGCCCGACAATACAACAGTTTTTCTTGTTTTGCCCAACTAGTTTGTCGTCCAGGCTTTTCATCAGGGCTTCTTTCAGGTCTTCCGTAAAATACCCATTAGAAACCCCATTTAAGTTTGTACCAAGTAACCAAAAATCATGCCGAATCAAAGAAGATTTCCACCCTGTAATTCCACTTATCTGGGCCGAAGTAATCTTCTTTTCTGGCCATGCTTTTAAAATTTCAAGCAGCTGAACCATTCTCCTTCTGGTTGCTTCTGGTAAACAAACTATGTCACCCATTATAAAAACCTCTATTCAGTCTGTAATCTTGTTTTTTCCAAAAATATGACTGTTTTTCTGTAAAATTTACAAAAAAACTGAGATTTTTGCAATTACTGTTAAAATTTTAACACTAACTGAAATTACAGGGGGTTAAAAGAAAAGAGGAACCGGGAAAACTAAAAAACCGGTTCCTCTCAAAAATTAGGAGGCTATTTTATTATTTTGCCATAGCAACTGTAATTCCAGGCGTAAACTGATTTTCAAAATAAGCAGCTACCTGGTCGTCGAACAGTTGATCCAGCATTTTCTGGTAGTCCAGAATTTTGCCAACATAATTCAATGTTGACTGGGGAGTCTTGTTTGAACGAACCCGATTTGTACCAGCATTGTACATTGCCAAAGCAGAAACTTCATTTCCTGCAGTGTTCAAGCAAAACTTCAAATGGGACATACCATATTTTGCACTAACAAAAGGATCAAAAAAATCTTCTTCCGAAAGACCTGGAAAAGAATTACTGTTCAACTGAAACAATCCCCGGTCAATCGTTGTATTTGAATTCTTGTTAGTTGCGTTTGTATTATAATTACTTTCAGTGTGGGCAAGTGCAAAAGCCAGTGAAAGTGGAATGTCATTTTTTTCGGCCTCTGTGATGATTGCCTGACTTACATTCCTGTCTCCAGTAATCTGAAAATAAAACCATTCTACAGCGGCTCTTGATAAAGCCTGGCGGTAAAGGGTAAGCCCCTTATCGGTATCATCAGTCAACTTGTTCAAAGAAACTTCTGTAAAATAATTCTGAAAAGCGGCAGAAAGTTCTTCTTCAGTTTCCTCAGAAAGGTCAACAATTGTTACAGGCGCAGTTTCCTGAACTTCTGCAATTTCTTCTGTAGTATTTGGAAGCAAAAAATAAATTAAAAGAGTCGCGGTAATTAAAAGAGCACACAAAGAAGTAGCAAAAAAACAAGCATTAGCAAAGGAACTTGAGTTTGCTTTACTCTGCATATTCATTTCTCCTATAAACTCTCATAACTCTTTCCAATTTCTGCCAAGATAATCTCACAAAAAAAGTAAAGTTGCAAGGGAATTTTTAAGAAAAAAAGTGAAAAAATGTGAAAATTTGTGATTTTAACTGAAAATAAATCTTTTCTTTGCAAACCTTGCGGTATTTCGCAAAGGTTGCAGGTTAGTACTTTACGATTGAGTCGGATACAGGATTTTCGGCTTCCGAAAAGTAAACATACTGAGCATGTTTTATAGCAATTGTATCCATAAAAGCCTGTGCATCTTTTAGTTCTTTTGGGATTTCGTAGCCGGCAACGCTGACGCAGTCTTTTACCCGACGGGCAGCGTGATTAAAAGCGTTTATAAAACGATCAGAATCTTCCGGGCTTTCCAAAGGCTTATCAACCAGAGGAACTAGAATTGCAAAAATTTCTTTTGCTTCCAGGTCTTTCAGCTGGTCCCGCAAAAGTGCCAGAAATTCTTCGTTGTAAACTTCATCTTCCATTTCCACAGTTGACCAGGGAATTTCAATTCTTTTTAAACTTGTAGGATCAACCAGCGAATTATCAGCGATTTTATATAATTTATTTTCTTTTACAGTAAAAACAGGATCTAATTTCATTTTAATTACCCCAATAAAAAAACAAAAAAACGGTGGCCTTTTTTAAGAACCACCGTTTTATACAGAATATTTTCCAAAAAGTCTATAAAACTCAAAAACTATTCAGTCAAAATACGAATAACTTCAGCCTTATCCTGTGTATCAAGGATTTCCTGACGTTTTTCTGGGCTCTTGAAAAGTAAACTTACTTCTGCCAGAAACTGAAGATGAGGACCAGTTTTGTTTACTGGCGACAAGGTCATAATAAAAATACGGCAAGGTTCTTGATCCAGAGAATCAAAATCAACTGGGTTATCAGAAATACCGATACAAGCAACTAAATCTTTTACAGTATCAGTTTTTCCGTGTGGAATAGCGATACCATGCTTCATACCTGTTGACATCTTGCGTTCGCGATCCAATACACATTCACGAGCAGCAGCTTTATCTGTAACTTTTCCTGCTTTGTATAAAACGTCAAGCATTTCGTCAACGATTTCTTCCTTAGTAGTTCCTTTCAAGTGAAGGTTTACTGTGTCTGTTGTTAATACTGTTCTTAAGTCCATAAGTTAAATATTATTTCCAGATAGGGAACTTGTCAAGGTTTAAACTTAGAAAAATCATTATCAAATAGAAAGAATTTAGGGAGCCTCTAAAAATTGAAATTTTTAGAGATGCCCAAGATAAAGTTTTTAGATTTGGTGTCTGCGGTAGCGATGTGGAGAACCTGCGAAGGCTGTTTCAACTGCCGAAGCAGAAGCCCGCAGGCACGCTAGCTGCGTGCCGAGGACTTTGAGCGGATAGCGAAGTTCGTAACGTAGCGACGGTTGGCTGCAGCCAACCGGACCGTCCTTTTTTTTATTTCTAATTTACTCTATCGGGGAAAAATACTATAATTTTGGAAAATTGATTATTATAGAGGTTATATATGATTAACTGGTCAAATGCCGACACTCTTTCATCTTGGAAAAAAATGCTGTCGCTCAAAGGTATGGTTTCTGTTGCTGATGAACTTTCTTCATCTTCTGCTGGGGACCGGGTTAAAAAATATTCTATTCCTATGGGCGGAAATCTTACTTACAATTATGCTGCAAAACAGGTTAATGAACAGGTTTTGAAAACTTTGGCTGACCTGGCAGACGAGGGCCAACTTATTGAAAAATATCAGGATTTATTGAATGGTTCTGTGATTAATACTGGCGAAAAACGTATGGTTTTGCATCAGCTTACCCGCGGCCAGCTTGGCAATGATGTTGTTGCTGATGGCGTAAATAAACGCGAATTTTATGTTAACGAAGTAAAACGCATTGCAGAATTTGCAAACGATGTTCATTCTGGAAAAATCCTGAACGAAAAGGGCGAAAAATACACAGAAGTTTGTCAGATTGGTATAGGTGGTTCTGATTTGGGACCTCGTGCTATGTATCTGGCTTTGGAAAATTGGGCAAAAAAGAATAATACTTTTAAGATGCAGGCTCATTTTATTTCAAATGTTGACCCGGACGATGCTGCTTCTGTTGTTAAATCTTTGGATATTTCTAAAACAATCTTCATTCTTGTTTCAAAATCTGGAACAACACTTGAAACTTTGACAAACGAATCTTTTGTAAAAGATTTTATCAAAAAAGCTGGCTGTGACGCTTCTAAACATATGATTGCGGTTACGTCAGAAACTTCTCCACTGGCTCATAATCCGGATTACATGAAGGCCTTCTATATGGACGACTTTATTGGTGGCCGTTATTCTTCAACTTCTGGGGTAGGCGGAGCAATTCTTTCTCTGGCATTTGGACCAGAAGTTTTCCAGGCTTTCCTGGACGGTGCTGCCGAAGAAGATAAACTTGCTTTGAACAAAGATCTTACAAAAAACCCTGCTATGATGGACGCTTTGATTGGAGTTTACGAACGAAATGCCCAGGGCTATCCTGCAACTGCAATTTTGCCATATTCTCAGGCTTTGTCACGTTTCCCAGCCCATCTCCAGCAGTTGGATATGGAATCAAACGGAAAATCTGTAAACCGTTTTGGTCAGAAAATTGATTATTTGACTGGTCCTGTAATTTTTGGCGAGCCTGGAACAAATGGCCAGCATTCTTTCTATCAGCTTTTGCACCAGGGAACTGATATTATTCCTTTGCAGTTTATTGCTTTCCGTCAAAATCAGACTGGTGAAGATGTTGTAATCGAAGATTCTACCAGCCAGACAAAACTTTGTGCTAACGTAACCGCCCAGATTGTGGCTTTTTCTTGTGGTAAAAAAGATGATGATCCAAATAAAACTTTTGCAGGAAATCGTCCTTCAAGTTTAATTTATGGCGACCAGCTTGATCCTAAAGCTCTGGGTGCTTTGCTTGCCCACTACGAAAATAAGGTTATGTTCCAGGGATTTGTTTGGAATGTGAATTCTTTTGACCAGGAAGGCGTTCAGCTTGGTAAAAAACTGGCAAAAACTGTACTTTCGGGCAAAATGGAAGGTGCTTTGAAGGCTTTTGCTGATTTGTTGATAAAATAGAAATAGTCATCATAAATCACCATATTTGAAGGCAGAAAATGAAAGAGCGACAGTCACGACTTAAGGCTATAAAAACTTTAATCAAAGAAAATATTATTGAAAGCCAGGATGATTTGCTGAATCTTCTTGTAAAAGAAGGTTTTGACGTTACCCAGGCTACCTTGAGTCGTGATTTGAAGCTTTTGAAGGTGGGCAAGGTGCCGGATGGAAAATCTGGCTATATGTATGCCCTGCCTGATGATGATGAAAATGCCGAAAATGAGGCAATTTATGTTCAGGATTTTTTGCGTGGCTATATCAGCATAGATTTTTCTGGAAATATTGTTGTTATAAAAACTTTTCCAGGGCATGCAAATACTGTTTGTAATGCTCTGGATAATTTGAATATGGATGAAGTTTTGGGAACGGTCGCCGGCGATAACTGTATGTTTGCCTGCCTGCGAGAAGGCGTGACTGGCGAAGAGTTTATGGAAAAACTCAAAAAACACATCCCAGGAATTGAAAGTTAGAATATGCAGTTTACGAGTACAAGAAATAAAGATTTGTCAGTTCCTTTTTCTAAAGCAGTTAGAGATTGTATTCCAGAGGACGGGGGAGTTTTTGTTCCATCTTCAATCGAAGATTTGCGCCGCTGGATTTATTATATTGACGAAAATACATCATTTACATCTATTGCCGGTTCTCTTACTTCGGCTCTTATCAAAGATGAATATTCCCCAATTATTTGTGAAACCATAGCGACAAAGGCTTTTCCATCGTCGCCACTGGTTCGCCAGTTGGATGATAATCTTTTTATGATGGAACTTTATCACGGTTTTACAGGCTATCATCGTGATTATGGTGTTTCCTACCTGGTTTCTTATTTGGAATATACTTTGCAACTTTCGGGTGGCTCTGCCATCTTCCTTGATTATACAAAAGGTGGTCTGGGGGCTCTGTTAAATCAGCTTTTGAAAGGCAAAAAAAATATTAAGGCGGTTTTGGTTTACAAAAAAGGGACTGTCCGCGGTATTGATGACGAAAGTCTTGCCTGGAATGGCGGAAATATTTACCCGGTAGAAATGGACGCCAGCGAAACAGAAATCCGCAATGAAATTTCAAAGATTTTTGCAGACAGGGATTTTGTAAAGGCTAAAAATCTGACTGTTGCCAATACTACAAATGTTTGCCGCCTCTTGAGCCAGCTCTTTTTCTTCCCATATTCTTTTGCCCAGATTAAGAAAAAGGTCGATGGTGATATTTATTATTCTATGGATGCCGGAAATTACGGAACTTTGGTGGCCGGGCTTTATTCCTGGCGATTTGCCCTGCCTGTAAACGGATTTTTACTTCCGAGTACGCCAGCTCTGGCCCGCAGTCCTTCTGGAAGTCCAATCCTTTTGGATTCTATGGTGGAACTTTCTAAAAGATCTGACATAAATCCTACCGCCCCGGCAAATCTTGAAAGACTGGAATCTTTTTTTGGCAACAATTCTCTGATGATGAGAAATTTTGTTATGCCAGTTGATGTTTCCGAAAAAATGCGGGAAAAAGCCGCCAAAGAATTGTTTATGAAATACGGGATTTTTGCAGACCGAGGAACGGCTTCGGCCTACGCTGCTGTAAAAGAAGCCCGAGATGATGATTTGGATGAAGATTGTGCAGTTGTTTTGACCGCCTATAATGATCCTTCGCTGGACGCAGAATATTGCCGCCACGTTATTGGGGAAAGCCCGGAAATGCCTGAGAATATCAAAAATGCAATGAGACCTGTGGAATTGGGCAGACCTGTAATTGCCAGCGTGGAAGAATTAAGGAATATTGTAGAGAAAATGTAGAGTGGAGTGGGCGTTACGGCTCCTTGTAACGCGCGACTCCAAAAATTTTTCAATTTTATGCCTTAGACTTTTCTTTCCTTGCAGCCTTTTTTGCTGGTGTTTTTCCTGCAACTTTTTCCACTGTTTTTTCTTTTGCTTTTGATGGGGCAAAAGTCTTAGTAAACAAATCACACTTGTATGCAGCTTTTAATTTTGCCGCGCAAAGAGCCTTGTAAAGTTTGAAAACTTCCGGGATTTTTGCGGTTTTTGCGGTCAAAGCCATCATCATAATGGTGATGTTCAGGTTTTCTTCCAGCATTTCCTTGTTAAACCACTTGATGTTGTCAAATGTGTTTGCACCTGACAGGGCTGGAGAATATGGGCTTTCGGTCAAAAGGTTTGCAATTTTGTAAGCCTGGTTTTTCTGGTCGTCAGGGAGTTTTTCTGACGAAGCAGTTCCGGCAAGGAGAAGAACTTTCTGGAAAATCCAGCGTTTATCGGCTTTTAAAAATTCGTTGATTTTGCGGCCGAAATTCCACTTTGTTGCCAGAAAATTTTGTGAATATTCGGCAGAAATAGCCCAGGCAGGCAGGGCAATTTCCAGTTCTTTTTTAGAATTAATCAAAAGGGTGGCAAAAGATTCTTCATCTTTGCATTTTGACAGGGCTTTTTGCAGGTCAAGCGGGGCTTTTTCTTTTGTTTTTGCCTTTGTACTTGTCTTTTTGCTGGATTTTTTGCTTTCCTTATCATCACCTGGACTTTCTAAATCAAATTCCAAAAGAGCATTATGAAGTTTTACGCATTTTTTGATTCTGTCGGCAAAAAGTTTAAATTGCTTTTCAGGATTTGCAAGCTTGAGCTTTCTGTCATCAGTTTTACTTTCTTCCAGGGCGAATTTTTCTGCGATTTCGTAGAAGTCTAATCCTTCTTTTTGGGAATTTTCAACAATTTCGCTAATTTTTTTTGCAGAAAGAGGATTTTTTCCTGATTTTTTGAATTCTTCGACAATCGGAACAAGTCCTTTTTCGACAAAATTACCCAGGGCGGTGTATAAATCCTTGTAAACAATATCCTGCCAGGCTGATTCTATATCTTCACAACCACGCCCATTCAAATAATCACACAAAATCTGGTAGCGGTGGTCGGCAAAATCTGTCACCTGCTTAATGTTCAAATAGACCTGGTATTCAAATCCATTGAGCATGACAAACATACCTTTGTCGCAAATCTCCTTGCTCTTGCGGATATACCAGAGACGGCTTCTGTGTTCCTGGAAAATACAGAATTTATCATCTTCGCCAGTTAAATTAAGGCCTTCAGAAATTGAACGAGAAATCAGTTTAATTTCATCACCATTTCCTGTTTTTACAGCGTAAGGATCGGACTGTTTAATCCATCCACTTGCCTGGTCGTATTTATTATTGTAGAAAACCAAAGTTCTCTCGTCGCCAGAGCCGTTGGAATAGGCAAAAACATTTTCGTTTACCCGACCATTTTCCCACAAATCATAAAGCAGGAAATTTTCGACGCCAGAAAAGAGATAGCGTTTTTTCATGAGAGGGAAAATATCATGCCAATGGCGGTCAACCAGGTAGCCGCGAGGTTTTTCATCACGATAAGCTTTTGTATATTCCATTCCGTATTTTTCTGTGTAGCCTTCAATCTGGCCATGGCCGAACATAGGAAGACCCGGCATTGTAATCATAAGTGTGCAGACACCAAAATATTTATCACCATCACCAAACTGAGCAATAGCTGTTTCTTCATCAGGATTATTCATAAAGTTTACATAACGTTTAAGAACCTGAGGATCAAAAGTGATTGTATTTTTGATTGTGTCACGATATTTTTGATTTTCCTCCTTTTTGAGCATATTCATAAAAGCGGAATTGTAAACTCGGTGCATTCCAAGGGTACGGACAAAATATCCTTCCATCATCCAGAAAGCTTCTGCCAAAAGCAGGGTGTCCGGACATTCTTTTGAAACCCGGTCAACAACTTCACGCCAGAATTCGTTTGGAATTGCGTCGTTGAATTGCTGAGTTGTCAGAGAATATTCTGAGCGGGAATAAATATCTCCTCCATGGCCCGGCTCTGGATACCAGAGTCGGCGGATAGATTTTTTTGCCAGAACCATGGCGGCGTCAAAGCGGATAATCGGGAAATTCTGGGCTACGTGCAAAATCTCCTGGATAACGGCTTCACGAGCCTGAGGATTTAGAAAATCAATCTGGGCGGTGTCGTTCCAGGGAAGTCCAGTTCCGTCATTTCCATGGTAGATATAGCGGACATCGCCGGTGGCATTATCAACCCTTTTAAAAACTACGGCACAATCATTTTTAGAATAATAATGGTCTTCCAGGTAAACAGAAGTTCTGCCGTCCTGCGAAAGATTTTCGCCGGTGAAAGAATAAGATGGGGAAGGGCAGTCACGACGCTGAATAAAATAGTCAGGGTGATTCATAACCCAGTCGCCGTCCATTCCTGTGTGGTTTGGAACCATATCGGAAGCAAGGCGGATTCCACGCTGCCACAAACGCTGGCGGAGGTTTGTAAGGGCATCCCAGCCGCCAATATTTGCTGCAATGTTGTAATCATAAAGGCTGTAAGCCGAAGCTGCTGCCTCTGGATTTCCACAAAGTTGTTTAATGCGTTTTGACGCTTTTGACCTTTCCCAAAGACCAATCAGCCAGAGCCCGGTAAAGCCTTCGTCGCGGAGTTTATCCAATTCCGAGTCAGGAATCTGGTCAAGCCGGGTGATAGGGTAGCCGTATTCTTTTGTGAGCTGATCCAGCCAGACCAGGACTGTTTTTGCCATCAAAATAACGTTTGGCATCCAGTCGGAGTCGGCAGAAAAACGCTCATATTCGTTCATCAGATTTTCAAATGAATAAGGAGCCATGTCTGGGAGTTGACCTCCGCCAAAACCATGCCAGACAGCTTTTTCTTCTTCGGAAATTGTGTCCATTCCCTGTAAAATTCGTCTGAGCCATTCGCCCAAAAAAGAATCCCAGTGTTTTTGCAGGTATTCCAGCTGGCCTCGGAGACTTTCTGGGGCAAAAGCAACTGGCTCGCGCAGCAGGGTGATTAAATCGTGGTTAAAAGGCCCAAAAATAGGCTGAGTTTTGGAATATTTTTGAATTGCCGCCCAGGTTTTTGCGTAAAGTTTATTTTTGGCAAGTTCCTGGTCACTGAACATAATCATAAAAGGCTGGAAAGCCGGATTTTCGTTTGCAAGGTGGAGGAGGATTAATTCTTCCAAAGTCTGCTCTCGGTTACTGCGAATGTTTCCGGTTCCAGTATCCAGAGCTTCTCGGTTCAGATATTCCTGGGCAGAGCATTTTTCCTGGTAGACTTCCACCGGCGGAAATTCTGCCATAAAATCCAGAAGGAGTTTATCGATTTCTTCTTTTTTGAATTCCTTGTCCAGTTCTGCCAAAAGCTCCTGCATAAAAGTTGGGACTTTGTCGCGGCGGTAGAGCATGCAGACGTAGTGGAGAATTTCGTCAATCAAGCCCATGGCGTTGAGCTGACCTGCCGAAAGTTTTTTGTCATTTTGCCCCCGGCTTTCAAAAACGTTGTTTATCAGCACTTGAAAATCGCGGACGTTTTTCATATTTGCAAAAACAACATTGCCAGACGAGGCGAATAATCCTTTGTTGAAGTTGCAAAGGTCGCGAATTTTTTTCGAAATGTGGAATTCATTGTAAGAAGTAATCATATTTTAACTCCGTTGACTGATTTTTGCGATTTTTGAAATTAAATCCTGGTCTTTTGACAAATCTTCCAGGCAAATCGGCAGGCGGTAAGTCCAGTTGAATTTTGTGACAGTTCCAGGAATGTTGATTCTTTCGTCCGAAGGATTGTCCAGGTAGTAAGCCTGATTTAAGTACAAATAATCTTGTAAAGGCGAAATATTCCAGATGCTTTGAGATGATGATGCCGCTTCCAGTAAAGCCTGGGCAATTTTCGGGGAAAATGGCGTTGAAGCAGTTGTGGTTACGGCAAGTTCAAAATCCGCTGGATTTTTTTCTGCTTCTGCTTCAATCCCGAAAAATTTTGGATTTGTACGGACAAAAGCTTTAACCGAATCTTTTTCATCCTGCCACCACTGGCGGATTGTTGAAGAATCGTGAACTGAAGTTGTAGTTACAGACAAAGGTTCGTAATCTTCAAATGCAGTAAATGGCTGTCCATTTTCTGCCCATTTTCTAGACCAGCGGACAACCCGCAAGCCCAAAATATCATGCTTTTTCATAACTTCTGGCACGCAGGCAATACTGACGCCTAAATCTTCGCCACAAGCCGTCATTTTTACCGATGATGTGAGGGCAGTGAAGATTTCGTCCGCTTGTTTTCGCCAGAGTTTGTCATTTTTTTCGTTTATTTCGGCAAAAGTATTTTCCAGAGAGAATTTTTCCTGGTCGTTCAAAGACTGCCAGGAAGTGGAGCGGGAATAAGTCCACAAAGGAACAAATTTATTTTTTGTAATTTCGATTAAAGTTCTGTTTGACCAGTAATCAATCAGGGCTTGTTTTACCCGGTCAACAGCGTCCGGATGGCAAAATTCGCTTATGTCTGCGTCCAAAATTGTTTTTGACCCTTTTACAGAAGGCGAAAAAAGCCAGAGCTCTTCGTTATTCAGTTGGGTGCAGAATTTTGCAAGAATTTTGTGGGCAGTTTCGTGGTTCCAGGTGATGTCTTCTATAACACCAGTTGGAATATGAGGCTGGCTCAGCCAGCGGATTCTGTCATCATCAAACCCCAGTTCATATAAAGTTTCGCGTTTAATTGCGGCGTAAGGTTCGGTGTGACCGTTGAGTGCGTTGACGTCGCCAGCGGGAATTGCCCAGATTCTGTAAAAGCCCAGAATGTGATCCAGTCGGTAGGCGTCATAATATTTCGCTGCGATTTTAAGTCTTTCTTTCCACCAGGAATAATCAGCTTGTTTAAGATTTTTCCAGCTGTAAGTCGGGAAGCCCCAGTTCTGGCCATTTGGATTTTCGCCATCGGCAGGAGAACCTGCCCGCAAATCCTGATTAAAAAATTGAGGATAAGCCCAGGCGTCGCAGGAATCTTCGTTCATGAGAATAGGCATATCGCCCTTAATTTTGATTTTTTGAGATTTAACGTAGGCAACAGCGTCGGAAAATTGCTGGTCAGCAATCATCTGAATCCAGGCATAAAAAAGATGTTCTTTTTTGAAGGCTTTTTTGTTCCAAAGTGCGGAAATTTCTTCTTCACTTTTGTGCTGGTCATTTTCCAGCCAGGATTTCCAGGAAGCCTGCATATAATTCCATTTGAGATTTTTATAAACGGCGTAAGTTTTTACCCAGGGATTTGACCGAATCCACTTTGTAAGGTTTTCATCAGCCTGCCCGGTTTTGCCCGTTTCCGTTGTCTCAAAAATCTGTTTTAACAGGTCATTTTTTTGATTCAGGATTTTTTCATAATCATAACGATGGGTATAAGGATTGTCTTTTACAAAATCATCATAATTTTTTTTGAATTTTGATGATTTATAAGCCTGGTCAAAGCCCGGAATGTCCTTAATGCGGATATAAATTGGGTGAAGGGCAAAAGCCGAAAGCCCGCTGTAAGGTGAACTTTGAGTTCCGGTGTCATTTACAGGAAGCAGCTGGATGAGCGAAAGTCCAGAGGATTTGCAAAAATCTGCAAAAATTTTCAAATCCGGAAATTCTCCAATAACAGGATTATCTTTTGAATAAAGAGCTCCAAGAGGAACTACGATGCCATTTAATTTTTCGTTACGCATAGGTGAAATATATTATAGCACAAGTTTGATGGAATAATTAGCAATTTTACGAAAATTTTCGTAAAGGGCTTAGCAATGCCAGATGGGAGTGGCCAGTTTGTTTGAAAAAGGCTGTTGTCGGGTAAAATCCGGCAGCCAGCTGGTGTCGTCCGTCAATTCCTGGTAAAAAAGATAATCAAAATCATAAATTTCCAGCAAATCCTGAATATCCTGATATTCCTGGTCATTTACAAGTCGGTTTTCGATAGCTGACAGGGCAGATTTTCGCTTTGCAATTTTATCATCATCTTCATTAAAATTAACCGGCGTATATTGATTCATGAGGGAAATACAGGCCCTGCCGTCGGCATTTTCTTTGAGCCAGGCTAAAACATCCGCTGTTTCTTCAAATTTTCCCGGTAAAAAAAGATGGCGGATTATCACACCACTGGTCATTTTGTCTCGGGGCTGGCCTTTTTCTGCCCATTCCACTTCTTTTGCGTTTGGCGGTTCTGGAATAGAGTGAATTTTCATGGGATTATTTTGAATCATCCATTTTATAGCAGCCGTTGCAACCTGAGGATAGTCCGGGGCTGCAAAAAGTTTTTCAGAAAGGGGACTGGACAGAGTTTTGAGGTCTGGCAGCCAGATTGTCACCAGGTCTTTTAAAAGTTCCAGCATTTCTACAGATTCGTAAGCCGAAGAATTCCAGCAAAAGGGGATTGTTACTCCATCATCCTTTGCCTGGCGGATACATTCTGCAATAAGTGGAATGTGGTGACTGCCGGTAACAAGGTTGATATTTTCGGCTCCATGGGCCTGGAGTTTTTGACAAATCTGGGAAAATTCTTGAGGGGAAACCGGGCGACCGTAGCCGTCCTGGGAAATCTGATAGTTCTGGCAAAATGCACAGCGGAGGGTACAGCCTGTGAAAAAAATCGTTCCACTGCCACCAAAAACAGTGACAAGAGGCTCTTCGCCAAAATGAAGCCCCGCGAAGGCAATCCTCAAATCGCCAGGTTCGCGGCAAAAACCGACTTGGCCTGCCTGCCTGTTTACCCCGCATTTTCGTGGGCAGATTTTACAATTTTCGTACAAGTTTTCGTACAATTTAAAATGCTCCTAGTAGGCTCCGTGCGAAACCAAAATCTTCATTAAATCCTGCAAATTTTCTACCGGGAGGTCTTCTGCTTCGAAGCCCACTAATTCACCCATTTCCTGCCAGTCATCGTCGGTAAGTAAATCCTGGAATTCATCACTGTTTTCCATAAAAGCCAGCATGGCGGCAAGGCGATTTTTATTTTCTTCGGTTGGCTCTTCTTTTTTGTCAAGGGAATTAAAAATATACTGATTTTCCCAATATTCAAAAAGTGAATTTGGGAGGTCGGTCGGGCAGGAGGTTGAGCGGTTAAAAAGTTTTCTCAAATCTTCATGAATGCGTTCGTAATCTGGATTTCCACTGTGGTTCTGGCGGTCGTGTTTTTTGATTTTTTCGATGTCACTTAAGAATTTACTAATGTCAGTCATGTTTATAAATATAGTGATTTGCAGGGGGAAAAAAAAGGGGCTGAAAAAATGGTTAGGAAAAGATGTGTGTGTGGGGGAGAGATGAAAAAAAAACTCGTCTAAAAATGCTTGTCTTGCTGAATCCTCGGAGCAAGTCCGAGAACTCAGTATTTCCCCGAAACGTCACCTTGAACTTGTTTCAGAACTGGAATGACGTTTTCGAAGTAGTTACCTTTTACTTACGCTTTAAAAATCTCCTTGAACTTGCCAAGCAAAACGTCTGTTTCAATTGAA
>CAVFQN010000083.1:0-3063 GCA_963624615.1 Treponemataceae bacterium | reverse complement strand
ACTGATTGATGAAAAATATCAGTCACGGACTTTGTATAATCTTTCAAAATATTTTTATGAACACAAATTAAATGTTCAGGCGGTAATTTGTCTGCAGGTTGCAGTTGAAGTTTGCGAGTGTGAACATCAGCAGTGCGAAAATTATATTGGAAATTATGACTGGTGGCAGGATTATGGAAAACAAGGCTTGCAAGCTACAAAGAAAAATAATTTTAAGGATTTGGGAAATCCTTTGAATAATCTTGAAGGATTTAGAAATCAAATTGCCCATGGCGGTGGCACTAACAGAGATGGTAATTTCCCGAATGCTGCAAATATTCCAAGTATTTATGAAAGTGGAAAGCGTGGCCTTGAAAATTTATTTAAGGAATATGGATTTTAGCTTATGCCCAAAACCTACTGCCTTTTAAATCATCCGCTTACTCAAAAGCAGCTTGCTGAAATAAAAGAAAAATATAACTCCACCCAGATAATTTATCCAAACGAAAATCTCTCGAAACTCTGGGGCCAGATTCCGCCGGAAGATGTTGATTGTCCTGTTGTAAAAAATGTAATTGACTGGCTGAAATCTTCTGCGGTCGCCGGAGACTTGTTTATTATCCAGGGCGAATTTGGTTCTACTTTTACGCTGGTGGATTTTGCTTTAAAAAATGGGCTTGTGCCGCTTTATGCTACGACTACGCGGGTGGCAAAGGAAAGTCGGGAAGGGGAAAGTGTTCTCAGGGAATATATTTTTGAGCATGTTTGTTTTAAAAAGTACAGATATTTTGAAAGGGGTTGATTTTGCGTGAGGGATTGTAGCCACGCCGTAGGCGGCCACCGCAACGGAGCCGAAGGCGTAGTGAGGAGGCTGGAGCGATAGCGAAATGGCGAAAAGCCCGACGGCAGCTTGCTGCCGGCACGCCCAAATAAAAATTAAGGAGACTGAGATGTCGGAAATTTACATTTTGTCGGATTATGGAAAACTTTCTAAAAAGGACGAAACGATTGTTTTTTCGCAACCGGATGGGACGAATACGATTTTGTTTCCATTTAAAACTGAAGGTCTGGTGCTGATGGGGAGGGTGTCGATTAGTGCGGACGCGCTCAGGCTTTTGACAAAGTATAAGATTTCGACCACGTTTTTGTCGTCGAACGGGCGGTTTAATGGCAAGCTGACTTTTGGAGACAAGAAAAATATTTTTTTGAGGCAGAAGCAGTTCAGGATTCTGGATGATCCGCAAAAGTCGCTGGAAATTGCCAGAAGCATTGTAACTGGAAAAATCAAAAACGAAATTTCTTTTATGCAGAGGATTAAGCGGAAAAATCCGGCGGAAGAAGCTGTGATTGAAAGGACTGTGAATTCCGTAAAAAATATTCTTAACGATGCAGAAAAAACTTGTGATATTGAAAAACTGCGTGGCTACGAGGGACTTGCTGCTAGAAAATATTTTGAAGTTTTTAAATTTAATTTGCAGGAGGATTGGGCGGAGTTTAAAACCCGGAGTAAAAATCCTCCTAAGTCCAATGTGAATGCGGTTTTGAGTTTTTTGTACACGCTTTTGATGTATCGGGTAGAAAGTGCCATCGAAACTACAGGGCTTGATTCCTGCTGCGGAAATCTGCACGCTCTCAATTATGGAAAAACTGCCCTGGTTTTTGATTTGATGGAAGAGTTTCGCTCTCCTGTTTGTGATACGGTTTGCTGTTCGCTTTTTAATCTGGGTGTTTTGAAAGAGGATGATTTTGAAAAAGTTGAATTTTCAAGTGATAATCAGGACTATCCTCTGGAAAAAATTGGTGAGATGAAGGAAAACGAAGCTGCGGAAGGGGAAGCGGGAAGTCAGTCAGAAAATGACGGTGGAGAAAATGATGAAAATGATGGCGGACAAAATGTGACTGGAATTCTTTTGACAAAGGCTGGACTTAAAAAAGTAATCAGTGCTTTTGAAACAAAAATGAATTCGCAGATTTTGTATTTGCCTGAAAATCAAAAACTTTCGTATGCAAGAATAATTTACCGCCAGGCCCAGCATTACAAACGCGTAATCAATGAGGAAGAAAAAGAGTATAAGAGTTATTATTTTAAATGATTTATTTTGTAAGTTACGATGTTGCCAATCCAAAAAGGCTGGCGAAGGTTGCGAAAACGCTTGAAAATTTTGGAATCAGAATACAGTTTTCCTTTTTTGAATGCGAAATGGAAAAAGAGCAGCTGGAAGATTTGAAAAATTCTCTTTTGAAGATTTTGGATTTGGAGGAAGATTCACTTTTGATTTATCCGCTCTGCCAAGATTGTGCTGCAAAAACTGTGACGCTGGGGAAGGGGGATATTTTTATTCCAAAGACTTTTGAGATTTTGTGATTTTTTTTGGATTTGAAAGATTGTTGAATGGAGGTTTGAATGCAGGAAAAGCATTTTTTGATTGTTTATGATATCCGTGACACAAAACGGCTGGCGAAAATTGCAAAATGTGTGGAAAGTTTTGCAGTCCGCGTTCAGAAATCCGTTTTTGAAACTTATGCTGATGAGGAAACGATTGGCAGGTTGAAATGGCGGCTTGAAAATCTGATGGACGAGAAAGAAGATTTTGTTTTGTTTTTTGAACTTTGCGAGCGTGATTTTCAGAAAAAAATGTCTTTCGGGATTAATGCAAAAAGGTCTAACAGCAATTTTGATGAAGATTTTATGATTTTATAAAAGTCATAAATATGATAGAATAAAGGGCGTAGAGTTTTTTGACATTTTCGCAAACCTCCAGATTTTGCCAAAAAAGGCAAAAAAACGCCCAGGTATGCGAAAAATTTATAAATACTTGTATTACAAGGAATTAAGATGGAAAAAATATATAAACTAACAGATTTTTTACGACTTTTAGGCGGAAATATCAGAAGTGACTCTTCGGTATGCGAAAACGCCTTTGTAAATCGTTGCTATACAAAGAGTTGTGAAGGGTAAAGGTAAAAATCATTGACCTGAGTAAAGGGATTAAGACGAATCGAGGAATTCGTCGAGTTTTTTATAATACTCGAGTAAAGGTAAAAATCATTGACCTGAGTAAAGGGATTAAGACCCTTGACTAG
>CAVFQN010000082.1:0-8844 GCA_963624615.1 Treponemataceae bacterium | reverse complement strand
GTTTGAGGGTTACCGAACTGCGGAACAGCCGACGGCGGACAAGATGTATTTTGTTTTTTTGGTCTGTAGGGGATTTATTTCAAAGTAACCTAAAAATTGCAATTTTTAGAGACTCCCATAAAAGATTTGTAAAAAGCAGAAAATGTCAGACCTTTTTTTGTCCACCGGACCACCCAAATCTTCAAAAAATCCCTACAAATAGGCTGAATTGACTTCCCGAACTTCGCAAATCAAATCGGGGAATTGTTGCTGGACAGATGACTGCATCTTTTCCCGAAGTTCGTCATCGCCCATCTTGAGCTCAGGGGGTTTGAGCAGATCAAAACAGAGTTTTTTGGACAAAAGCCCAGAAGTGGTGTTTTTAGGCAGCCCCGCCACCGTCGTCTCACCACCTCGCCCCTGCCCGGGATTTTCCATTCCCACCAGGCGGACGTCGTGAACCTTCAAGCCTGCCGCAATTTTTTCCGCTTCCTGGGCAACGACCTTCTTAATTCCGGCAAGCCACTTATTTTCAACGTCAACCGGATCCATGTGAATGACAATCTGGCAATTAAACTTTTTGGAAATATCCTCTTCCGCAGCATCGATGGCATCGTGCAGGGTAAAAACGTCAAGATTTCCGGGAACTTCTGCGTGCAAAGTTACAATCCGCTTGCCGGGGCCGTAATCGTGAACCATCACATCGTGAATTTCCGAAATCGGCGGATGCAAAAGAGCCTCCTCCTCCAGCTGATTCACAAATTTCTGGGTCGCAGCCTGGCCCAAAAGTGGCGACATGGTATCTCTCAGAGAATCAATCCCATTTTTGAAGATAAAAAGCCCGACAATTACACCGCCAATCCCATCCAGCGGCAGTTTTGTAAAAGGCGAAAGTCCCACACTCAAAAGAACGACGGAAGTTGCCACAACGTCGCTTAAGCTGTCCTTGGCAGTCGCTTCCATCGCCACCGAATCAATTTTCCGGCCAATCAGATGATTGTAAAAATACATATAAATTTTCACGAGAATCGAAAAAATCATCACAAAAATGGAAAAAAAGGAAAATTCCAGGGGTTCGGGGTGGATTATCGCCATAACCGACCGCTTCACAAGCTCCACTCCCATGTAAAGAATCAAAAACGTGATAACAAGTCCCGCCACGTACTCCATCCGCCCGTGCCCAAAAGGATGTTCCCTGTCCGGTTTTTTGGAAGCAAGTTTAAATCCCACAATCTGTACAAGTGAACTGGCCGCGTCCGACAGGTTATTCAAAGCGTCTGCCACCATAGCCACGCTGGCCACAATCGTCCCAAAAATAAATTTGCCGGTACTCAACATAATATTCAAAAAAACTCCCACAAATCCGCAAAGGATTCCATATTTTTCGCGAACGTCCGGGCTTTCGTAAGCATGCGAGTTTTTTATAAAAATTCGTGCAAGCAGTTTTATCATAAGCCCCGATTTTATCACAAAAGCCGGATATTCTAAATGTTTTTTTTAGGAGTTTTTGGGTGGGGGAAGTCTCCCCCTCGCTCCAGCCCGCTTCGCGGTCTTCCGCTACCCCCTCTCCTAGGGGGCCCTGCCCCCTAAAAACCCCGCTCCACCCCTCTTCTATCCTCCCCTCCTCCCCATAATCTTCCAACTTTTTTATAGATTTACACAATATTTCCAGCCTTCTTCCCTTATAATAATGTCATTATGTACACAGCAAACGAAAAAAGATACGAAAAGATGAAATTCAATCGGGTAGGAAATTCCGGCTTAAAACTTCCGGCTGTTTCCCTAGGGCTTTGGCACAATTTTGGTGACACAAGCAATTACGCAAATATGGAACAGATGTGTTTTACCGCTTTCGACAACGGAATCACACATTTTGATTTAGCCAACAATTACGGTCCGGAAGCCGGTTCTGCAGAAAAAAATTTCGGAAGGATTTTTAAAGAGCATTTCAAACCTTACCGAGACCAGATGGTTATCTCTACAAAAGCCGGTTACTATATGTGGGAAGGCCCTTATGGCGATGGTGGCAGCCGAAAATATCTTATTTCGTCACTTGACCAGAGCCTTGAACGTCTGGGCTTGGACTATGTTGATATTTTTTATCATCATAGGATGGATAAAGACACACCTCTTGAAGAAACAATGGAAGCCCTTGACCAGATTGTCAGAAGCGGAAAAGCCCTTTATGTAGGACTTTCAAATTATGATGGCCAAACTTTGGAGAAAGCCACTGCAATTTTGAAAGAAAATCACACTCCATTTATTATTAATCAAAACTGTTACAATATTTTTGACCGTACAATTGAAAATAACGGGCTCAAATCAACCTCCGCAAGGCTTGGAAAGGGTGTGATTTGTTTTTCACCGCTGGCACAAGGACTTTTGACCGACCGCTATCTGAAGGATATTCCAGATGACAGCCGTGTAAAAACTGACGGCCGATTTTTGAAAGAAAAAAATGTCATAGATTGTCGTGAAAAATTGATTAAGTTGAATGAAGTTGCCAAAGCCCGAAATCAGACTCTGGCAGAAATGGCACTTGCCTGGATTTTAAAAGATTCAGACATAACGTCCGTTTTGGTGGGTGCTTCAAAGCCAGCTCAAATCTTAGATAATCTGAAAGCTCTGGAAAACACGAACTTTTCTAAAGATGAACTGGCAAAAATCGACGAGATTATTCGATAAAATAAACTCTGTCGGTTTTACGAGGGGCGGCAGGTGGAAGAGGTTCTGCGGCATAACCTAAAGCACAATGACCAATTCCCTGCCACTCCCCTTCAATTCCCAGTTTTTTCAAAAGATTTTTCCCAAAATCTGATTCAAATTCCTGTTTTGCCCGGTGTATCCAGATTGAAGCAAGACCTTTGGAATGAGCAGCCAGCATCAGGTTTCCCATCACAAGCGAACCATCATAAATTCCTGTTCCAACATCAGCCTGGGCAAGCACAATCAAAATTACGGGAGCACCATAAAATGGGTCAAAACCTTCCTGCCAGTCCCCAATCTTTCTATTTTCTTCCGCAATCTGATTACGGACATCTTTATTTGTAACCGCTATGATTTTTGTAGCCTGCTTTCCCATTCCGTTGGCAGCATACAAACCCGCCTGGATAATTTCTTCAATATCATTTTTAGAAACCATTTCAGACTGAAATTTGCGACAACTTCTCCGTTCTTCCATAGCTTTAATAATTTCGTTCATTTTTATCATTCCTCCTGTAAAAACTTTCGCATTTTGCGGTTGTTTTTGTAGCGTTCCCTGCTACGTTTTCTACATAAAATATACCACCATTTTACTCAAACAAAAAGAACTCCTTCGCTGCCCCATTCCTTCCCAACCCAACCAAAATTCTTGTATTTTGCCTATTAATTTGCTAGATTAAAGTCATGGAAAATCAGTTTTCGCGAACTCAAATGCTGCTCGGCAAAAAATCCATGGAAATTTTACAAAATGCCCGCGTCGCCGTTTTTGGAATTGGGGGAGTTGGCGGCTATGTGGTAGAAGCCCTGTCCAGAAGTGGTGTTGGTCACCTCGATTTGATTGATAATGACAAAGTTTCCCTCTCAAATTTAAACCGACAGATTATCGCAACCCACAAAACAATCGGGAAATACAAAGTGGACGTTATGAAAGAAAGGATTTTGGATATAAATCCCCAGGCTCAAATCCAGACTTTCCAGACTTTTTATCTTCCAGAAACAAAAAATCTTTTTGATTTTACAAAATATGATTACGTTGTCGACGCTATCGACACAGTTGCCGGAAAAATTCAGTTGATTTCCCAGGCAAAAGAAGCCGGTACAAAAATTATTTCCTGCATGGGGGCAGGAAATAAACTGGATCCAACAAAATTCGAAGTTGCAGACATTTCTCAAACCAGCGTTTGTCCCTTAGCCCGCGTCATGCGGCAGGAATGTAAAAAACGCGGAATAAAAAATGTAAAAGTTGTTTATTCAAAAGAAAAACCCGTAGCCACAAGCCCCCGCAAGGCAATTCCTGGCTCTACCGCCTTTGTACCTTCCGTTGCAGGCCTGATTATCGCATCGGAAGTTATAAAAGACCTGATTTCAGACCCGCCTTCAAAAATCGCAAAATCCTAGCAAGGTCTTGGAGCAGCGTTAAATACAAACTGTTACAAAACAAGGTGACCTCTCGAGACAAGAATCCAGCCACTCCCGAAGCCAAGCACAAGCCCTCCAGGGGGAATACCCCTTCCAGGAAAAGCCACTCCCTATCAAAAACCTATTTAAACTGAACCAAAAACCAGCGGTAAATGGAATCCATCCGCTCGCACATCGATTCTTCCATCTTCTTTCTCATATTAAACAAAGGAATTTTCTTAGCAGAAACATCAGTGGAAATATAGAGAAGCAAATCATCCCCACAATCAATCGAAAGCACATTTATATGAAGATTTCCTTCCGCCACCGCTTTTATCCCCATCATACTCATAGGATTTGTATTTTCAAAAGCAACGTGCAGGATATTTTCCGCCTGGTGATATTTCAGTTCATAAAAAATATCACCATAAGTATTATCTTTTTGATAACAATATAAAACCAGGCCATCAGCAGAGCCGGAAACCACATCAGCAATCTTATTTTTTGAATTTTTTCCATCAACCATATAAGACGCCTTATACAAAACATCGCCATTTTTCTTTTCTGCAAAATGATACCGCATTCCTTCCATCTTGCTGATAGACCGAAGAACCACAGAAAGGTCATTTTTCGTAATTTCAGATTTGGTCGAACCTTCCAAAAGTTTAGATTTCGGAATCAAATACAAAAATTCCGCCGTAAAAGGCACCTGGTCTTCCACTTTTTCAACAAGATTTGTTTTTATTGCAGGCGAATACTGGCAGTCAGGAAGAAGGGTCAGCTTGTTTTCGCCCATGGGGTGAACCAAAAGGATTTTCCCCTCCCCCACCAACTTTTTCGCATTTTCCTCTCCGGCATATTTTTCGATTTCGCCCCCACAAAGAGATAGAGAGCTTGTCTGTGAAAAGGTTGTAAGTGGTGTGTCAATCAGTGACGCCCCCCCAGGTGAAGTCCCCACAAGAGAAGTGTCACCCCCAAAAGAAGAAGTCTCCGAAGCAGCGAAAACCGCACTTGCAAAAATCCCCCACCCTATCAAAAATCCAGCAATTTTTTTCGAAACAATTTTTTTCATACCTTCTCACCTTTTCTATTTTCTTTTATAATCACCCGCGTTTTTTCATTTACGATTGATTTCAACTCTTTCATATAATCCGAAAACTGAACATTTTCCTGGCCGTAAGTCAACTGCAAATCGTACTCCAGGGGAAGCCAGGTTTTTACATCAGATTCGTTGTGAGAAATCACCGCTTCCATTTTATCCAGAGCCTTGTAAATTTTTGCTTCCAGACTTTCAAGTTTTTCCATCTCATCATAAAGACTAAGCCACTGCTCTCTCTCATCCTGCGGAAAAGTTTTTACCCAATCAATCAGCAGTTCTTTTTCGGTCTGACTATTTTTTTCAGTTTTTTCAAAAGTCGGAATATCTCCGGTAAAACATTCCCCCATATCATGAATCAGGCACATTTTAATCACTTTATTCATATCAGCCTGGGGAAAATCTTTTTCCATCAGCATTGCCATAAGAGCAACCCGCCAGCAATGCTCAGCCACACTTTCCCGCCTGCCATCCTTAAACCAGCAGTGGCGGGTATTCGTCTTTAATCTCTGGGCAACATCCAAAACTTTAAGCAATTCATCAGGTTTCATAAAATGATTATACAAAATTTACAGGATTTTTTCACGAATCAGGTGATAGCAGCGAATAATCAGGGTAATTTCCTCATCCGCAGTAGATTCTTCCAAATCCAAAAGCTGCTCTGCCTTTTTAATTCTGTAACGGATTGTATTTGTATGCTGATAGCACTCCTGGCCGGCAGCCGCGTAATCTCCATTATGATCCACAAAAGACAGGAGGGTTTTTATCAAATTTGCCTCGTGTTTTTTGTCATAATCCTCCAAAATCGCAATTTTTCGCTTAATTTCGGCACACAAAATGTCATTTCCTACAATAGAAACCACATATTTATAAATTCCAACATATTTGTAGGAAAGCGTATCTTTTTTCTGAAATTTACAGACCGCCGCCGCAACCTGGGCCTTTTTTACAGACTCTTTCAAATCCCCCAGTTCCACAGGATCTGCATCGTAGCCAATATAAAAATCCTCAGAATTAAAACCATTTTGCGAAAGAACATCTTTAATATAAGTCAGAGGGTGGATATTTTGGATTTCCCTTTCATCAAAACTGCAAATCAAAACAACGTCATAGCCAGATTTTATAAAAGTCCAGTTCGTTACCTCCGCATTTCTGGCCTTATGATAAAGCAGACTGTCAAAGTAAGTATGAACCTGGAGGTTTGTCGCCGGCTCTTTAGAAATCAGGCAGGCACTTACGATATTTTTTTTAAAATCAGAATTAATTTCCAGGGCAATCCTCTGAACCTCGTCCGGATCTTTTTTATTGTTCAAAATCAGATTGAGTTTTTCTTCCCGGACAATATACTGGGCCCTCGTCTTCATAGATTCGTTGATGTTGATTATCAGGTCTTCCATAAATTCATCATAAAAAATCATAATCGGAACGTGATTTTCTTTTGCCAGCTGAATTATATCGTCGGGCAGGTGATCTTTGGGAAGCAGTTTTATGGCAATTCCCGACACGTGTTTTTGAATCAAATATTTGATAGAACCGTTCACCAACTCAGGATTTGTAGAAGCAAAAAAATAAGAAACCAGGACAAAATATCCATAACGGTAGCCGGCATATTGAATCAAACTACTTTCAAATTCAAGAATTACCGTCGTTGTTACGGCGTTCGTCAGGTACTCTTTTGCTGCCACCACCTTGAATTTTTTGAACAAACTGAGCTCTAGAATTTCATTTACTGTAATCATTTTTGCCTTCCGTTTTGCAAACCTGTAAGTTAAAAAAAAATCGGAAAGCCAATGTGTGATTACAGCACGTCATTGCGCTTCCCGATTTATGGCTGCAGTATAAACGATTTTCTGGAGATTTTGCAAGATGTATGTAAGGAGGGGAAAGCCTTCCCCTCGCTCCAGCCCGCTTCGCGGTCTTCCGCTACCCCTTCTAGCGGGGGCAAAATTTTACACCGGAATAGCCCCCGCAACGCCCCCAATCACAAAAAATCTCAAGAAATCACAAAATTCAAAAAAGGCCCAAAATCGGAGTCAAATGCAGTCAAACGATAAATTATTCAAAAAAAATTAATCGACGCGCCTACGCGAAGATATGAGCGTCTTTTTATTAAATATAGATTTTTTCTAATTTTCTAGAAACAATCTATAAAACTAGTATTTTTCTAACAATTTTCTATTAATTTTCTAATATTTTTCTATTTTTTTTCTTGATTTTTTCTTATTTTCTAGCGATAATATAGATATAAAGAAATTTTCTTAAAAGTTTCTATATCTTAATTTTAGTGAGAAAAAAATATGAAAGTTATTGGACTTGGTTTACAAAAAGGTGGAGTAGGAAAAACTTCCATCGCAATTGCCCTTGCGGCAGAACTCGCAAAAACATCAAAAGTTCTCCTGGTAGACTCTGACCCACAGGGAAATACATCCGGAGCTTTATTAAAAGAAATTGGTTATGAACTGGCAGACGCACTTTTAAACAACTGCTCTGTCGATAAACCTGTAACAAAAACCGAAGTAAAAAATCTCTGGCTCATGCCAACAAAACCTTTGGAAAGCGAGGGCAAAGAAAAAAGCAAACTCCGCATCTACAAAAAAAATGTTGCAACAGAAGAGCCTTACGTTATGGACGACATTGCCAAAGAATTTGCCGACCAGTTCGACTACATGATTTTTGACACCAGCCCGGATTTCAGCACTTTTGAAGAAAACATATTTTTTGCCTGCGACGAAATTATCCCTGTAATGAAATGTGACACCTTCTCTGCAGACGGTCTTACAATCTTCCTGGACAACTTAAACGATTTCCGCAAACGCCGCCGCTGTGAAAAGGCTGTCATCAAAACTGTGGTCATCAACGAACACAACGCATCTTTTGCCCTCGACACAAATATCAAAAATGCAATTCTCCAGCAATCCGGATACAACAAAATCATAGTTCCTCAGGATCAGGCTTTCAAAAAGTCTCAGGCTTATCAAAAAACTATCCAGGAAATTGGAGCCAAAGAAAACACATTAGCGGCTATTTCAGCCCTTGCAGAAGCAGTTAGAGGTTAATTATGATTCCAGCAGAAAAAAAAGTATCATTCACTGAAATCCCGGCAGGACTTGCAAATCAACTTTCTCAGACCTTTTCTACAGCCGATACCGAAGGAGAAAAAGTCCAGCCACAAATTGAAAGTTCCGTTTCTGTACAAAAAATACAAACTGTTACAAACGAGGCAGAAAAGTCTGAAACTACAAAATCAGCTGGCAAAAAAAATGACCGCCCCGGTCAAATTAATATCTGCCTTCCTCCAGAAATCAAAACTGAATGGAAGTTGCTTTTTACAAAAAATAATGTAAATATAACCCAGGGAATTATTTTTGCCGTAGAACATCTTAAAAACGAAATAGAAAGCGGGCAGGCTATTTTGACGGTTGGTGGGGTCATCTCAAAAAAATAGCTTTTCTTCCATATATTTTATATAAAATGACACAGTTTTTATTAAACTTTCCACACACACCTGTTGAAAAGTCATTTTGATTGTAACAGTGTTTATTTTAAATAAAAAGAGATGTAATTTCTTGCTATACAAAGACTTACATCTCTTTTTTATATTTTACAATAACAGTTTTTATTAAACTTTGTCACATTTTTTATTCATTCTTCTATAATATCAATTAGTT
>CAVFQN010000081.1:0-5346 GCA_963624615.1 Treponemataceae bacterium | reverse complement strand
GGTAATGCTTGTGGGGCTTCCGAAGTTTCTTGAAAAAAAGTCTGTTGATTTGAGATTGTTTTTTGATGATTCTAACGAAAAATTGTCTTTAATTGGTTTTGTAAAAAGTGCTGATTTTTTGACTGGAAGAAAAGATATTTCTGTTGTTGATATAGAATTTGATCCGGATGAAATTCCTATGTCCTATAAATTTCATATAAACAGCTATATTACTTCATATCAAAAACAATTGATTGAAAATCAGATGAGCAACAAGGCTGCCGCAAAAACAAATAATGCAGGTATTGCAAAAGTTGCCCAGTCTCAAGCTTAGTTTTTGACAGCATATTAACTCGAAGGTGATAAAATGAATCCTGCTAATCCTTTAGAAACAATTTACTATATTGGTTTGCCTGAAAATTTTGTTCAGTCTGATGATGCTTTTAAAATTGATCCTAGTATAAAATTGCCAGTACAAAAAAAAGTTAATGACGCTCCTGGCGATTTTGATCCTAGTCAGATTACTTCTGAGCAAATTCTGGCAGGAATTTTGACCGTTTTGGCTTATGACAAAAAAAATGAGCATTTGGATTATTACCGAAGTATTATCAAAAAAGTTAAGCCGAATATTAAAAAAGAACTGTGTGAAGCGGCTATCTTAAAGACAAAAAATGAAGATTTTGACCTGGCGGAAGAAATTTTTCTGGCTTTGATAGGATTGGATCCTGAAGATGTCGCTCTTACTTTGAATATGGCTTTGTTTTTGGATCAGAGAGCAGATTCTTATAGAAATTCTGGGCTTATTGAGGATGCGGATGCTTATGATGCTGATGCTTTTTCTTATTATAAAAAAGCGATGGAAGAAGAACCTCCTTTGCCGGATGTCTTTTTTAATGCTGGATTTTTCTTTATGAAGCAGCATAAGTACCGGGAGGCTAAAGATTCTTTTGAAACTTATATTGCTTTAACTTGTGATGTAAATGATGATGAATTGGGCGAAAATGGGATTTATAAAAAAGAACGGGCACAGGAAATTGTAAATTTTATAAATGAGCAAAACATGGATGACCAGACATTCAAAGATGCTTATGATTTAATTTCCAGAGGTGAAGAAGAAAAAGGCTTGGCGCAAATTAGGGAATTTTTGGTAAAGAATCCTAAGGTTTGGAATGCCTGGTTTATGTTGGGCTGGGGCTTGCGTAAACTTGAAAGATATGATGATGCAAAACAGGCTTTTCTTGAAGCGTTAAAATATGGTGGAGATACAAATCCGGATACTTACAACGAACTTTCTTTGTGTTATGTGCAGTTAAAGGATTTTAAGGAAGCTCAAAATTCGCTGATAAAAGCACTGTCTCTTGATCCAGAAAATACTAAGGTCATTTCTAATCTGGGCTATTTGTCTTTGGCTCAGGGGGATATTCAGACTGCAAGAAATTATTTTCAGACGGTTTTGGAAATAGAGCCAAAAGATGTGATTGCGGCTGCTGAATTGTTGAAATTGGAAAAAGATTCCTAGTCTTTCTTGTTCCTCGTTTCTAAATTTTCTAATTTAAAAAGTCCAGCGAAATTTTATCGCCAACTTTTATATTATTTTTTTCGTACCAGCCTTGTGGTACTTCCAGGGCGTATCGAACTGAAACCGTGCTGACTATTGAGGCCTGGCTGTAGGGCGTCATATCAAAAATATTTCGGATTGTTCCTTTTGAGTCTATGTAGGCGATAGAAAGTGGGTGAGGGGTGTTTTTCATCCAGAAGGAAAGAATCTGGTCTTTTTCAAAAATGAAAATCATGCCTGTCCCGTCTGGGATAGTTTTTCTTTCCATGAAGCCGAAATTTCTGTCGGCCGGTTTTTCTGCAATTTCTGCATTTACAATTGTTGATGAGTTGTCGCTACGAAAAATTGTGATATCTTTTGCTGGAAGTTTTTTTTGGGAAGAGCAGGAAATAAAACTTGTTGCAAAAATCAGTAAAAGTGAAATAAAAGTTTTTTGTGGGGTAATTATTAATTTTTTTTGTATAATTTTTTTTATCATAATTCGTCCAAAAACATTTCTTTTGTAATTTCTGTTGGGGATTGTTGAATATTTGAGTAATTTTGGGTTTGTTTGAATGTGTCGTTATCAATATATTTTAGAGTAAGGGGTTTTTCCAGGCTCATAGTTGTGTTTTCGCTTTTCCAGGTGGCAGATTTGGGATCCAGGCTGTCTGGTTCGCCATATTTTTCGGAAAGTTTTTTGAAAACAGAGTAATAGTCCATTTTTTTTGTATTTATGTTGATTGTGATGAGAAAAAGACTGTCATCATAAAATTGAAAATAGCACCTGGTAAGAAATGTTGAACCGTGCCCGCTTTCAGCATCTGTTTCTATAAGAGTTTTGCTTGTGCCTGGAAGTAAAGAAACATCGCGGTCGCCATGGTAACCGAAGGCGGAGTCTTTTAAAAGTGCGTCCTTTGTTTGGCCAAGAGTCATACCTAGGGTGATGTCGTGATAACCGCGAGGTAAATCTTCTGAAAACAATTCTGCTGGCAAAATAAAAGTTGTTACAAAAAAAATGAGAAGATATAAAAAATTTTTCTTTGAAAAGCCCATATTACTTTATCGGAAAATTTAGTTTTCAGAGTTAACTCTCTAAAAATTACAATTTTTAGAGAGTTCCATTGTTATTCTGTTTTCTGTAGAATGCAGCTTGTTTTGTTAATTCAAGCAAATCTTTGATGAAAATTTTGCCATCCTGGATTTTGATATTGCTGGTTTGTTCTAAATCGAAAATGGCTTTGGACTGCGTCTGGCTTGGTAACCCGCACATATTTGCTAAATCTTTTGGGGTAAGTTCTGTTTGCAAAGACTGTTTGTTTGTACCAATGTAGATTTTCTGCTTTTCGATTTGGAGGGAAAGCATATCAATCATTTTGGCAAGAGGATCGCGGAGGTTTGCATTATCCAGTTGACGATACATAGACCAAAGGCGGTCGGCCAAAGTTGTTGTAAGTTTGGAAATCAGTTGTGGTTGGGTTGAAACCATCTGGTTGAAGTTGGAACGGTTGATTACCATAACAACACAATCGCTATGGGCGATGGCTGAAGCGGAACGTGGCTTGTTTTCGAGAAGGGCCATTTCGCCGAACATATCGCCTTTTTTGAGTACGCAAAGAATTACTTCGTTACCGTTTACGACTTTGGAAATGGTAACTTCGCCACTTTGAATGATGAACATATCTGCTCCAGACTGTGATTCGGAGAAAATCATGGTGTCTTTTGGATATGAGCGGGTCATTTCGGATGTTGGTTCGAAGTAAACTGCGTGGGTTCTTGGTTTTAATGCAATAAACTGTTGTTTTGCGAAGTCTGCATTTGATCCGACAGGTTTTGTTTTTAAATATTGATAATAAGCGTAAGCTGCTATGTCACATCGTGATGTTTTTTCATAATAGCGGGCTACATTGAAAATTTGTTCAAAAGTTTCTTTTCCAACAGAATTGAGGGTAGCCTTTGTGAGCATTTCGTTCATAACGCGCATGCGGTTAGCAAAAGTTTTGATGATTTTAAGAGCTACAGGTGTATTGTTTTTGATTAATTCAGGATATTGGTCTTTGCGTACAGAAATGGCCATAACGTCGGTCATGGCGATAGCAGTTTCGATTTGCAGGTGACCGGACATACAAGGAACTACGCCAACGAAGTCTCCTGAACCATAAAGTACAGGGGCAATGCCAGAGCCTGAGGCTTTGATACACTGAACTGAGCCTTTCTGAATGATGTAAAAATGATCGGTGTCTTCTTTCCCTTCAACTACGAGGTAGGTGCCTTTTCTAAAATTAACTATTTGTAACTGCAGCAAAACTTTACTCCTTAAACCAAATTATACCAATATTTAAGTATAATTTTACATTTAACGTTTGTCAATTAATAGAAGAAAAGGAGCACGGCTTCAGCACGAAAATAAAAAGACTGTTTCTTGTAATTTCATCATTCTTTTTATCATAGGCAATTTTTGCTTTTTTCAGTTCTTCATTTATTTTCAAAAGGTCTTTTTGCTCTTCATCAGCAAGCCGGCTAGTTTCTTCTAGAATAGATTTTTTAAGTTCGTTCTGTTCTTTTTTTAGATTGCTGATTTGAGATTTCAAAGACTTAATGTATTTATCCATCTGGTCGTCCATCTTCAATGAACCGTCTTTCAACTTTGTAGCAATTTCTTCGTTATCAAGCTGATCAGATAATTCTTTACGTTGTTGATGGCTCATTCTTGAAATATCACTTTCAGGAATTTGCAGGTTATACCGGCGGTTTATCTCATTTATTTTATTGTTGAGTAAAGTTTCTGTAGTATCTTCGGGATTAACTTTATAAGACTTATCGTCCATAATTTGTGCATACAAAAATCTAAAATCTCGGCTTTTAAATCCATCCGACATTTCAGAAATAAGACGCCTTTTAAAATCAGGTGTAATTTCTCCGCCAGCAGCAATTCTGTTGATCGCTCTTTGCATACTTTCAGACTTCATCGTTACTTCAATAAGGTCTTTTAAATGGTCAATCCTTTCTCTTTCCTGCGCGTCCTCCGCATTATTTACTTGTTGCCACTCTTCGGAGTTCAAGTCCAGTTTTTCGTAATATGCAACCATGTGCATAAAATCTTCAAACATTCCGTTATCTTCACCCATTTGGGCTATAAACAGACTTTCCATAGCCCTAGGAGTAGTATCTTCTTTATCAAACCTTTCTTTGACTTCTTTTTCGTTCAAACTTTCTTCCGGCTGTACACCTCTTGCAAGTTCCCATGTAGTCTGATACCACTGTGCGTCCGCCCCGGAAGGTACCTGAGACAAATACTCCGGATCTTCCAACCTTACCGGGTCAAAGTCCAGCTGGTAGTAGTCCATAAACTCTACCCAGGTATCAAACTTTCGGGCATCTTCGTAAAGTTCTTTTTGTGTTTGGAAAAGGATATTTTCTGTATCATTATTGACATTTTGAAGATTACCCTCTAAATTCAACGTGTCAACGTTACCTAAGATAGCGTCGGGGGATTTATTCTGAAATGACTGCGCCGTTTCTGACGTTGCACTCAAAGAACTGTTTGGCTTACACCACAACAGTTCTTTATTTTTTAAATAGTCCCATCTTAATTTTAATCCTGAATTTACTGTATAAAAATCTCCCTCCTCGGATGGTGTTAATTGGATATACTCTGCAAGGGTTCCGTTTTTAATCTTTACAAGAATTAAAGAGATTCCTTTGCCTTTATAGATTGCGTCATAATCTTTCGACACTTCTTCTACAAAATCTCTACTGTTATTAAACCCTGCATTTTTTGAGGCTTCATCAATAAGTGTGGAAGCCCTGTTACAGACGACCAGGTAATT
>CAVFQN010000080.1:0-3634 GCA_963624615.1 Treponemataceae bacterium | reverse complement strand
AATGCTTCTTCGCCAGGAATCTCTTCCAGACGGCCAGACATTTCACGCAAAGCCTGAGCCCAGCGGGAAGTTGAATCAGCAAGAAGAAGAACGTGAAGTCCCATCTGACGGTAATATTCAGCCAAAGTAACTGACGTGTAAACCGAAGCTTCTCGGGAAGCAACCGGCATGGAAGATGTATTACAAATGATGATTGTTCTTTCCATTAGAGAACGGCCAGTTCTTGGGTCTTTAAGTTCAGGGAACTCTTTGATTGTTTCTACAACTTCACCGGCACGTTCACCGCAGGCAGCAATAATTACAATATCAACGTCCGCATTTCGGGAAGTTGTGTGCTGCAAAACTGTTTTTCCAGCTCCAAAGGGGCCTGGAATACAGTAAGTTCCACCTTTTGAAACAGGATAGAATGTATCAATAAGACGAACCTGGGTAACCATTGGCTCTGTTGGAGCAAGTCGTTCTGCATAACAGTCAACTGCACGTTTTACAGGCCATTTAAATGACATTGTAAGTTTATGGTCATTACCTTTTTCATCAGTTACAATTGCCATTTCGTCTCTAATTGTATATTCGCCGGCAGGAGTTACTGATTTTACTGTGTACATTCCAAGTAAATCAAAAGGAACCAGGATTTTATGGGTAAAAGAACCTTCCGGCACAGAACCAATCGGGTCTCCACGAAGGACTTTGTCACCAGGTTTTACAATTGGAGTCCACTGCCATTTTTTATCTGTTGGAAGAGGATCGACATAAACGCCTCTTTCCAGAAAGAAGCCGGCTTTTTCGGCAACCAAAGGAAGTGGGTTTTGTAAACCATCAAATGTCTGACCTAGAAGGCCAGGTCCTAATTCGGCACAAAGAAGATCGCCCATCAATTCGACTGTATCACCGGCTTTAATTCCCTGTGTCATTTCGAAAATCTGCATCTGGGCTTTGTTTCCGCGAATACGGATAACTTCACCTCTTAATTTTTTTCCGTCTACATTTACGTAGCCTACTTCATTCATAGAAACATTACCGTCAAATTCGATAGTAACCATGTTTCCATTTATGCCGACTACTTTTGCTTTTGTATCCGTCATTATTTATCTCCATCTAGAATTGTATCGTAAATCTTATGATAAGATGTCTTTCCGTTTTCAACTTCAAACTTACGCATGCGTTCAACAAGCAAAAGTTTTAAGCCGTAGGCGTACACTGCGTCAATCGAAAATCCGTCCAAAGGAC
Organism: Treponemataceae bacterium; assembly: GCA_963624615.1. Lineage (GTDB taxonomy): Bacteria > Spirochaetota > Spirochaetia > Treponematales > Treponemataceae > Treponema_D. The sequence goes on along the minus strand of CAVFQN010000080.1, from coordinate 2,407 downwards.
GAAGTTCATCTAGCAAACGTAACCTGTAATCATAAAGGTACTCTTCCGCAGATAAAGGGCTATCCATACCAACTGCTGTACGAGCCACCGCAATAATGTCGGCTGTACACTCAAGTGGAAGTGGAACGCTATCCTTTTTCATTTTTTGAGCTCGGATTTGAGCCAATGCGAATCTTAAATTCCTTTCTTTTTCATACCAAGTATCCAAAAAGGCAGAACCAGTTGGAACAGGTTCTTTTGGTGGAACTAGCGAAAGACTATTTAAAACGTCTTTTTCAGCTGGGGAAATAAAACGACCTGCCAGTTCCCGGAAAGAATCTCCAGTCAAAGGCAAAGCAGTTTTTCCTTCTGCCGATGAGATATTTGGTAATTGTGAAACCAAATAATAGTAAGCCACTAGTTTGCATCCTTTGCAGCTATTTTTATGAGGGCTGCAACTTTTGGATTGAGATAGGCTGCAAACATTTCTGCCAAAGCATCAGCTGAATAGTCATAATATGCTGCACCATTTTTTACACCAATTCTAAAGCCGGCTGATAAGGTTTTATCTGGTTTGATTTCCAATCCCTTTTCAATTTCGGCTTTTAATTCAGATATAAGAGATTTTTCCAGGTCTTTCAAATCTTTTTCACTCAAAAGAACAGATAATTCAGAAGCATCAGCATTTTTTGCCCAGGCTTTTACTGTTTCTGGAATTAGTTTTGCAAGCAGATCTTTTGATTCAGCTTTTTCTGTGTCAGCTTTAATCAAACCATCCAATTCTCCAATCAGAGAATCCTTAAACGAAAGAAGCATATTTCTGCCGGCCTGAACAATAGCTTCCTGGCTAGCTTTTTCCATTCTCTCCGTTTCTGCCTTAACATTTTTTATAATTTCGGCAGCTTTTTCCTGGGCGTCTGCAATTATGCTTTCAGCTTTTTTTTCAGAAGCTTCTACAATTTTTGCAGCTTCGGCTTCAGCTGAGGCAACGCCGTCTTTTTTGATTTTATCAATCAGTTCCTGTAGTTGTACGTCCATTACAATACCTCACTTATTTAGTAACCAATGAATAATATAAGGTTACCTCTAAAAATTGCAATTTTTAAAGGTAACCTATAATTCACCTATTCTAACATTATAAATCAGAATTTTAAAATAAAATCCCATTAATATTAAAATAGAAAAATACCGAGTAAATTGCAAACTTTTTTTAATTATTTTTGTAAAAATGATGATTTTGGAGAGTTCCTAAAAAGTACAATTTCTAGCCCTCCCCTTAAGTTTTTTACTATTTTCAAAGAAACCTCTAAAAATTGCAATTTTTAGAGGTTTCTTTTACTAAAAATCCTATTTAAAAGAATAAATAGTTTTAGCCTTCATCTTCTGGCCAGGTTCAAGAATACAACTTGGAAAATCCTTTTTATTAGGACTATCAGGGAAAGCCTGGGTTTCAAGACAGTAAGCTTCGTGATTTTCATAAATTCTACCGTTTTTGCCAACAATTCCCTTGATATAGTTTCCAGTATAGAACTGACAGCCAGGCAAATTAGTAAATACAGCCATTTCGTGACCAGAAACAGGCTCTTTTACAGTACAGAAATTCACTAAATCCTTATCGTCCAAAGGAACAGCCGTTTGAGGATTTTCTTCAGAATACATTTCGGTTACATAGCAGTGGTCATAACCTACTCCCATTTCTGCCATATCCTTGCCAATTCGTTTTTCTGTCGTAAAATCAAAAGGTGTGTCTTTTACGTCCAAAAGTTTTCCAGTTGGAATCAATTTTGCATTAACTTCAAGACGTTTTGTAGAATTCATCTGAATTGTGTGGTTATCAATATTGCCATTTCCTGCAAGATTAAAATATGCATGATTTGTAAGATTGATTGGAGTTGCTTTATCAGTTTCGGCAGTGTAATAGCAAGTCAAATTGTTAAACTTATCCAGCAGGTAAGATACTGTGATTTTTACATTACCAGGGAAGCCCTGTTCTCCATCAGGAGACAGACGCGAAAATTTTACCCCGCAATAATTATCATCTTCGATGACTTTAGCCTTCCACATCACTTTTTCGTAACGAGTAAAACCACCGTGCAAAGTGTTTGAACCGTCATTTTTGTCCAAATCATACTTTTGACCATCAAGTGTAAAAGATGCTTTTCCGATTCTGTTTGCAAAACGTCCAACAATAGCACCAAAAGAATAATTGGAATTGAGATATCCTTCAAAAGTCGAATAACCTAAAAGAACGTCCGTTTTTGTTCCATCTTTGTTTTTCAATACGATACTTGTGATTGTACAACCGTAATCTGTACACGAAAATGACATAAAATCATTTTTTACAGTATAAAGGGTTACTTTTGTTCCATCAGAAAGAAGTCCAAATTTTTGCTTTGTTACTTTCATTAACCATACCTCACTTTAAAGC
>CAVFQN010000079.1:0-2233 GCA_963624615.1 Treponemataceae bacterium | reverse complement strand
AAAAAAAAAAAAAATGTTATATATATCCCAATGCGGAGTTTATAAAAAGTTTGACAAAATTTACATCTGTATAATTTTATCACTTCCATTTTTTCAAACGTTGTTTACAAAAATGAAAGCCTTACCTTTTGAATTATCGCAAACACAAAGTTTCATAGGAGATTTTTATGAAAAAATTTTTAACACTTGTCCTGCCAGCAATTTTTGCTGTTGCACTTATTGGATGTAAAGAACCTGAGCCAGAAGCTGAGGTAGCAAGTGCCAGTGCTGATTCTGTAACAGTTTCAGAAACATTAAAAGCTGATGAATCTTATGTAGAACCTACAGAAGATAATGCCGACACCATTATTGAAAACCTTATAAAGGATCTTAGCAAAGATGAAAATGCAGAAAAAATGCTGGAATCAGCTGTTCAAAAAATCTACGAAAATATCAAAATTGTAGGGCTTGAAGAAAATGCAGCTAGAAGTATTACTGTAGATTTAACAAGTCTCAGCCAGTTCATCGACGATCTTCGAAGTATGAAGGAACCGGGCGAAATTTCTTTTAATTTGTCTGTTCCAGCAGGTTCTGTTATTGATGAATCTGGATTAAAAGTTGACGTAGAAAGCTTGAATGCAGATGGAAAGTTCAAAATAGATATGTCAGAAGCAAGCCTTTCTGGTTCAGCTTCAGTAGAAGGTTCTGCAAATGCAAAGGCTTCTGCAAGTGTTGATTTTGAAAAATTTGACCCAGAACTTTCTAAAGATTCAATTATTAAGGCAATGTACTGCAATGCAGTTCTGTCTGCAAATTGTAACATTAACATTACAATAAATACTTCTTTAGATGGTCAAGACATATCTGGAGGTGCTTCTGCAAATTCTAGCTATGGTGCTTCTATGGTATTTGCTGATAATGGAGTTGCAGGTATTCTTGTAGCAAATAGTAATATGTCTTTGAATGTTGATGATTCTGTTCTTAAGTCTATGATGTCAAATTCAAATGATGAAGACTCTACCGACTATCTTAAAGTAATTGAAAACGCAATTTCAGGTGAAGTAACTTTGAGCCTTTATGACTTGGATTGTAACGAAATTAAAACAAAAACAATATCTGCAAAAGACTTGTTGAATGAATTTGCTTCTGGATTTGTTGTAGATTAGTTTTTTTAAGTCCCCCTACCCCCGCGGTAGGCTATGGAGCAGCTGCGAAGGCAACTTCAGTTGCCGAAGCAGAACAAAAAAGGCCCACAATTTGTGGGTCTTTTTTGTTTGAGGGTTACCGAACTGCGGAACAGCCGACGGTTGGCGGAATGAGCGAAGCGAATGGAGTCAACCGGACCGCCAAAATCTTTAAAAATCTCCCCAAAATCATCTGTTGTATTAAACTTCCAAAAAAACTATAATTCAAGGCAAAATTGAGTAAAGTTTTGCGTCTGGCAAAAATGTAGGCAAAACTTTGGACTAAAATTTTTAGGAGCAATAAATGATCTACACAGCAGAAGTAGAACATATGTGTCCTTTAGCAAAAGGCGCATATCATGGACCTGCACCAATTCCTGAGGAAGGAAAATGGGTTCAGGCTAAGGAAATCAAAGACATTTCTGGTTTTACACACGGTATTGGTTGGTGTGCACCTCAGCAGGGATGTTGTAAACTTTCTTTGAACGTTAAAGACGGTATTATCGAAGAAGCATTGGTTGAAACAATCGGTTGTTCTGGTATGACTCACTCAGCTGCTATGGCAAGTGAAATCCTTATCGGAAAAACTTTGCTTGAAGCTTTGAACACTGACCTTGTTTGCGATGCTATCAACACTGCAATGCGCGAACTCTTTATGCAGATTGTTTACGGTCGTACTCAGTCGGCTTACTCTGAAGGCGGATTGAAAGTTGGTGCTTCTCTCGAAGATTTGGGAAAGAACTTGCGAAGTCAGGTTGGAACTATGTTTGCAACTCGCAAAACTGGTCCCCGCTACCTGGAAATGACAGAAGGTTATGTTGAAACTATGGCTGTTGATAAGGACAATCAGGTTATCGGCTACAACTGTATCAACTTTGGTAAATTGATGGACGCTCTCAAGGCTGGAAAACCTGCCAATGAAGCAATTGAAGGTGCACGCACTCATTATGGTCGTGTAACTGAAGATCAGGGCATGGTTCGCCTTATTGACCCAAGAAAAGAGTAAATCGTAGGAACGGAGGAAATAGATATGTCATTATTTGAAGATTATGAAGGCCGTATCCCACAGG
>CAVFQN010000078.1:0-15972 GCA_963624615.1 Treponemataceae bacterium | reverse complement strand
GTGCAAATAGCACGCCTGCGCTCTTCGGCTTTGGCTACTGAAGTAGCCTTCGCCGGTGCTCCATTGCCTACCGCATGCACACCTAAAAAAAATTCACTTTTTTTCTTTTCTGTTTTATACTCTCCACTATGTACCAAATCCCTGAACTTTTTAAAACATACATATCTTCTACCTGCGACCGTAAGTCCTTTATCCAGTCCTACTTAAATGCCGCCGGAATCGATACGGCAGTAATTTCTATGGAAGAAAAAAATCATATTTATGTAAAATTTCCCCAGTCACAATACAATCCCATGTTTCGCATAAAAACCGTTATAGCCCATTATGACAGAGTGGAGGGAAGTCCCGGGGCAAACGATAATTCTGCTGCCGATTTTTCTATGCTGGAGTGGGCTGTCCGTCTTTCCAAAATGCCGGGCTTTCACAATATTCGCCTTATTTTTACCGATGGCGAAGAACTTGCTTCTGCCGGGGTCGCTTCCCAAGGAGCATATCCTCTTGCCCAGCTTTTTCGTAAACTGGGGATTATGAATGATGATGTTTATGTTTTTGATTGTATGGGGCGGGGTGATGTGCCTGTTTTGACTCAAACAATTTTGCCAAAAGGTCTTTCGCAAAAATTTGTCCGCGATTTTCAGGCTCTCGAAGCCAGGGCGCAAAAATTAATTCAAGTTGCAGGCGGGGGAAAATGGTTTACCCTGCCATGCAATTATTCTGATAATGCCAGTTTTATTGCCAACGGAATTCCAGCCGTCGCAATCACAATTTTGCCTTCTGAGGATGTTTCGCTTGCCATGCGTGGGGATCAGCCTGAGACCTGGAAAAAGTTTCATACTCCAGACGACAATTTTGAAAGTCTTACTCCCCAGGCTTTTGAACTGACCGCGAAAATCCTGAATCAGCTTGCCCTGCAAAAAACGCTGCTGTAAAAAATACTACTGCTCTGAACCGTCTGGTGGGAATGACGGTCTAGAGTCTCTTAATGAATTTTCTCCTAAACATTTTTTTTAGACTTCCGAAAATAGAAGTAGATGTAAACTATTTTTTTGGAGGAAATGACTTATGAATTCTTTTACACGATCTGTAGATTTATTGCAGCGTGAAATGGACGTAACTTCTTTGCGTTATCAGGTTTCTGCAAACAACCTGGCAAATAGCGAAGTTCCGAATTTCAAGCGTTCTACTGTTAATTTTGAAAGCGAGTTAAAAAAGGCTTTGGAATCAGAAGAAGCTGCAAAAAATTCTCTTCATCTTACAACAACAGATTCAAGACATATTCAGATTAATACTCCAATAGATTACCGCTCTGTTGAACCTCGCCGGGTTTTGGATTACACAACAACTTCAAAGGCAAACGGCAACAATGTGGATGCCGAAACAGAAGCAAACAACATCTTACAGATTCAGATGCAGTATAGAATGTTGACCCAGCTCACAAGTTTTGAGTTTGATCAGGTTAATATTGCGATGAAGAAATAGGGTAAAAATTTAAGGTAACCAGGAGGATAAATCGTTATGGGAATGTTTACTAGTATAAATATTGCGGCAACTGGTATGGCTGCAGAAAGACTTCGTAGTGATGTAATTTCGGATAATATTGCAAATGCAAATACAACTCGCACCCAGGAAGGCGGGGCTTTTAAAAAATCTACTGTAGTTTTGCGTCCTGTTTCTGATGCAAATCCTCAGTGGAATTCGCCATTCACTCCTTCCAGTCTGGATAATGGCCCTGGAAAAGGTGTAAAAGTAATGGAAATTACAAAAGATACCTCTCAAGGCCGCCTGGTTTATGATCCAGATCACCCTGATGCCATTCAATCTGGTCCAAACAAAGGTTATGTTGAATATCCAAATGTGAATATCGTAAACGAGATGGTAGATTTGATTTCTGCTTCCCGGGCTTACGAAGCAAATGCCACTGTAATTGACGGTGCAAAAGATATGTTCACAGCTGCCCTTGATATAGGAAGATAAGACAGGTAAACTGTAAGGCAGGGTGGAAATGTCAATGAAAATACCGGAAATCACATCTTTACAGATGTCTCGAACTGAAAATCAGCATTTTGGAAATACGAAAATTCAGCCTTTGACTCATAATTTGCCAGGGACTTCACCAGTTTCTAAAGTTGAAGGCATAACTTCAAAATCTCAGGCGGCTTCTATTGAAAGCCTGAATGGTCAGAAAAAATCTTTCCAGGATTATTTGCTTGAAGCGGTAAATACTGTTAATAATCAGCAGCTGGATGTTTCAAAATTGCAGGAAGAAATTATCACAAATCCTGATGATGTTGATGTTCACGATGTAACAATCGCTATGTCAAAAGCCAGAATGAGTTTGAACCTGGCTCAGACTGTTATTGACAGACTTGTAAGCGGTTGGAACGATATCACTACTACTAGATAAAATATGAATCATAAGTCTTTTGTTTTTTTTGATTGCGAATGTGCCAATACTTTTGAAGGAATTGGTAAAATCTGTTCTCTTGGTTATGTTATTTGTGATGATGATTTGAATGTCATTGAAAGCGAAGACCTGGTTATGAACCCGGAATGTGAATTTGACTGGTACCTTTTTAGCGGAAAAGGCGGCTGTAAACTGGCTTATTCAAAGGATTATTTTAGAAGTAAGCCGAACTGGGAAGCCTATTTTAAAGATATAAAAAAACTTTTTACTACCGGCAATCGTTATATTGGTGGTTTTGCTGTTTCTAATGATGTAGGATTTGTGAATGATGCCTGCCAGCGTTATGATGAAGATTATATTCAATTCCGGGCTTTTGATGTAGAAAAATATCTGGAAAAAACATTTGGAAAAAAGCAAAAACTTGTAGAATGGGCGGAAGAACTCGGTGTAAATCTGGAAAAATTCCAATCCCACAAATCGGTTGATGATGCGATGATGACAATGCTTTGTCTGAAAGCAATTTGCATAAAAACCGGAAAATCTGCGGAAGAAATAGTAAATGAAAATAAGGGACTTTTTGTTTCCAGCGAACAGATTTTGGAACAGGCTGCCCTGAGAGCTTACCGCAGAGAAATGACTGAAAAAATCAAAAGACTTTTTAATAAAAAATCTCCGATGCCACGTCATAAAAACCTTGCAGGGCAGAAGTTTCAGATTGATGGCAGACTTTTTAAAGATGTGGACACTTGTTTTGACCTTGTAAAAAAAATTTACGATAACGGCGGAATTGTAGGCGAGCATTTTTCTGACAGGGCGACTGTAATTTTTGCGGAAAAACCTTCAAAAGGGACTGTAAAAAAGTATGAAAGCCAGGGTCGAAGCGTTATAAGTCTGGAAGAAATTCTTGCGATTTTGAAGTAAGAAAAACTGGGACTCCAGGGACAAGTGGGGTTTAGCCCCGTAAGGTGAGCGACCACCAAGCGTGGAGCGGTTTAGCCACCGCAGGCAGGGGCTGGAGAACTGGGAAAATTAGCCTGGCGGGCGGAAAATTGCCGTCGGGTGGGAAATTTTAACACCGCTTGCAGGTTGATTTATGACAGGGAGCTCCTGAACCGAGTCCTGGGTGACGGGCATAGTTCCGGGGGATTTTGCCCACCACCCGCGAGACAGCCCCGGCCGAGGAGGCCGAGCGTTAGCGAGCCGCGGAAGGCTTGTAGGTGACTAAACTTTGCTAAAATTCAAAAAAATCCTCCTGATTGCACATTCCCCACCAAAGTAATACAATAGTTTTATTAAACTAATTCAGTATAATTAAATATCGACTCCGAGCGGTTTGCTGACGCTACCGAAAGGATGCTCGCCCGAAATAGCGGGGAAATTGCGGTATTTAGTTAAGGTGGTTTTATGATTACTCTCAAATTTGGCGGCACTTCAATGGCCAATGCCCGCCGTATCTTGGCTTCTTCCGAAATTATTATCAATCGTGCAAAAGAAGATCGTATTAGTGTGATTGTTAGCGCTGTTGCCGGAGTTTCCAACAATCTTCAGTCTGCTATTGATGCAACTACTAGCGGGATTTCTGGTTTAAATTATGTGTCTGATTTACGCAACACTCACAATGAAATCTGTTTAGAGTTGCAGTCTAAGTTGCCGGGTTTTGATGCTGATAAAGTGATGGCAAAACTTGAGCCGAATTTTGAAGAACTGGACAAGCTTTTGGCAGGCTGTGTAAGTTTTGGCGAATGTCCAGATACTGTTCACTGCCGAATTATGGGAATGGGGGAACTTTTATCTGCTCCGATTATGGAAGCCGTTCTCCTTGCTAAAAAACAGTCGGTAATTTTTTTAGATTCTAGAAAATTTGTTTTTACTACGGGTAATCAAAAAGAGGGTGAAGCTGATTACGCTCTTTGTAACGAAGCTTGTGCTCCTTTCCGAGATGGGGCAAGTCCAACTCAGACTAGAATCCTCCTTTTTCCAGGTTTTATTTGTACCTGGAAGGCTGGTTCTGATTCAAAACCTGTTATGGGGCTTTTGGGGCGCAATGGTTCAGATTTTTCTGCTGCAATTATAGGGGCTAGTCTCCGGGTAAAACGAGTTGAATTCTGGACTGATGTTGACGGGGTTTATACTGCCGATCCTAGGGTTGTAAAAGATGCGATTCTTGTTGATGATATGTCTTATGAAGAATCTATGGAACTTTCTTTCTTTGGGTCAAAGGTTCTTCATCCAAAAACTATTGCTCCTTTGCAGGCAAAAGGAATTGAAGCCTGGAGTTTGAATTCTCATAATCCTTCTGCCCGCGGAACCCGCATTGGAAAGGGACCTTTTGAAAGTCGGGGAAAATCCAGCATTTGCGGTATTTCTTCCCTGAAACATATTTCTATGATTTCGGTGGGCGGTTCGCTGATGAGGGGACGCACCGGCATGGCAAGCAAGGTTTTTTCTGCAGTGTCTGGGGCCGGGGTTTCTATTCTTTTAATTACCCAGTCTTCATCAGAATATACAATTTCTTTTTGTGTTCGTGATGATGAAGCTTCAAAAGTAAAAGACGCTTTGCAGGCAAAATTCCAGCTGGAAATCCGCGAAAAATTGATTGACGAAATTGAAGTAAAAAATGATTATGCGATTATTTCTGTAGTTGGTGATGGAATGATTCAAAATCGTGGGGTTGCTTCAAAATTCTTCAACGCTCTTTCTTCTCACGACATCAATATTGCCGCTATTGCCCAGGGGTCATCAGAAAGATGTATTTCTGCAGTAATTAAGGGTGAATATGCTGATACTGCGGTTAGGGCGGTTCATCAGTTCTTCTTCCACACAGCCCAGACAATCGAAGTTTTTGCTTTCGGGGCTGGAACAATTGGTGGAACGATGATTGATCAGATTCGTGACCAGAGAGAAAAACTTTTGAAAGAAAATGTTGATATAAAAGTTCTCTGTATCACAACAATTGACGGTATGATTTTGCGGGAAGACGGCATTGAACTTTCAAATTGGCGTGACCAGATGAAAAAGCCGGATTATCCTTTTGGTCCAAACAATGTTGATGATATTATCAAATTTGTAAAAGATAAAAAGCCTCTTAATCCTGTTTTTGTTGATTGTACTGCTTCTTATGATTTGCCGGAGCGTTATCTTGATATTATTAATGCCGGAATGAGCATTGCCACACCAAACAAGCGTGCAAACTCAATGGACATCAATTTTTACCACGAATTGCGCCGAACTGCCAACAAAATGCACAGACGTTTCTTGTACGAAACAAACGTTGGGGCCGGCTTGCCAATCATCGACACTTTGCAGAATCTTTTCAAATCTGGCGATAAACTTGAATCTTTCAACGGAATTATGTCTGGTTCGCTTTCTTACATTTTTGGAAAACTTGATGAAGGTATTCCATTCAGTAAGGCAGTTTTGGAAGCCAAAGAATTGCGTTACACAGAGCCTGATCCTCGCGACGACCTGGAAGGCAAAGACGTTGCCCGCAAGGCTCTGATTATTGCCCGAGAATCTGGTTACGATATTGAACTAACGGATATTGAAATGATTCCTTTGTTCCCTAAATCTTTTGATCCAAGTGGAACTGTCGACGAATTCTTGAAAAAACTGCCTCAGGTTGATGATTATTTTGCAAAGAAGATGGAAAATCTCAAAAAGGAAAATAAGGTTTTGCGAATGGGTGCTTCCATTAAAGATGGCAAAGTTAGCGTTGGCGTGCTGGAAGTTGATCCTGAAGATCCACTTTACGGAGTTCGTGGTGGCGAAAACGCATTTGTTTTCTATACAGAACGCTATCAGCCAATTCCTTTGACGGTTCGCGGATATGGGGCCGGAGCTGGCGTTACTGCTGCCGGGGTTTTTGGTGATATTCTTAGAACTGTAAGTTTTAACCCGGAAAGATAAGGGAAAGCATTTTCAGAGTTGTCTCTAAAAATTGCAATTTTTAGAGACTCCCATAAAAAAGAGGTTTTGTTATGGATAAATTTGTATTGTCTGTGCTTGTAGAAAATAAGGCCGGGGTTTTGAGTCGGGTTTCGGGGCTTTTTAGCCGTCGGGGGTATAACATTGATTCTCTGACTGTGTGCGAAACCGATAATCCTGATACTTCTAGAATGACCATTGTTGTTCAGGGAGACGAATATATCCTGGAACAGATTCAAAAACAGCTGGCAAAACTGCAGGAAGTAATTTCAATCAAAAAGTGCGAGAATGCAGCCAGTGTTCAGCGCGAAATGGCTTTGATTAAGGTTAAGGCTGAAGCTAGCAATCGCGGGACAATTATTGAAACTTGTGATATTTACAAGGCTAGAATTGTTGATGTCGGGCTGGAATCTGTCATCATCGAAATTACTGGTAGCGAAGCAAAAATTGAAAGTTTAATCAGACTGCTTGAGCCTTACGGAATTCTGGAGTATTCAAGAACTGGTTTGACTTCAATGGACCGCGGATCCACGACTATGTAATTTTGACTGGACTTTTGTCAGGCTTGGGGGCTTGCGGGGACTTTCGCGTGAGCCTTGCAGCGGAAATCAGTTCTTTAATTTGCACCAGATAAAATCTTGCAGGCTTTTTTGATTTTCTGAGTAAAGGGCAGATTTTGCGATTCTGAAAATTTTTAATTTTTCCATCGGGGATTTTTGATTTTTCAGATTTTGTGGAATCTGCCCTTTGTATATTCTGAGAAGTGGGATTTTTGATTTTATTGTGATCGTTTGGGTGATTATTTCTACCGGCAGGAAAATTTCCTTATCATCATCATTATAATCTGTATTTTTTATGATGATTTCTTTGATTGTTTTAGAAAATTTTTTTAGTTCAGTTTTGAAATCACCACTTTTGAAATCACCACTTTTGCAATCACTATTTTTGAAATCACTATTTTTGCAGTTTTCATTAAAAAATTCTGGAATTTCACACCACAAGGGCTGGCAGGTGTAAAGAATTGTATTTTCGGCATTATTTTTTTTGATTAATTCTTTTTGAAAGTTGATAAGTTTTAATTCTTCGGTCGGGTGGGGGATAATCACAAACATTTTTTCAGTATAATATTTTTGGAAAATTTGTTATAGTTCAGATATGAAGAAGGTGGATTTATCAAAATTTTCAGGATTTTTGGCTCTGAAAAATAGATTTGCAAAATTGACAGATAATCAGAAAAAACTTTTAACCGCCCTGTGCTCTTTAATTTTAGTCTGCATTGTGTCAATCATCATTTTGGCTTCAACTAAGCACAGGTCTTCGGTTTACCTTGAATGTTTTAATTCCGAAAAAATCACCAGGCTATATGCTTTGGATTCAAACAGCCAGACCGGCCTGATAAAAGATTCTGATTACGCGAATTTTAAATTTACCGATGCTCAAAAGGAACTTTTTAAAAAGGTTTATGATGAAAATTCCAGCCTGGCTCTGACAGTCCGCCTGCAACTTAAGCCAAATCAAAAACAGGCAGATTTTTTACAGACTTCCGATAGTGCGGTTTTTAGATTTGGTTTTTTGAATTCTGATGATTTTACTCCAAAAGGAAAATTTATAAATCAAACTTATCCGGATAACAAAAGAATTCTTGTCCAAGGCAAGGAAAATCAAGCCCCTCAAACTTTTGACCTTTCTTTTGCCATTCAAAAAAATGATGATATTTCCAAAGTGATTCCCGAAGGCTTTTTTATTTATTCAACAGTCCGCTGTAAAGTTCTGGCGGCCTGCATAGTTCCGGCAGAATTGGGCTTTGACCTTACAAGCGAAATTCCTTTTTACGGTTTTGCCTGCAATGGTGGACTGGTGGATTTTTCAAATTCTTCTTTTGATTTTTCCGGGGCTTCCATGGTTTTTTCAGTGGTAAATTCCACAGCAGCAACGATGCCTGAATTTGTTTTTACCCTTTATGATGATGACAGCATGAAATCTACCTATGAGCGGGCTGTTCGGACCGAAATCAACATTGGCGGTGAAAAATTTTTTATAAACAATGTCAAACCAGCAAAAAATCTGGTAATTCCTTCTGCTGCCGTAAAAGCTCCTTTTTCCCGGCTTGAATTTTTGGCAAATAAGGAATGTCTTTCTTCTGTGATTTTGCGGGCTACCCACCTGTCCGGAGACGAAGTGATTGAGCCAGTTCGTACAGACCCGGGGTTAATTTTGAATTACAAACAGTCAGCCTGGCGGACTTTGGATTACGAAATTTTTGAATGGGACCGTTATCCTGGAATCCTCTTTTTTGATACAAGAAATTATGATGTTCAGGATAAATTTTTCCGCAGAATGGCTTATTTTGTTGAAAAAGCCGGCTACAAGGGCAGACTCGTTTCAGACCAGGAATTGGAAGGTAAGCACGGTTACAATGCCCACGATTACAGTGCAGAATCGATGGCGAATTTTTTTAATAAGGCTGCAGAAACTGGTTTTGCATTAAACAAAGAAGAAAAACTTTTAAAAAAGATTTTAATTCATACTAATCTTCTGCAAGAGGATGGTGATTTTGTGAAGGCAAATGATGGGGGCCTTGTTTCAATTTCCCAGGAATCGCAGAGCTGGCTCAGGTCAACTTTGCTGGCCCACGAAGGCTGGCACACGATATTTTTCCGTGACAGTGAATTCCGCAATTATGTTTCTGCCGTTTATTATACGATGGATGGAACTTCCAGGGATTTTTTGATTGATTATTTTAAAAGCCAGCCAGGACTTGGTTATGATACAAATGATGATTATCTGATGAATAATGAGTTTATGGCTTACGTCATGCAGCAAAGACTTTCTGATGTAGCATCTTATTTTGTTCATCTGGCAAATCGGGGGTCTGTAATAAAATTTACCCCAGAACTTGCCGCTTATGTCCGCCAGACAGAGGGAAAAGGCTTTGAAGACGCAGCAATCGCCTTGAATGAGTATGTTTTTGACAAATACGGGATTGTTTGCGGCAATATAGCTTTAGTTTCAAAGTAAAAAATCCATCGCATTCTAAGTCTTGGAAATAACAATACTTAGAAGTGCGTGTTTTCAAAGTTACATCTAAAAATTACAATTTTTAGATGTTTCGTTAAAAGCCTTGATTGCCCCCAGTGTTGAGGGCGGGCCATGGCCTGGCATGATGATTACATCATCAAGCTGGGAATAGATTTTTTGTTCGATATTTGACCTTAAAATATATTCGGAATAACTGGAATTTGTGCTTCCCACTTCTCCTGCCGACAAAACATCCCCGGTAAAAAGAAGATTTCCAATTCCATAAACAACCGAATCCGCGGTGTGGCCCGGCAGAGTCATGTAACGGATCTGCATTTTTGCCAGTCGGGTTTTGCCATCTCCACTTATGACTGTGGTTTCGTTACCTGCAACTTCCCAGTCGGCAGCAAAAATTTTGGGAGAATAAATTTTTCTCAAAGTTTTGAGCCCGCTCACATGTGAACCGTGATTGTGGGTAATCAGAACGGCAACAAGATTGAGGTGGTTATCTTCGATTTGCGAAATAATTTCTTCGGTGATTTTGCCAGGATCTATGATGATGGCTTCGGAAGTTTCTTCATTGACAACTAAATAGCAATTTGAAAAACCGTTGAGATTAAGATGGAAATAAACTTTCATTCAATCACCTCATCAACAATAGAATTTCCAAACTGAGTTTCTCCCTGGTCTAGTATACTGCCTTTTTTTGTAAAAATAGCTTCGCGGGTGTTGGACATTTTGAAAGAAACGTTTTCCCGCTTTGTACTGCAAAAATTGGCTTTTTTTAAATTGCAATTTCTGAATGATGTATCGATGAGGGTAGAGGAAATAAAGCGGGAATTAAATAAATCAGAATCATCAAAAGAGGATTGAAAAGATTTTATACCATTAAAATTATTCTGAATCATATCGCTGGCGGTAAAAAGGGTATGGGTAAAAGTCGCCCCTGAAAAAGACGTGAAAAGTGTATTACTGTGGATTAAATTACAGTCGTTAAAAACGGCAAAATCAAAAAAACACATTTTTAAAAGAAGTTTATCTGAATGAATATTCAAAAAAGTGCAATGGGTAAAATTGCAACCGTAAAATTTTTTGCCCGAAAAATCCAGATTTTGAAAAATCAAACCGCAGGCATTGAGTCCTACAATTTTTTCGTGATTTGCGATATATGTGTAAATGTCATTTTTGATTTTTCCGGGGTCGGGAATGTGGTCAAGACAATAGCTGGCATCTGCAGTCAACTCGCCCTTTTCGTCAAAAGTGGAAAGGGCTGTATTTCGGCAGTGATGGACTAAACAATTGTTTTGTGCGAACATAGCATCATTATAGATAAAAGGCGGAAAATAATAAATGGTCGATTTTGCGTTTTTGGATTCGGGAACTGGGGGAATTCCTTATTTGCTCCATCTGATGGAAAAAAATCCTGACTCCGAGTGTATTTATGTTGGTGATACGGCTAATTTTCCTTACGGGCAGAAGTCTCACGAAGAAGTTGTGGATTGTGCCATTTCTGTTTGCAAAAAAATTGTTGAAAAATTTAATCCCAAAGTGATTGTTGTGGCCTGCAACACGATGAGCGTAAATGCTCTGGATATTTTGCGAGAGGCTTTTCCCGGGCAAAAATTTGTGGGAACTGTGCCTGCCATAAAGGTTGCCGGAGATATTTCTAAAAAACGCTGCATTGGACTTTTGGCGACAAATGCTACAATTCAACATCCTTATAATCAGGATTTGAAAAATCATTTTGCAGGGGATTGTAAGATGGTTTTGCAGGGGGCTCCTGAACTTATTTCTTTTATTGAAAAAAAATCTTTTACGGCTAGTGGTGAAGAAATTGAAAATGCAATAAGGCCGACAGTGGAATTTTTCAGGCGGGAAGGGTGCGATGTGATTATTTTGGGATGTACGCATTTTTTGAATTATGCAGATGTTTTTAAAAAACTTGCCGCCCCGGATATCAGGGTGGTTGATTCGGTGGAGGGGGTTGTAAACAGGGCCCTGGATTTGCAAGCGGGCGGTGTAAACAATTTGCAAGCGGGTTGGAGCGAGGGGGAGGCTTCCCCCTCCTTAAAAAATCACTCAAAAGTTTACATTACAGGTTTTTATGACAAAAAAGACGAAAAAGAGTATGATGTGATTTGTAAACGCCATAATTTGGAATTTGGCGGGATAATTTAGAATTGGAGTTTTTTATGAAAAAGATTATTTCTGGAAAAGTTCGTGAAGTTTATGATCTGGAAGACGGCCGCATGGTGATTGTGACAACTGACCGTATTTCTGCTTTTGACGTTATTTTGCCAACTATGATTACTGACAAGGGGAAAGTTTTGAACGCCCTGGCCAATTTCTGGTTTGATTACACGAAAGATATTGTTAAAAATCACATGATTTCTTCTGATTTGAAGGATATGCCAGAGGAATTCCAGAAGCCTGAGTTTGAAGGCAGAACAATTCTGGTAAAAAAACTCAAGATGATTCCTTATGAAGTAATTGTCCGCGGTTATATGTTTGGTTCTATGTACGAAGCTTACAAAAAGGGCGAGCCGTTCTTGGGCCACAAGTTTGATAAGGAATATCAGCAGGCAGAAAAACTTGATCAGCCGATTGTAACTCCTTCTACTAAGGCTGCAGAAGGCCACGACATTAATGTTACTTTGCAGTATATGAAAGATGATTTGGGCGAAGAACTGGGCTCTAAAATTGAAAAAGCCGCTCTTGCAATTTACAAAAAATGTTATGACCATGCTTACAAAAACGGAATTATCATTGCAGATACAAAATTTGAGTTTGGTTTGGACGAAAACGGCGACCTGGTTTTGGGAGACGAAGTTTTGACTCCGGATTCTTCCCGCTTCTGGGATTTGTCTAAGTACCAGGTGGGCGGAAGTCCAGCTTCTTATGACAAGCAGTTTGTCCGCGACTGGCTCAAGGCTAACAACCTGGCAGGCGACCCAAATATCAAGGAAATCCCAGCTGACGTTGTGGCTAAAACTTCGGCAATCTACAAGGAATGCGAAAAGAAGATTTGCCATAAGTAAGATGAAAAAAAAACTGCCCACCTTTTTGGTGTGCAGTTTTTTTTATGGGAGCCTCTAAAAATTGCAATTTTTAGAGATGCCCTTATGTGTCTTTTAGATTTTAAAGCATTGCTTCCAGTCTTTTTCTGATTTCTGCAATGTATTCCCAGGAATTGAGAACGGCCTTTGCTTTTGGTTCAGCAATTCTTGCAATATCGCCGGTCATGTAGCCTTCCTCGATTGTTCCCAGGGTTGCTTTTTCAAGTTTCTTGGCAAAATCAACAAGTTCTGGAGTTCCGTCCATTTCGCCACGCTTTGCAAGAGCCCCTGTCCAGGCAAAAATTGTAGCTACAGGGTTTGTAGAAGTTTTTTCGCCTTTCTGATAGCGGTAATAGTGCTTTTGAACAGTTCCGTGAGAAGCTTCGTATTCAAAATTTCCGTCCGGACTAACCAAAACAGAAGTCATCATAGCAAGAGAACCGCAGGCAGACGCAATCATATCAGACATAACATCGCCATCATAATTTTTTGTAGCCCAAAGGAAGCCACCCTCAGACCTCATAACACGGGCTACAGCGTCATCAATCAAAGTGTAGAAATATTCAATTCCCGCAGCTTCAAATTTTTCTTTGTATTCTTCCTCATAAATACGGTTGAAAATAGCCTTAAAATTGCCGTCGTAGATTTTTGAAATTGTGTCTTTTGCACCAAACCATACAGAAATCTTTTTGTCCAGGGCGTAAGTAAAACAGCAGCGGGCAAAACTTTCAATAGAATTGTCCAGATTGTGAATCCCCTGAATAATTCCAGGTCCTTTCATATCCATGATAGTTTTGCGGATTTCTTTACCATCAAGGCCAGTAAAAACCAATTCCGCTTTACCAGCAGTAGGAGTTTTTATTTCGCAGTTTTTATAAACATCACCATAACCATGACGGCCCAAAACAATAGGCTTTTTCCAGCAAGAAACAGTTCCGTGAATATTTTTAACAAAAATCGGCTCTCTAAAAATTGTACCGTCCAATTCTCCACGCAAAATTCCGTTTGGAGAAGGAGTCAGCTGCTTAAGATGATATTCTTCCACACGAGCCTGATTAGAAGTGATAGTTGCACACTTTACACCAACGTGAAGCCGTTTAATAGCGGCGGCAGCCTCATGGGTAATTTTGTCATCAGAATCATCACGACTTTTCAAGCCCAAATCGTAGTATTCAGTTTTCAAATCAACAAAAGGTAAAAGAAGTTCGTCCTTAATTACCTGCCATAAAACACGTGTCATTTCGTCGCCATCGAGCTCAGCGATAGCATTTTTCATCTGAATCTTTGCCATAATGAGGCAAGTATAATGATTTTTAGGGGGATAGGCAATTCACCCAGTCGCCTTCCGCAGCTCGCTAACGCTGCTACACGCTCCGCCCTCTGCACCGGGCTGGGCGTTCAAAATCCCATCCCATTTGATTTCTATCTTTTGTGTTTAAAAGATGCCCATAATTAAAAAAATGTGATAAAATATCCCATTCCGCATATTTTGGGCAACTGCTAATACGGACTTTTATAAGGAGATAGCGATGATAAAATTAAAGCCTGCCTTTTTGGCAATTTTGACAACATTTGTACTTTTTACAACAGCTTGTGTTTTTTGACTGGTGGAGATGATTCTACCACGAACGAAGCAACAACCACGAATGTAGATACTACAGCGAAAAATGGTTCAACTACGAATGAAGATACTACACCGCCGGCAAACATAACAGATCTTGAAGCAAAAACCGGTAACGGTACAGTTATTTTGACTTGGACAAATCCGACTGCGGATGATTTTTTTGGGACTCGGATAACTCTTTTGCCAGAAACTGATGGCGTGACATCTGCTTTTGATATTGAAGGACAGTCCGGCCAGCGTTCATCGGCAATTGTAAACGGCCTTACAAATGGTAAAGAATACACTTTCACTCTTGCAGCTATGGACAAAAATCAAAACCTGGCAAAAGGTGAGACAATAAAAGTAACACCTGTAGCTCCAGCTTCTGACACGACCGCTCCAGCTGATGTAACTGGACTTACAGTAAAGGCTGCCAACGGCAACGCTATTTTGACCTGGACAAATCCAACAGACATAGACTTTGCCGGCGTAAAAATCAGCATGGATGCTGCCGCTGGAACCTTAAAATATCCTGTAATTCTTGAAAAAGGAGTGGAAACTTTTACAGTGAGTGGGCTTGAAAACGGTATTCAATATACCTTTAAGGTTCAATCTTTTGATAAGAGCCTGAATTTTGCGGCAGGAACTACGGAGGGGGCGACTTTGGAAGCAACTCCAGTAGATGCCGGGGATACAACGCCACCTGCTGATGTAAAAAATCTTAATGTAATAGCAACAAACGGCAAGGCTGTTCTGACCTGGGAAAATCCGACAGATGAAGATTTTGCCGGACTTCGTTTGACAATGTCGCCACCCCAGGGAAATCTTTCTTATCCTATAATTTTGAGTAAAAACGCAGAATCTTTTGCTGTTTATGAACTCGAAAATGGAGAAGAATATTCGTTCACAATAGAAGCCTTTGACGAAAGTTTGAATTATTCGGTGGCTGCCTCTTACAGTGCAACATCTACAGCAACTCCGGTTGAAAGTCCTGATACGACCGCTCCAGCTGATGTAACAAATCTTAGAGCTTCTGCGACAAATGGGCAGGCAATTCTTGCCTGGGAAAATCCAAAAGATGATGATTTTGCTGGTGTAAAAATCACGATGACGCCAGCTGCCGGCACACTTGCAAATCCTGTTACACTTGATAAGGATGTAAGCACATTTACAGTTAGCGGTCTTACAAATGGAATTGAATACACTTTCAAAATTCAGTCTTTTGATAATAGTTTGAATTTTGCAAAAGGTGAAAGTGAAGGGGCAACTGCAAAAGCAGCTCCTCAAGACACGTCAGATAAAACTGCCCCGGCAGATGTTACAGACTTGCAAATTTCAGCAGACAACGGCAAAGACGGCAAAGTCAACGCTATTCTCACATGGACAGACCCGAAAGATGATGACCTTTTTGGAATTGAGGTAACGTATTCAGAATACACCAGCAGCCGTACCTGTCTCACTGCACTAGAAAATACTTCTATTTTTGTTGCTCCAGGTAAACAAACCGCAGTAATCACAGGTTTGACAGCCAATAAAAACTACACCTTTACCGTAAAAGCAATGGATTTAAGTGCTAACAAGAGTAGTGGTAAATCAATAACAGAGACAATGTATTTAAAGCAGTTGAGCAGATTAAAAATCAAATTGACGCCTTCAACTACCCAAATCACAAATAAAGATGTAACGGTAAACGTTTCTGTAGAAAGTTCCAGCCCTGTAAGTGGGATTTACTTTGCAAGAGGCTCTAAAACTGAGCTAGGAAATCTATCTTATTATGATTATGAGCAGGACATAACATCATCATCTTATTTTAATGCCACAACAAACGGAACTTACCAAGTTACCGCCATTGATTATGATGGGCGTCGCGAGACTTCTTACATTACTATTAGGTCAAAATTCGAGTTTTTGCAAAGATATAAAATTTGGCAAAAACCATTGTCTTGCAGATTCATGTTTATGAAACA
>CAVFQN010000077.1:0-2119 GCA_963624615.1 Treponemataceae bacterium | reverse complement strand
CAGAAGCAACTACAAATGCACAGGAACTTGAGTGGTGGAAAAATTATCACGAAAGGTTGAAGAAGATTCAGGGATAAACTTGTAAAGGGAGCCTCTAAAAATAAAGGGCAAGATAATTGACTTTTTATTAAAACTAAATTACTTTAGTATTTATGAAGTATATGAACCTACTACTACTATCTGCAATTTTCTCAAAATAGCCGTGGCTGAAGGTAGTGTGTTATATATTTTTGGTAAATTAGTTGGAAATATAGAGACCTGTCGCAGTGCGGCGGGTCTTTTTTTTTCTGACAAAAGATTTTCAAATTTTTCAAATAAAGCAAAGGAGTTTTAAAATGAAAGTAAACGGAAAGTACAAACCTTTTGAACCGATTCCAGCATTTAATCGGACATGGCCAGAAAAAACTATCACAAAGGCACCAATCTGGTGTTCTGTGGATTTGCGTGACGGTAACCAGGCCCTCATCAATCCTATGGGCGTTGAACAGAAACTTGAATTTTTTGATCTCCTTGTAAAAATCGGTTTTAAAGAAATTGAAGTTGGATTTCCATCAGCTTCTGATACGGAATTTACTTTTATGCGTCGCCTGATTGAAGAAGATCATGTGCCTGATGATGTTACTCTGCAGGTTTTGTGCCAGGCCCGTGAATCTTTAATCAAAAGAACTTTTGAATCACTCAAAGGCTGTAAAAAAGCGATTTTCCATCTTTACAATTCTACCAGCCCTGCCCAGCGAAAATACACTTTCAATAAATCAAAAGACGAAATCAAGCAGATCGCAATTGACGGAATCCGCTGTGTAAAATCCTGTCTGCCTATGAGCCAGGGAACAGACATCCGCCTGGAATATTCGCCAGAATCTTTTTCTACTACAGAAATTGACTACGCCCTGGAAGTTTGCGAAGCCGTTGTAAAAGAATGGGGCGACGCTGCGGACGAAAATCACAAAATTATCTTAAACCTGCCTACAACTGTAGAATGTGCCCTGCCAAATCAGTTTGCCGATCAAATTGAATATTTTTGCCAGCACATTTCTAACCGCCAAAAGCTGATTATTTCCCTCCACAATCACAACGATCGTGGCGAAGGTGTTGCCCAGTGTGAACTTGGAATTCTGGCTGGGGCAGACAGGGTGGAAGGATGTCTTTTTGGAAACGGCGAACGTACCGGAAACCTAGACATCGTAAATGTCGGCTTGAATATGTTCTCGCAGGGAGTTGATCCTGAACTGGATTTATCAAATATCCCATATCTTACCGAAGAATACACAAAATTTACAGGAATGGAAGTTCCTCCTCGCCAGCCTTACGCCGGTGAACTGGTATTTACAGCTTTTTCCGGCTCCCACCAGGATGCAATCCGCAAGGGAATGGCTGCCCGCGTAAAGATGGACGAAAATGCTTTGTGGGACGTTCCTTATCTTACAATCGACCCCCACGACATCGGCCGCCAGTACGAAGGAATTATCAGAATCAACAGCCAGTCTGGAAAAGGCGGGGCAGCCTACATTTTGGAACACGATTATGGAATTGCAGCTCCAAAAGCCATGCATCCTTTTATCGGGGCAGTCATCAAAAATACCGCCGACAAATTGCAGCGGGAAATTTCCAATGAAGAAGTTTACAAAGCATTTGAAGATACCTGGTTGAATTCTACAGAGCCAATGGTTTTGAAAGAAATCACCCAGAAGCATGTTGAAGGCGGCACCGATTGTGCTGATATAGATTCAGAACAAGTTGCAGTTCTGGCAACACTTTCGTGGGAAGGCAAAGTTTACGCCGTTGCAGGAAACGGAAACGGACCTTTGGACGCTTTCGTAAATGCAATCAAACAGACCCCGGCGCCTAAGTTCAATCTGGTTTCTTTCCATGAACATTCTATCGGCGAAGGGGCAGACACCAAGGCTATGGCTTACGTCCACATTACAAGGGAAGACGGAACGGATGCCTGGGGCGTTGGAAAATCTTCTAACGTCGGTAAGGCCGGTATCAGGGCGGTTGTTTCGGCTTTGAATTATAAGTCAGAAATGTAGAATTATTTTTTTTGAGGATTTATTTGGGCGATCCGGTTGCCTCCATTCGCTCCGCTCATTCCGCCAACCGTCGGCTGTTCCGCAGT
>CAVFQN010000076.1:0-2402 GCA_963624615.1 Treponemataceae bacterium | reverse complement strand
AGTAAAAATTTTATGACCCGGATTGAAGAACTTGAAAAATTAATCACAAAATATCAGAAATCTTATTATGATGGCGAAGGTGAAATTTCTGATGCCGATTTTGATAAACTTTGGGACGAATTAAAAGAACTGGATCCGGCAAATCCCATTTTACATAAGGTTGGGACTGATTCTGGAAATTTCGCAAAAGCCCACCACGTTATGCCTATGGGCAGCCAGGAAAAAGCTGCAAACCCGGAACAGTTTTTGGCCTGGGCTGTAAAACATAATTACGATGAATATTTAGTTGAATACAAGCTTGACGGGGCTTCCCTGGAACTCCAGTACGAAAATGGTTATCTGGTCCGAGCGGTTACTCGTGGAGATGGAACAATTGGTGATGACATCACTGCAAATGCAAAAAAAATGGGTGGGGTCAATGCTGCAATTTACAAAGATGGCGTTTTAGTTCCATTTACTGGCGGTGTTCGTGGTGAAGTAATTATGACCCACCAGGTTCACAAAACTTATTTTTCTGATAAAGCCAACTGCCGAAATGCTGCCAACGGTTTAATGAAAAGGAAAGACGGCCAGGGAAGTGAATATTTAAAACTGATAACTTATGACGCCCTTGCCACTGACGGAAAATCCTATTTTACAAACGAGGAAGAAAAAATCCGCTGGCTCATGGATTGTGGTTTTAATGTTGTCCGCCTGGTGATTTGTAAATCGCCGGATAGGGTTATTGCTTATCGTGCAAAAATCATGGAGGAAAGAAAGTCTATCGAATATGATATTGATGGGCTTGTCATAAAAGAACGAAAAATTAACCTGGAAGATGCCCGCCGGGCCCGTCCTGACCATCAGATTGCTTTTAAATTCAGTCTGGAAGAAGCTGTTTCTACTTTGCGTCAGGTGGAATGGAGTATTTCTGGCGGAACTTACACTCCGGTTGCTATTTTTGATGAAGTTGAACTCAACGGTACAAAGGTTCAAAGGGCCAGTCTTGCAAATCCCGACACCATGCGAAAACTTGGTGTGAAAATTGGAAGTCATGTCGTAGTTGTAAAACGTGGCGAAATTATCCCAAAAATTGAAAATGTTGTAGAAGAAAAAAATATTGAAACTTCTGAAATCCCTTATCCATGTACTTGTGAAGTTTGCGGAAGTAAATTGATAGATGAGGGCAGCCGGCTTTTTTGCCCTAACAAAACTTGTCCTAAAAGAGTTTTGCACCAGCTTTTAAAATACCAAAAAGTTGTTGATATTCGTGATTTAGGCGAAACTTTAATTACTTCGCTTTTTAATGATAAAAGGCTCAAATCCATTTCTGATATTTATTCTTTGCAGGTTCAGGATTTAGTTCCATATTTTTTGAATGAAGAAAGTATGGAAGCCGATAAAAAATCCCTGGGGGCCGAAAAAGTTTATAATTCCATTCAATCCCACAGAAATATGAAGCTGGCAACTTTTGTCGGGGCTTTTGATATTGAAGGGGTGGGCGAAACTTCTGCCGAAAAATTAGTTGCGGCCGGATTTAACAGTCTGGAAAAATTGTTGTCTGCGAGTGAAGACCAGATTGCAGGGGTTTATGGATTTGCCCAGATTATGGCCCACACAATCGTTGAAGGTTTTACAGAAAATGCTGATGAAATGCGAAAACTCGTTTCTGATGGAACGATTATTCTGGAAGCGGAAGGTCAGGGAAAGTTGTCAGGAAAATCATTCTGCTTTACCGGTGAATTAAATACAATGAAGCGGGCCGATGCCGAGCAGCTCGTAAAGAAAAATGGCGGTACAACAAAATCTTCGGTTACAAAAGATTTATCTTATCTTGTGACAAATGATACTTCATCCGGTTCTTCCAAAAATGAAAAAGCGGCAAAATTTGGTATTCCGATTATCAATGAAGAAGAATTTTTGGCAATGGTAAAAGGGCATCTCTAAAAATTGCAATTTTTAGAGGCTCCCAAAAGAAAATCTTTGATTTTATGAAAGAAAAAAATGTATTTTTTAAAATGGCAGGATATCTTTTTTCTCTTTTGATTTTAGTCTATGTCCTTGCTACTTGCCTTTTGTATTTATCCTGTTTCTACGCTTCCCATCAGCTGCCAGAAAATTTTGAACACGAATATTTAAGAATAAAAATTTACGGCTCTTCGGTTTCGGCGGAAGGAAATACGGTGAGTGCTACATTTTCGATAATTGATTCTAACGGTAATGAAATTGCTACGATTGAAAGGTCTTGGTCTGGAGCCTACCTGGCAGTTGAATTTGTTCAGGCGGATTTTAATGATAAATATTATCTTTTTCCGTCAAAAATTTATGGAAAAAACAGGATTATTGAGGATAGAAAAGAGCGGAAAAATGGGATTTCCTTGGAAAAATATTATGATGATTACGGCCAGTGTATGCTTTTAGGA
>CAVFQN010000075.1:0-3218 GCA_963624615.1 Treponemataceae bacterium | reverse complement strand
ATCTTACAGAATATACAAATGCAAAAAATGTAGAACTTGAATCAATGCAGAAATCTTTGCAGAATTCTGATGAATTTTACAAAAAACTCTACAACACCCTTTCAAAAATTGCAGAAAGTGGCGGTTACAGTATGATTTTGAGCCTGCAGGATTCAAATTCCATTCTCTGGTATTCTTCATCAGTTGATATAACAAATCAAGTTATCACTGAACTGGGCTTATAGATTTTTTAGTTGCTGATTTAGTTCGATGGCTGATGAAGAAAACTTAACCCCCATGATGGTTCAGTACCGGGGAATCAAATCAAAATATCAAAACGAAGTTGTATTTTTCCGCTTGGGCGACTTTTACGAAATGTTCGATAAGGACGCAGTTGAAGTTTCCCGGCTTTTGAATTTAACTTTGACCCATCGGGCCCAGCAGCCTATGTGTGGTATTCCCTATCACGCGGCAAAATTGTACATTGCCAGGCTTTTGCGGCTGGGAAAAAAAATCGTAATTTGTGAACAGGTTGGCGAAATTCCTAAGGGGGGAAAGGGAATTACTGAGCGTAAGGTTGTCGAAGTCATCACTCCGGGAACTGCCGTTGAATCTGAATATCTGGACGGCAACAAAGCAAATTATCTGGCAGCTCTTTCAATCACAAAGGGCAAGGCTGGTTTTTCTTTTATTGATGTTACGACGGCTTCTTTTAAAGCAACTTCCTGGCCGGCTTCCAAAATGTCCGAAAATTTTGGCAAAGAACTGAACAGGGCTTCTCCCCGCGAACTTTTGCTTCCCTTGTCTCTCAAACAAAATCAGGATATTCAGTCAGTTTTAGCCGCTTATACAAATATTGCAGTTTCTTATTATCCTGATTGGGATTTTTCTCCTGAACTTTCTTATAAAAAACTCACCGGCCAGTTTAAAACTGCCAGTCTCAAGGCTTTTGGGCTTGACCAGGATTCTCCAGAACTTGTGCCGGCCGGTTTTCTTTTGGATTATCTTGAAAAAACTACAAATACAAATATTCCTCATGTAAATTCAATCAGACTTTATTCTGATAATGAATATTTGATGATGGATGATTCTTCCCGCCGAAATCTTGAAATTACAGAAAATATGAGGGATGGAAGTAGCCGGTTTTCTCTCTTTTCCTGCGTGAATTTTACAAAAACGGCGATGGGGAGTCGTCTGCTTAGAACCTGGCTTTTATTTCCTTTGACAAACATTGGGCAGATTGTAAATCGTCAGTCCTGCATTTCAACTTTTTTTGATAACAGGCCTTTACTCGAAAAAACTAAAAACGATTTATCTTCGATTCTTGATGTTGAACGTCTGGCTTCCAGAATCGCCATGGAAAAAGCCCATGCAAAAGATTTACAGGCCCTGCGTGCCAGTCTTGAATCCTGGTGTCGGGTAAAAAATTACCTTAATCAGTATGATTTTTCTTTTGTTTCTTCTGATAATTCGGAAAAAATCATAGATATGATAAAAAATTCCATTCTCGATGATCCTGCAACATCTTTAACAGACGGCGGAATTATAAAAGAGGGCTGGTCTGAAGATTTGGATCACTGGCGGTCAATTCATGATAATTTTAATCAGGTTTTGGCTGACTACGAGGCCGAAGAAAGGGCAAAAACTGGAATTTCCACCCTCAAAATTAAATATACAAATGCTTCCGGCTATTTTATCGAAGTTAGCCGGGGAAAATTATCGTCAGTTCCTCCTCATTTTGTTATGAGGCGGGCTTTGGTAAATGGGGACAGGTACACGAGCGAAAAACTTCAGCAGTTGGAAGGGGATTTGAATGAATCGTACACAAAAATCCTGGAACTTGAAAGGGATCTTTTTGTGGAAATCAGAAAATCTCTGCAGGCTTATATTCCATATCTTTTGCAGATTGCTGATGAAATTGCAAATACCGATGTTGCGGCTTCTCTTGCCCAGGCTGCCATTGTTCATAACTGGGTAAAACCAGAAATTGAAGAATCTACGATTTTTGAGATAAAGGATGGTCGCCACCCTGTTGTAGAAATGAATCTTCCAACCGGTGAATTTGTCCCGAATGATTCTCTTCTTTCAGCTGATGATGAAGAATTGCCGTCTTTTGCCTTGATTACCGGTCCAAACATGGCTGGTAAAAGTACTTATCTTCGTCAAAATGCTTTAATTGCTCTTTTGGCTCAGACCGGGTCTTTTGTTCCTGCAAGTAAGGCGAGAATTGGAATTGTTGACCGTATTTTCTGCCGAGTCGGTGCTTCTGATAATCTTGCGAAAGGGGAATCAACCTTCCTGGTCGAAATGATTGAAACTGCCAATATTTTGCATGCCGCTACCAGACGTTCTCTCGTAATTATGGACGAAGTAGGTCGGGGAACTTCAACCGAAGATGGACTTGCCATTGCCAGGGCGGTGTCGGAATGTCTTTTGGATACAATCAAATGTAAAACTTTTTTTGCAACCCATTATCACGAATTATCCAGAATGGAGCATTCAAAATTAAAAATGCTTTGTATGGATGTTCTTGAGCAGGATGGGGCGGTAGTTTTTTTACGAAAAGTAAAAGAAGGTGTCACCGAAAATTCTTACGGTATTCATGTGGCAAAATTGGCGGGGCTTCCACAGTCAGTAATTGACCGGGCAAAGCAGATTTTGACTTATATTCAGACTGCAGCCAGTGAAAATCCTCTTGTTTTTGAACATATTCCGGAAGCAAAAAAGGAAGAGGAAAAGCCCCAGTATTCTACGCCAGGTCTTTTTAGTGATGAAGAAATCATCATTTCAGAAATTCTTTCTCTGGACTTGGATAATATGACGCCAATGAACGCACTTCAGGCAATTTCCCGCTGGAAAAAGAATCTTTCCGGGTTGTAATGCGTTTCCCCAAAGAAATCCTCTTAATCTGAAAAAAATCTCAAAAAAAACGCATTTTTTTTCATTTTCATTTCCTTTTTTCGCACTTTTTTGACAATTATATATATGTGGAAAATTTGGTTTTTGCTTTTGAACAAAAAGTTATTCAGTCTGTCAGGTATTTCTATGCAATCCTCAATAATGGAACCCGCTGTCTTATTTGTAACAAAAAGACTTTGCTCTTTCCGATTTGTAAAAATTGCTTGAAAGAAAATTTGTCGGTGGAAAGGGCTTTATCCGTAAAAAGATGTAAATACTGCGGTAAAGAATTGATTTCTACGGTGAACTCCTGTATGCGATGTAGGGAAGCCCCTGTAATC
>CAVFQN010000074.1:4179-4882 GCA_963624615.1 Treponemataceae bacterium | reverse complement strand
GTATGCTTGTAATCAATACAAAAAAATTTTTGAAAGATAAAATCGTGGAAAAATTTATTTCCCTGGCAAAAGAATACACTTTCCGTCTGGTTCAAGACCAGGATTACTTGAATATTTTGTGTAAGGATAAAGTTCTTTACCTGGATTTGGGCTGGAACAAAACTGCGGCAGACATAACTCCTTTTGATGATAGAAATCTTAAAATCATTCATTACAAAATAAATTGGAAACCCTGGCATTACGAAGGCGTAAAATATGAAGATTTTTTCTGGAAATACGCAAAGGAAACTGATTTTTATCTTGATATTTTGGATATTCTAAAAAAATATCCGGAAGAAAGAAAAATTATAGACGCAAATGCTGTCGAAAATATGAAAAAAATTGCAGATGAAGACAGCAATAATCCTTTGAATTTTAAACAGACTTATTATAAAAGGCACAAGGGCAAATTTATTGTTCACACCATCAAAAAAATGCAGCATTTGAACTCTATTAAAAAGTATCTGAACTTAAAGGCATACAGGTCAGTTTATGGAAGCAGAAAAAAATAAAATTGAAAAAGAAAATCTTGCAGTGGCTGAAAAATTACTCCAGAGGCAGGAAACATCACAAGAAAAAACTGAAAATATTCAAAAAAATCCTGAAAGATTAAAAATTCTCCAGAAAATTGCTGAATTTGAAAAAAAAGGCTGGTGGTCAAAAG
>CAVFQN010000074.1:0-4169 GCA_963624615.1 Treponemataceae bacterium | reverse complement strand
TCCATTAACTCCAGACAAAGTTGACTATTTAAACTCCAAACTTTCAAATAAAATCATCTCAAAATACGCCATGAGGCTTGCTGTAAAATTTGTAAATAACCTTGTAAAAACCAGGCAGATGATTGTAAAAAATGTTGTAGGGCTGGAAAATTTCACAAACCTAAAAGGACAAGGGGCAATTTTGACCTGCAATCACTTTAATGCCTATGATAATTTTTGTATTCACCATGTTTTGCGTCCTTATCTTAGAAAAGAAGACAAAGAACTGCATATAATCATCAGGGAAGGAAATTACACAAATTTTCCGGGATTTTTTGGCTTTATTATGAGACACTGCTATACCCTGCCCCTAAGTGCAAATTATTCTACGATGAAGAAATTTTTGTCATCACTGAAAGTTCTGCTTGGACGAGGTGAAAAAGTTTTAATTTACCCGGAACAGGGAATGTGGTGGAATTACAGGAAACCGCGGCCGCCTGTAAACGGGGCTTTTCGTTTTGCGGTAGAAAATAATGTACCTGTACTTCCAATGTTTATCACTATGGAAGATTCTGATTTGATTGATGGGGACGGATTTCCTGTTCAGGAATATACGCTCAATATTTTGCCGGCCCTTTATCCTGACCCGGAAAAATCGAAAAAAGAAAATATTGAATGGCTAAAAGATGAAAATTACCGCTTGTGGAAGGAAGTTTATGAAGATTTCTACAAGATTCCGCTGACATATTCGACAGAAAATGGCAATGCTGGAGAAAAAAAGGTGGACGACGCTGACCTGGCTGACGGACAAAATAACACCGACAGAGCTGATAAGTCTGGAAACGTAAATGAGTAAAAAACACGAAAAAATCATTTATTATTCTGATGAGCTAAATGATGAATTTGCCGGCGACTCCATAATCCCCAAAAAAATTGATGAAAATTATTTTTATGGGGACTCATCTTTGGGCTGGAAAATCAAGCATTATTTTTGGTACAAAATAATTGCCCACCCCATAGCCTTTATTTTTGTAAAGTTAAAATATCATCATAAATTTGTAAACAAAAAAGTCATAAAACCTTACATCCACAAAGCGAAATTTCAGTTTGGAAATCACACAAATAATATCATGGACGCCTTAATACCGACTTTTACCCAGTTTCCAAATCACAATTATTTAATTGTAAATGCAAACAACGTGAGTATGCCGGTTTTGGGAAAAATCACCCCTTACCTGGGGGCAGTTCCTCTGCCGGACAATATGGCTGCCAGCAAAAATTTTATGAATATTATCAAACTTAGAATTGGGGAAAATAGGACTTTTACGATTTACCCCGAAGCCCACATCTGGCCTTTTTACACGAAAATCAGACCTTTTGGCGAAAATTCTTTCAGGTATCCTATTTCTTATGATTTGCCGACTTTTGCTTTTACAAACACATATCAAAAAAGAAAATTTTCAAAAACGCCCCAGATGGTAACTTATATTGACGGTCCATTTTTTGCCGATAAATCACTTTCGCTAAAAGAGCAGAGGCGGGATTTACGAAACAAGGTTTACAATGCCATGGTAGAAAGAAGCAAAAATAATAATGTAGAGATAGTAAAATACATAAAAACTTCAAAAATATCTGCTCCAGTGGAGGATAAAAATGATTAATATTTTATTTTGTGGAAATGATGGAGTTTTTGATGGAGTTCTTACAACTTCACTTTCGATTGTAAAAAGAACTCAAACAAAAGAACCATTTAATATTTATCTTTTTACGATGAATCTTACCCATTTGAGTCCAAAATATATCCCGATTTCTGATAAAAAATCCCAGTTCCTGGAAAATGTTTTAAAAGAATATAATCCCGAAAATAAAGTCACAAAAATTGACGTGACATCTTACTATATGAAGGATTTTTCTGGCTGTCCGAACGAAGGGGCTTATTGCTCACCCTACACTTTAATCAGACTTTTTGCAGACCAGATTCCAAATATTCCGGATAAAATGCTTTATCTGGATTGCGACATAATGTTTAATAGGGATATCCGGCTTTTGTA
The DNA here is from genome assembly GCA_963624615.1 of Treponemataceae bacterium. Lineage (GTDB taxonomy): Bacteria > Spirochaetota > Spirochaetia > Treponematales > Treponemataceae > Treponema_D. The sequence continues at coordinate 2,139 of CAVFQN010000074.1, read as the reverse complement.
TGATTATGATATTTCGGATTATGAATACGCCGCTGCTCCAGACCATTATGGAAAATATTTAATCCGCCCGGACTATATAAACGCCGGAGTTTTGCTTTTTAATATCAAAAAATGCAAAGAAACAAAAATCTTTGAAAAGGCCCGACATCAAATAATGACAAAAAAATGGACATTCGCCGACCAGGACGCCCTCTGGCATTCCACTACCAAAAAGAAGATTTTGCCACAAAAATTTAATGATCAGAAATTCCTGCACCCAAAATCTACGGTTGTAAGGCATTTTTCAAAAAGACTTTTCTGGTTGCCCTATCCTCATACTGCAAATATAAAACAATGGCATATCACAAAAGTTCACAAAATTTTTGGCTATGACCAGTTTGATGATATTTTGTATGAATATGTTTATTTGAAAAAGAAATTTGAAAGGGAATAAGTTTTCACTGAAGAGACCAGAGTTCTTTTTTATTTTTTATCAACTCTGTAACTTCCAGACCCACTTCTTCAACGCCCATTTCGCGGAGTTCTGTCTGCATTTTTTCCCAGGCCAGGTCAAAATCCGCCTCTGGGCCTAAAATCATTTCGATTAGGGAAGATTTTACAAAGTTGTCGGCATTGTCAATGATGGCCGTGCTTTTTGCATTCAAAGGATATTGCCAGATTTGTCCATGTTTTGAAACGCCCAAATCTTCCGGCTGGGGAAAAAGTTCTGTCCACGTTTCTGCCCCATAGGCTTTCAAAGTTTCTTTTTCGGCGTAGTTGTATTCTGCAATGACAGTTTCCCGCTGACTTTTTCCCAAAGGATTTCCGGTCGAATCAAAATATCCAGTTCCCCCCTGCGGGAAAGGATAAAGCCACAGGCCTACTCCGTTTTTTTTGCTGCTTACGGTAATGCTGTAACGTTTTCCATGGCTGTCATAAAGATAGTCAATTCCTTCAAATCCCCAGTTGGTCAAAATTTGAGCTTCTTCTGAACACATCCAGTCTAAAAATTTAAAGGCTTTTACAGGGTCTTTACAATCAACAGAAATTGCAATTCCCCAACCACCAGAATATCCGTAATCTTTTAAAGAAGGGTCCATATAACTTTTTCCGGCAGTAACAGGAAGATAGGCTAAAGTCCGGTCTGTCATTCCGCTGTTTTCCAGTTCTTTTTTAATTTCGGTTAAACCCCAGTAAGCATAAGTTGTTCCCAGGACATAACCACCGGAAAGTTTATTTTTCCACATATCGTGGGTTTGTGTAAAACTTTCGGGATCCAAAAGCCCTTTATGATAAATTTTATTGAGCCATTTGTAAAAAATCTTCATTTCCGGGTACAAAAATTTGTAAGTTGATTCAAGGCTATCCTGATTTACAATCCACTGGCCGTCATCTGGAAGGCCCAGGACATAATTTCCAGGATTTGACAAGCCCACATACCAATACCAGTCATCTGTCAACAAAGAAAGCCCAATTGTTTTGTGGCCGTTAATTTCCGGATATTTATTGATATAAGCCTGCATGATATTTTCGTAATCTTCCAAAGTGGTGACCTTGGGATAGCCGAATTCTTTCAGGACGGCATTTTGAAGCTGCATATTGCCGGAAAGTTCATTAATCGTTCTTTTTAGCTCATAAGTTCCGACATTGTAAATTGAAGAATCTTCCAGACTGTACCTTAATTTTACAATTTCAGAACCATAGAGTTTTTTCATATTCTGGCCGTATTTTTCTATATAACCGTCCAGGGGGATAACCGCCTTGTTCTTTATAAATCTGGCCAAATCATTTTTTACAAAAATTAAATCGGGGTAAGAATTATTTACAAGCATGAGGGAAATAGAATCCGCATTGCTTCGCTTGGGATACTGCAAATCAAGGATAACGCCTGTTTTTTTTGTGATTTCCCGGGCAACTGGGTCATCGAAAGGCAGAGATTCTGTTAAATCCGAAGTGTACATGGTAAAAGTGATGGGGGTATTATCTTCACTTTTATTTTTGATATTGCAGGAAGACAGGAATAAAAGAGAAAATAAAGAGAAAAATATGGAGAAAAAACATAAAAAAAGCGATTTTGATAATTTATTTTTCATCAGATTCTGCCTGCTCTTTTTGATTCAGGCTTTCGATAGCCTGCTTGTATTCTTTTGGCGTGTAGCC
>CAVFQN010000073.1:0-2106 GCA_963624615.1 Treponemataceae bacterium | reverse complement strand
TCGGAGCGTGGCTGGCATCGCTTTTGCCGAAAATGACGCTCATCCTCGCAGCGTGCTAGCGCGTGGTTTTTGTTGGTTGTCTAAAAAAATAGCAACCAACAAAGAACGCCCTTCGGGCCTGCTCGGCTGACCGGCTACTTGCATCATCGCTTCAGCCTAAATGAAATGAAAATGGACTTTATTAAAAAACTTGCCCCAGATTTACGAATTATCGGTTTTTTTGAAAAAATCTTTGTTCCAAAATTCTATGCCCACAAAAGCAAAAAACTGAACACTCTGTTTCGAAAAATATTACAAGGAAAATGGCTCGGGAAACATTCCTCTATGCAAGAGCAAAATATCGCTCGTGATGATGGAAGCCTAATGCGACTCTTAGTTGTGAAAAGCAAAAATCCAGTTTCAAATGCACCTGGAATTTTATGGATTCACGGCGGTGGATATGGAATCGGAATTCCAGAGCAGGCTTTTGGCTATATGGACACGTTTTGCGATAAAGGAAATTGCGTTGTAGTTTCGCCCGACTACACTCTTTCGTATGAAGCATCCTATCCTGCAGCCTTGGAAGATTGCTACCTTGCACTAAAATGGATGAAAGAAAATGGTGCAGAACTTGGAATCCTGCTTGATAAAATTTTTGTTGGTGGGGAAAGTGCAGGGGGTGGGCTTGCTATAAGCCTTGCCCTTTATGCTCGTGACAAAGGCGAAATTCCAATAGCATACCAAATGCCATTTTATCCTATGATTGATGACAGAATGATTACTTTTTCTTCAAAAAATAACAAAATGCCAGTGTGGGATACTAGTTCAAACGAGCGTGCTTGGAAAGCCTATCTTGGAGCCTTGTACGGAAGTGAAAATATTCCGCCGTATGCAGCCCCGGCTAGGGAAACTGATTATAAAAATCTTCCACCGTGTTGTACTTTTGCCGGAACTGTTGAGCCTTTTCATGACGAAATTGTTCACTACGTTAAAAACTTAAAAGAAGCGGGAATTCATGTTGATTTTATGGAATTCAGTGGATGCTACCACGCCTTTGATATGCTAGCACCATTTTCCAAAGAAGCAAAATCAGCAAAAAAATTTTATCTAGAAAGTTTTTTGTACGCTATAGAACACTATGTTAGCGAGCAAAAGTGAATCTTACACTGGACCTTTATCAAACAATAGCGATTTCGTGGTTTTTGCAAGACAACTTGCGCGCGAAATGTGGCCTTCATCTTTACCGTCAAAATGGCGGAAACTTCCAAAAACTTTTGTAATTGCATTCCACTGTGGCAAATCTTTTGAATTTGGGTTACCCGTTTTTATAAAATTGCTGTAATAATCAATGATTGTAGAACTCAATTCGTAATCAATTTTTTCGAATGGTCGCCACGAATTTTTCATTTGCCCAAAAACGTACCATAAGTCACTTGCATGAAAAGCTTTGTATTTATCACCAGGTAGTTTTTTGTCAAAAAGCGCACAAAAAACAAGGCTACGATTGTGGCGTGCGTTTCGTTTTGCGTAATCGATGGCAACTTTGTACATAACAGGCGCAAAAATATCTTGGCTTGTTACGCTGAAAATTGCCGGAATGTCTAAATCCAAATTTTTAGAAAAAATCTTTTGCGGAAAATCTGGAATTATATCGCCGTCGATAGCTGGCTGCATTAAATTCATCATTTTCTTTTCTTTTTTTAGCTGAGTGTGCCATGCGAACCACAGAATTTGCGGGTCTGCATTTTTTAATTCATCGATATTGTCGCAGTTTGCGTTTTTTGCAACGGCTTTCCAAAATTCTGCACTTTCGGCTTTTGGTAATGGGCCCACCGCTTTTGGAATTACGCCCCCGCCTGAAAGAAAAATTATGCCTTGGATTTTGCCTTTCAGTTTTTGACTGTAGCATAAATCCATTACGCTCATTGCTCCGGCTGATTGCCCCATCAAAGTGATTTTTTCTGGATTTCCGCCAAAGCTTTCGATATTTTTCTTTACCCAATCAACTGAAAAAAGCATATCGTGTAAGCCGTAATTTTGACCATCGTAAAATGAAAAAACGTTCAGTCTGTAGCCTACGCTAACTAAAATTACACCACGCTTTGCATATTCTGTGCTCGTGCCGAA
>CAVFQN010000072.1:0-10564 GCA_963624615.1 Treponemataceae bacterium | reverse complement strand
AACACTTAAAATTTACTTTTATTACTGGGGTTACCCATTTTTCAGGGTGGCAAGGAAGCCACCTTTTTTCATTTAAGGACGATAAACTTTCGAGTTTTGCGAAGCAAAATCTCGGTAAGCAAAAATTACAAGGAGGTAATTTTTGCGACATTTTTAGTGACCTTAATCAGCTGAACGATATTTCCCTTGACGAAGATTATTCTACAATCTGCGGAATTACTCAAAGCGAAATGGAAAATATTTTTGAGCCTGAAATTAACGATATGGCAAAAAAACTCTCCTTTTCATACGAAGAATGTCTTGCAGAACTAAAGCGGATGTATGACGGCTATCACTTTAATCCAAATGGAGATGGGCTTTACAATCCCTTTAGTTTAATCAATGCACTTTTTAAAAAAGATTTGGGAACTTACTGGTTTTCGACTGGAACTCCGACCTTTTTACTTAAAAAATTACAACAAAACAATTTTGATGCCCGCTATCTTTCTACTGATGAACTTTCTGCCACGCAGTTGACTTTGCAGGACTATCGCGATGATAACCCAAATCCGATTCCGCTTTTTTATCAGTCTGGTTATCTGACCATAAAAGGTTACAATGCAAAATATAAAGAATACCAGCTTGGCTATCCGAATGATGAAGTGCGCTACAGTTTTCTGGAATGTCTGGTGCCGCATTTTACCCATTCAACGCAGGATTCAACTTCTCTTTGTGTATCTCAATTCTGCAGGGATGTCCAGAAGGGCGACATTGAGTCATTTATGACGCGGTTTAAAAGTCTTTTTGCCCGCCTGCCATATTCAAGAAAAACTAATGACACAGTGCTTGAACAGAATTTTCAAAATGTAATTTACATTGTATTTATTCTGATGGGGCAGTTTGTTGGTGTTGAACAGCATTACTCTTTGGGGCGTGCAGACTGCGTAGTTCAAGCGGATAATTACATTTACATTTTTGAGTTCAAACGTGATAAATCTGTCAACGAAGCTCTGAGACAAATTGAAGAAAAACAGTACGCCGCACCATTTGCCAGCGATAAAAGACAACTTTTTAAGATTGGTGTGAACTTTTCAAGTAAGAAAAAAAATATTACCGAGTGGAAAGTGGTGGAGTAGCATACAGTGTAAATTCCAAAAACAAATGGGACACCCTAATTGTTTTCAGACTTTTGTAAATCCTTTTCTTTAACTTCCTTTTTCAGCATAACTTTGCGGTTTGTATAATGAATTATCGAGAAGAAAATAATCATAAATGCCAAAGTTTCAAACAACAAGGCAGAAGCTTTTTTAGTTCCAAGGAAATATGAAATTATAACCAAGGCACACAAAAGAACCTGTAAAAATGCAATCAGATAGAGGGCATTTTGTTTTGAATAGCCCAAATTCAACAATTTGTGGTGCAAATGAGAGCGGTCTGGCGACATAATCGGCTTTTTATCGCGAAGGCGACGCCAAATTGCGGCGATTGTGTCAAAAACCGGAAAGGCAGTCAAAACAATCATAATCAAAAATTTGTTGTATTCAAAAACATCACTGGAAGTGTACAAAGGAATTGTCGCAATCATAAATCCTAAAAACTGGCTTCCATTGTCGCCCATAAAAAGCTTTGCAGGCGGCCAGTTGAAAACCAAAAATCCAAAAATCGCACCGGCAAGAATAAAACAAATGGCAGTTTCTGCATTTCCAGAAAGATGATACAAAATCCCCAGAGTGATAATCGCGGTAATCGAAAGTGAACCGCACAAACCGTCCAAACCATCAATCAGATTGTAAGCATTAATCACTCCTAAAATCCAGCCAAAAGTTAGGACAAAACTGAAGATTGTAGGGAGGTGCCAGCCGAAAATCTGGGTAAAACGGTAGCCGTTAAAAGTTACGATTGAAACCGCAATCAGCTGAACAATGAGTTTTACGATCGCAGGGAGATTCAACAAATCATCAACAATAGCAAAGACAAAGATGATTAAACCTGCAATTAAAATTGGCAGGTGTTGGGTGACAGATATATCTTTACTTATTAAAAGAAAACACAAAATTGAAATAAAAAATGAAAGAACAATTCCAATTCCGCCTAAGCGAGGAATGTTCCCCGAGTGGATTTTTCTGGCACTCTGATAATCATAAAGACTGAACTTTTTACAAAATGCGATGATGATAGGCATAGAAATGAGTGAAAGAACAATTGAAAGTCCTATAAAAATGTACATTGTCATAATCTAAAATTATAGACATAAAGGTGTGTTATTTCAAGTTGATTGATATGGGATACCTCTAAAAAATTGCAATTTTTTGTGGCTTCCTTTTGTTTTAGTCAAGATGCTGACTTTAAGCCGATTTTTTTTTAGAATATAAGAATATGAGTTCAAAAAAATTAATTATTGTGGGGGCGGGCGTTTCCGGGCTTTCTGCTGGAATTTACGCCGCTCGCTCTGGTTTTGACGTTACAATTTTAGAACAGCACAATACTTTTGGTGGTTTTTCTACTGGCTGGAGCCGCAAGGGCTACTTTTTTGAAGGTGGAATGCACTGGCTCACCGGGTCTGCCCCAGACCTTCCGCTGAACAGACTTTGGCGTGAAACTGGCGCCCTTGCTTCAAATAATCCTATTGAAAACCGCGACCCTCTTTACACTGTTTACGATGGCAAAGAGCAGGTTAGCCTTTACCGCTATCTTCCGCAAATGCAGGCAGAACTTTTGCGTTATGCTCCCGAAGATTCCAAAATGATTAAAAAAATGTGCCGGGATACAAAAGCCTTTGCAAATTTTCATATGCCGGTTTTTGATGTGGCTGGTTGTAAATGCAAAAATCCGGTGGGTTTTAATCCTCTGGAATTTATAAAAATGCTGCCGGCTGTAGTTCGGGTTCTGCCTTTAAAAAAAGAAAGTCTGGAACATTATCTTTCAAAATTCAAAAATAAAAATCTCCGTCATCTTTTGAACTGTGTGATTGGTTACCGCTACAATGCCCTGTCTTTTATTTATACTCTGGGAGCTTTTGCGGCCGGAGATTGTGGTTATCCTGATGGCGGCTCTATCCGCCTGGTAAAAAATATGGAAGAAACCTACAAAAATCTGGGTGGAAAAATTGAATATCGGGCAAAAGTCGAAAAAGTTTTGACTGAAAATGGTAAGGTCAAAGGGCTTCAGTCTTCTAAGGGTGATTTTGATGCCGATGCTGTTATCATCACCCAGGACACCAGGGCTGCAATTGACCAGCTTTTTGAAAAGCCTCTTGATGAAAAATGGACCCACAAAATGCGAAAAAATCTTTTGACAGACCAGAATATTTTTATTTCGCTTGGGGTAAAGGCTGATTTGTCGGCTTTGCCATACGCCATTGTCCTGCCACTCAAAAAGCCATTGGAATATGGTGGTTGTAAATGGACAGAAATCCGCCTGAATAATTACGCCCGCTACAAAGACCATTCGCCTCAAGGTTCTACTTCGCTCACCAGCCTTTTGATTGGTGATACTTACGGATTTTGGAAAGCTGCAAAAGCTGATGGCACTTACAAAGCCAAAAAAGAAGAACTGTGCAAAATGTTTGTCGAAGCGATTGGGGATTTTATCCCGGAAGTTAAAAATCAGCTTGAAGTTACTGATGTGGCAACTCCGCTCACTTACGAACGTTATACCGGGGCTTTTGAAGGCAGCTGGATGTCTGTTTATAAGCCCGGCGGGAGTCAGGACAATTATCCGCTGGCAAGTAAATCTGTGAAAGGTCTGTATTTTGCAGGTTTGCGAACGATGATGCCGGGCGGTCTGCCGATTGCGGTTTATACAGGACGCCAGGCAGTTCAGCAGCTTTGTCGGGATAACGGGGCGGTTTTTGACTAGAATTTTGCCTTTTAGCGGCTTTGTGATAAAATAAAAGTGCTGAAGCAGATTCAGCAAGACATATTGTCTAAGGAGTTATGGTATGGGAAAAAAATCAAAGTCATTGCCTTACATTTATTTGATTGGCATGGCACTCGCAGTAATTGGATTTTGCTGTCCAATGATTAAAGGTTTGTTTGGTTCATCAGCAAACGGCTTCAAATTTATCAATTTTGATAATTCGACATTTGTGACAATTGGTGCACTTTTGATTTTCATTGGTGCAGTTGCTGGTCTTGTGGCTTGTTTTGTTCCACAGCTTAGCGGTCTAAAATTAATCTTCCTGCTGGCTTCTATTGCCGGTGGTGTGATTCTGGTAGTTGGTTTCCTTACAAACGGCGGTATTTATAAGGCTGTTGGGAAAGGTTTGATTAAACATTCAATGTTTGGTCTTTGGATGATTGTTGCCGGCTGGCTTGTTGCCCTGGTTGGTTATTTTAAGAAATAAAGATTGTCGCCTTGGGTTGGATTGGCACACCCGAAGTGACAGATAACCTATAAATCTATAATTAAAGCACCGGATTTTTCGTCCTTGGGAAGAGAATCCGGGCTTTTCATTTTAACGCTGATTAAATCGCCGGATTTTAGCATTTCGCTTCCCTTAGTTCTCAAAAGAACAAGCCCCAACTCTGAACACGCGTAATGGCCAAACTTATGGCCTGGCAGTGGGAATGTGTCGGAAGCAACCCGGCAGAAAATGTCGCCGGCTGGTAGGTGATTTGCTGACGCTGGCGTGTGAAGTGCAGCAGTGCTTGTTGTGTCGTGATTTTCGTGATTTTCCGGGTCTTCGCCGGCCTTAGCCGTCGCCTGGTAATTTTTTTGGACCCTATCATCCCCAATCACCTTACTATTTACTGCCAAAAAACTTAAAGTTGCTCTTTCTTTTGGGAGTTTTGCATTTTCGGAAAGTTTTTGCAATTTTGCAGGGGCGTCTTCTGTGCTAAAAGCAAAATTGCACCATTTATTTTGACTGCCTGTGTAGGCCTTAAAACCATTCATCGGGCAGTCGCCGGCGTGAGGGCAAGGGGAAAGAACATTTTTTCTAAGTGACAGAAAACGACTACGGAGCAGGCTCAAAGTTCTGGAAGCCTTTGGAACGCCAGGTTCAACCAAAAGAAAATTTGCGGCAGGAGTCGCGTAAGTTTTGAGCTGGTCAAAATATTTTTTCGTCTGATATTCGGGCGGCATATCACCAGCTTGATCCAATTCATTGAACATATTTGCACAAGTTACAAAATCCGCCTTTTGCTTAATTTGCGTTCCAAAAGAACCTTTTACTCGGATAATTTGCCAGGGCTTTTCGGTAAAACGAGCCGCAATTGAAAGGTAAATATCTTCACCCAGGGCCATAGAGTTCGAAGAAACGTCCAGACAGTACCAGGTAAGATTAAGTTTTCTGAGCTGGGGGCAGGCAAGCCAAAGTGCGATTACCAGAGTAAGAGGACCAGATCCCAGATCCAGGCAAACAGCGTCTTTTTGAGGAAAAAGTGAGGCAGGCAGGTTTGAAAAAAGCCTTGTGAGGCGGATTAAATTCCACCAGGTGTAATAGCGGACGTAAGAACTAAGTTGAACATTGTCGTTCATGTAGCCAAGCCGACGGTCTGCTCGCTGGTCTGTAAGCTGATGGGAAAGTGCGCGGATGTTGTCGGGCAACTGCTGGAGCTGCCTGCTGTTCAGTGGACGAACTCCCTGAACGATTTGGTCAAAATTATTTAAAATAGAAAGTGTGTCAGATTGCAGGCGGTCTGTGAGAAAAAGCGAGTTTTTGAAGGCGAATGATGATGGACTGGCCTGGGTGCTGGAACGTTGGGAATTTTGCCTTGAGGGGCGTGAAAATTGGTTTTGGGGATTTTTCTTCGAAAGGTGCGATGATGTGCTTAATTTTTCATCTGGAGTGGGACTTTTTGATTTTTTTGTGCCACTATTTTTCCCTTTTGCGTGTTTATAAAACTTATCGTAAAAATTTTCTGCCATTTTATTCTTGTCCTGAAGAGTTTTTTAATGAAAGGTAAATATTTGTCAAAATTGCCCGAGTTTCTCTTATCTGCTGGATGACTTCCGGATTTTCCTGGACAACCTGCGATTCTTCCAAAATCTGTCGTCCAGCACCTTCCGCTGTAAACTTTTTTTCGTTGATTAAATATTTGAGCCTGTAAATTAATTCCAAATCGTGCTGGGTGTAGTCCCGTCGGCCATTAAAATTTTTCTGAGGAGAAAAGCCTGGGACAACTTCTTCCCAGTAGCGTAAAACGTGAGCTTTTATGCCAGTTAATTCTTCTACTTGACCGATTGTGAACATAATTAAAATTGAAAGTAAAACTTTGACTGGGGCGGGCGTGAGCCAGGCGGGCGCCCGGTGTGGCAAGCCCTGTCCTGGTATGTCGTGCGGACGCCCTTTGTGCAAGGGGTTGTCGGGAATGCCAAGTGGACGGTGGACGCCCGGTGACAAAAGTCCAGCCCGGTGATGAAATCTTACGCCTGTTGTGACAAGCCCATCCCGCCAATTATTCTACTTTCCTCTTTCCTCCCACTTTTGGCGGCTGCCTTTGAATTCCAGCTGAATTGGAATCTGGTCGTATCCTAAATCTTCGCGAATTCTGTTTTTAAGGTAAGTGATATATGGTTCTGGAACAACTTCCGGTCTGGTTGCAAAAATCACAAAACTTACAGGATTTGTTGAAGCCTGGGTCATATATCTGATTTTGAAATGGGCGGTTTTACTTGCAGGCGGCGGATAGCGATCCAGCCAATCTTGCAGGGCGTTGTTCAAAGCCGAAGTTCCAATTTTTCGGGTCAATTGTTCATAAAGATTTATGGTTGTGTTTAAAAGATCCTTTATCCCTTTGCCTTCCAAGGCCGAAAGTGGCAAAATCGGGGCAAAATCCATGTGGGCAAACATAATGTTCATCCATTCGCGGACAGATTTTATTGCCTTGTTGCCCTGGTCCTCCCTCAAATCCCACTTATTCAAAACAAAAATAATCCCCCTGCCTTTTTCAAAAGCCAGGGAACAGATTTTTTTATCCTGCTCGGCAAGTCCTTCCACTGCGTCAATCAAAAGAAAAACTACGTCGCATTCGTCCAGAGTTTTAATTGCCCTGTTTACAGAATAATATTCAACATCATCATGAACTTTTGCCTTACGCCGAATACCTGCTGTATCCAAAACCTTAAAATGTCTGCCAGCGTAAGAAAATTCACCTTCCACTACATCGCGGGTAGTTCCGGCATAATCACAAACAATCGAATTTTCTGTGTGAGTCAGGCGATTGGAAAGGGTAGATTTTCCTGTGTTAGGTTTTCCCAAAATGGCAATTTTAATTGGTCGGTCTGATGACAAAACTTTTACATGGCTAAAATCACAAGAATCTGTAATCATATTTGCCAGGTCAGAAATGCGGTCGCCATGTTCTGCCGAAATAAAAATCAGATTGTTAAAGCCGTATTTTGCATAATTCCAGGCTTCGGCTTCGTTTTTGCCACCTTCAGTTTTATTTACTGCCGCAATCATTTTGTTCCAGTAAGGCCGCATTTTGAGGATAAATTCTTCATCCTCGCCGGTAATTTCCGTTGCATCCAAAAGGAGGATTACAGTGTCCGCTCTTTCAATCATATCCAAAGAACGTTCAACAACATAATCATCAAGTTCAGCTTCCTTTGTGCCTATGTCGCGGGTAAGTTTATAACCGCCGGTATCAACCAGATGGACAGGTTTTCCGTTGATAATTGCAGTTGCCTCTACAGGATCACGAGTAACACCTGGCTGGTCGTTAGTAATCGCAATTCTTTTGTGCAAAAATCGGTTAAACAAGGTTGATTTTCCAACATTTGGACGACCGGCAATTACAACCATAGGAAGTCCTTCGTATTCGGCATCTTCCGGATGCAGGTTGCCAGTCGCTGTGACTGTACCATCGCTAGCCACTGTAATTCCATCACTTGCCTTGTTGATTACAAAATCAGGCATTTCTGACTGGTCTTGTACCTGGTGTAAAGAATTTTCGTTTGCGTTTTTTATTTCTTTTGGTTTGCTAAAGTCTGGCTTAGCCTTCTTTTTTGCCATAAATCTTCCTTTTATCTATTCATTTCCCACATATTGTCCAGGTGCTTGTCCGAAATTGCCTTGAGTTCATCAATCGTAAAGCGGGACAAAAGTTCCTTGGTGTCGGAAATCAGTTTTGGGCTCATACTCAAATTGCGGATTCCCATTCCTGCCAGAACCATAATACTGTCGTGGCGGCCGGCCATTTCTCCACAAACCGAAATCGGGATATTTGCTTCGGTGGCGGCATGGATTGTGGTCTGGATAAGTCGCAAAACTGCCAGGTTAAATTCATCATAGAGATTTGAAACACGAGGATTTTCGCGGTCAACTGCCAGAGTGTACTGGGTCAAATCGTTGGTTCCCAAACTGAAAAAATCACTCACTTTTGTAAGACAATCCGAAACAAGGGCGGCAGCGGCGGTTTCAATCATAATTCCAATCGGAATATCTTCCTGGAAAGGTTGATTTTCTGATTTCAGCTCCGCCTTTACTTCCTTTATCAACTCAAAACACTGTTTTACCTGGCTTACACTGGTAATCAGGGGAAACATAATTCTGAGATTGCCGTAAATGCTAGCCCGGTAGAGGGCCCGCAGCTGGGTTTTTAAAACATTCGGATAGGCAAGGCTCAAGCGGACGGCACGTAAACCCATCAGCGGATTTTTTTCGTCCAAAATCGGAATATCTACCGAATTGATGAGTTTATCACCACCGGCATCCAGCGTTCTGATTGTTACAGGTCTTTCGCCCATAATCTGCAGAACCTGTCTGTAGGCTTCAAATTGATTTTGCTCGCTAAAAGATCGGGCTGCTGCATTGAGAGAAGCGCCCGACTGAGCCATGTAAAGAAATTCCGTACGGAAAAGTCCAATTCCATCGGCACCTTCGGCGGCGGCAATTTCGGCTTCTTCAGGAGTTCCGATATTTGCAAAAAGTTTGAATTTCGTACCATCTTTTGTGACAGCAGGTTTATCCAAAAAATGCTTGAGTTTCTGTTTTCGCAGATATTCTTCGCGGATTTTTGCCTTGTTTTCGTCGATTGTAGTTTTATCAGGGCTTACAAGCACTTCGGCAGTTTTTCCGTCTATGATGACAGTTTCGCCATTCCGTACTTTTTTGCTGATTTCTTCCAATCCCACAACGGTCGGAATTCCGTAGTTTCTGGCCAAAATTACAACGTGGCTGGAAACACCCCCTTCCGTTAAGGCAAGGCCGGCAATTTTTCGTTTAGAAAGAATGATTGTGTCGGCAGAACTCAGGGAGGTTGCCAAAATCACAGAACCGTCCGGCACCTGGTTTATATCAAAAGGATGAATATCGAGCATTTCATCAAGAACCCGGCCAAAAATATCGGTAATATCCTGGGCTCGTTCCGAAAGATAATAGTTTCCGGCTTGACGCAATTTTGAAGCGTAGGCTTCGGCTCTAAGTTGAACAGAATATTCTATATTAAAAAGTTCTCTTTCAAAAAAATCCTTGAGTTCTTTTGTAAAAACCGGGTCGCTTAGCATAAGAATGTAAGTTTCGTAAACATCGCGTTGGGCTTTATCTTTAGGATCTGTTTTAGAAAGAGAGTCCAAATGTTCGGAAAGTTCAAGGATGATTGTCTGAACTGCGGTTTCGTAGCGAGTCCAGCCTTTTGTAACTTGATCAATTTTGATGTGATGCTGAGGAATTGCTCTTTTAACTGGGTCTGGAATAACAAATGCAGTTCCAATTCCTATACCGTCAGCAGCGGGAATACCAAGAAATACTTCCATAAATTTGAATTATAAAGAAAATCTGATTATATTTAAAGATATGGAACTTTTACCAATTTATCGTCTGCCTTTTCAGTGGGCATTTTTGATTTTTATTATGTTTGCTTTTATTGGCTGGTGTTCGGAAGTTGTTTACGTAGGATTTTTGCACGAACATCGTTTTGTGAACCGGGGATTTTTGCATGGCCCGCTTTGTCCTGTTTACGGATTTGGGGGAGTGGTGATTTTGACCCTGCCACCGTCCCTTTATCACACCTGGCTGCCACTTTTCTTTGCCTCTATGATTTTGTGTACAATCGTGGAATATTTTGTCAGCTGGTTTATGGAAAAACTTTTTCATACAAGGTGGTGGGATTATTCGCATTATAAAATCCAGTTGAATGGCCGAATTTGCCTTTTGAATTCTGTTTTGTTTGGATTTATGGGGTTGGGGGTAATCCGCTTTGTCTATCCCTATATATTGAAATTTTTGAACTGGCTGGGGGATTTTGTAATCAACATTGCTGCCGACGCGATAGGCCTTATTTTGATTGTTGATATTTTCTTTACAGTGCGAAAACTCCTGGATTTCAGCACAACAATGGCAAAACTCAAGAGTTTTGGCGAAAGTTTGAAAGACCATTACGGTCAGGAAGCATGGTTCCGCGGCGAATCTCTGTCGGCAATGCTGGCTTCTGTAAAAGAACACGCCCGCGACAACAAGGATAAAATCAATCAAAATATTTTGGATAAGATTGAAAAAGTTGAAACTTTAAAGCACAAGGCAACAGAAAGTTTTATCAACCGTTTCCCTACAATGCAGAGTATTGTTTATAAGGAAGAATTGGCACATTTAAAGCTTGCTATGCTCAAAAATCAGATTAAAAATAAGATTAAGGGCAAG
>CAVFQN010000071.1:0-2862 GCA_963624615.1 Treponemataceae bacterium | reverse complement strand
GGCTAGTGGCGATTTAAATTGTGATTTGATGGGAAAAAGCCTGGAAGCTCCTTTGACCTTGTCCCTGTCAAACGCCATCGTTCCCCAAGGGAAAATCCTGCCAGATTCATTTATGCTTAGTCTTTCGACCCAAAAAATGGCTGGTTCCCTGATCAAAAAGCAGTTTCCTCTGTCATTTAATCTTTTATATGCTGATAAGCAATTTGCCCTCTTTTCGTCCGAAAATGCCGGCGTTACTGGCAGTCTTTCTCTTGACGGCAACATGGATATTAATATTGACAATAAGGATTTTCTCCAGGCAAAACTTGCGGGCTTTGGAAATATGACATATGCCGATTTAAATCTTAGTGACTGCCAGGTAGATTTGCAGAAACTTTTTTCATATATAAATATTGATGATATTGTCTTGATAAATGAAGGGCTTTTGCAGGGCGGAATTCACATTGGTGGTTCTCTCGATGATCCGGATTTTTCCGGTTCTATGAATGTTTCTAAACTAGATCTAAGGCTCCCTATAATCACAAAGCAAAAATTAACTTCAAATTTGGTTCTCTTGAATTTTGACGGTAACGAAATTGAAGTTGCAAAAAATATTTTAACTACAAAAAATGGAACAAGAACTGAAGTCGGCTGTAAATTTTTCCTGAATAAATGGGCTATGAATTACATGGAAGCCTCTGTAAAAACTCTGAAAAAAGATTTATTCCCGGTTTATATCAATAATGATTTATTTAACTTTGAGGGAGAACTAGCTACAGATTTACAAATTTACTATGAAAATCCAGTAGTTGAAGTTACTGGTAAGGTTTTTGGTGATAATGTTTCGATTACTTCGTCAATTTCGTCTCTGGCAACTTTGAATAACGGGCAAATCTTAAATGTCAGCCTGGCGGCAGAAAAAAAGCAGAATTTTGAAGATAAAAATGACTTGTTTATAAAAACTGATCTGGAAGTAACTCTTGGAACTCATGTTTCCTTTACTTTTGATCCTCTTCTTCGTTGTGTTTTTGTTCCAAATACTGTTGTGAATGTAAAAGTTGATCAGGAAGAAAATTCTTACATTGTTGACGGATTTTTGGGCTTAAAATCCGGAGATTTATCATATTTGAACAGAAACTTCTATATCAAATCTGGTTCGATAAAGTTTAATCCTGATGATATTTCCAATCCTCTTGTCACTATTACTGCTGAAACTCGCGAAAAGGACGAAAGAAACCAGACTGTAAAAATTATTCTGACTATGGAAAATCAATATCTGCAAAATGCAAATCCTAGGTTTTCCAGTGTGCCTGCAAAGTCTGAACTTGAAATTCAGTCTTTATTAGGACAAATCGTCGTTGCGGACTCTCAAAATGCTGCAAATTTCATTGTGGCTGCTTCTGATTACGCTCTCCAATCAACAGTCGTTCGTACAGCCGAGAATAAGTTGCGAGATTTTCTTAATTTTGATATATTTTCCCTACGAACCAATATTTTGCAGAACGCTCTGAATTTGAGTTCTTCTGAAAATTTAGGACGGGATACAATAACAATTGGTAACTTTTTGGATAATTCAACTGTTTATATAGGTAAGTACCTGAATAGTTCGTTATATATTGACGCTTTACTTCATGTTTCTTCAGATGGAAGTACTGCGAATGATATTTCGTCATTAGGTTCATTAACATTCCAGCCAGAATTTGGCCTGGAGCTGGAGTCACCTCTCGCGAATATTCGTGTAAGTATGACTCCAAATATAAATGCTTTACTAAATAGTCAATTTGTTCCTTCTGCGTCACTTGAACTTTCGTGGAAGGTTGCATTTTGACAGGAGTTTTACATGCATCGTAGATGGCTTTCTGTTTTCTTCATGCTTTTTACTTCAGTTTTTTTTATTTTTGCTGAAGATAGCGAATGGTATTGGGATCAGCCAATTTCAAAAATTGATTTTGTCGGTTTAAAAAATGTAAAAAAGTCAGATTTAACTGGAATTACAGCCGCTTTTATAGACCAGCCTTTCAATGATGAAACTTTCAACGATATTTTGGATCGTCTTTATGCTTTGGATTATTTTGATGATATTAGTCCTTACGCTAAACACGCTTCCACCAAAGAAGGTGATACAAACGTTCTTTTGGTTTTTGAAGTAGTGGAGCGGCCGGTTATTAAAAGTGTAAATTTTTCCGGAAATAAGCAGATTCGTAACGGTGAATTGCGTGAACAGATTAAAATTAAAACTTCTGATATTTATGTAGAGTCAAAAGTTCTTGTTGATGAGCGAACAATCAGAAATTACTATCTTTCAAAAGGCTATACTGCATCAAAAGTTTCTCACGAAATTCAAGAAACGGAAAATGGAATCGTTGTCACTTTTAATATCCAGGAGGGGGCAAGTACAGTTATTAAAACTATTGATTTTTCTGGAAACACAATTGCTTCAACTCGTACTTTGAAAAAGAAACTGGAATTAAAAGAAGTCGGGCTTTTTAAAGACGGTGCCTACCAGCCTTCAACTCTGGAACGCGATAAGCAGGTTATTGCCGCTTATTATAGAGAGCGTGGTTATGCTGATGTAAATATTCTTGATGTAAAAACAGAGTCTTTCTACAACGAAGATAAAAAGCGTAATGAATTGACTTTGACTTTCATTATTCAGGAAGGTTCTCAATACACTTATACAGGACTTAAACTTAAAGGTAACGAAGTTTTTTCTGAATCAGAACTTCTTCCAGTTCCAAAATTAAAAGCTGGTTCTGTTTATAACGAAACAAAATTCCAGGAAGATCTTTCAACTATCCAAAGTGTTTATTATGAAAATGGATATATGTCCAATGAATTTTACCCGCTTCCTGTAAAAGATTCTGACCGCCACGAAATTTCTTA
>CAVFQN010000070.1:0-6094 GCA_963624615.1 Treponemataceae bacterium | reverse complement strand
GAGCATCGGCTTTGCAAGCCGAGGGTCAGGGGTTCAAGCCCCCTATTCTCCACTAAATCCTGGGAACGCGAGTTTTCAGGATTTTTTTATGAGGTTTTTTTATGACAAAATTAGTTTTAGTTCGTCACGGTGAAAGTGAATGGAACAAATTGAACCTTTTTACAGGTTGGACAGATGTTGAACTTAGCGACAAAGGTCGTGAAGAAGCAAAAAATGCCGGAGAACTTTTAAAAAAGGAAGGCTACGATTTTGATGTTTGCTACACATCTTATCTTAAACGTGCTATCCACACTTTGAATGGAATTCTTGATGCAATGGATAGAAACTGGCTTCCTGTTATTAAAACTTGGAAATTGAATGAACGCCATTACGGTGATCTTCAGGGAAAAAATAAGGCTGATGCAGCTGAAAAATTCGGTGAAGACCAGGTTAAGATTTGGCGCCGTTCTTTTGATGTAAAACCTCCAGTATTGCCAGATGATGATGAACGCTCTACAAAAAAACAGGTTATGTACCGAGATGTAGATCCATCATTCCTGCCACAGAACGAATCTTTGGAAACAACAATTCAGCGTGTAGTTCCATACTTCCTTGAAGAAATCAAACCAGCTATGAAAGCCGGAAAACGCGTTATCATCGCAGCTCACGGAAATTCTTTGCGTGCTTTGGTTTACTACTTGGACAAAATGACTCCGGAAGCAATTCTTGGAGTAAACATTCCAACAGCTACACCACTTGTTTATGAATTTGATGATGATTTTAATGTTATCAAACATTACTATCTTGGTGACCAGGATGCTATTGCTGCAAAACAGGCAGCTGTAGCAAACCAGGGAAAAGCAAAATAAAATCAAAACCGGCGTTTACGGAGTCATTTTTTGACAAACATTTACGCCGGAAATAACAAAAGGCTACATGACACCTTTATACTATATTTACTATTTTCAGACAAATTTAATCTGTATTATCATCTCAAGTTTTGTTCTTTTTGGTTGTTATTCAAAGGCAAGACGAGATGGTGTTGATGAATCGGCAATCAGATCTTTTGCCTGGGTAAATATAGCTTTTTGTATTTCGGATATTCTTGCAGCCTATTTTCGTGGCGTTGAAGGACTTGCCGTAAAATACCTTCTTTACATTGTAAACATTTTTTACGTTTCTGTTCCCCTGTTTTTTGCCTTTATTTTTGCAGAATATTCACACTACAAACTAACGGGCACCGAGTTTATAAAAACAATAAAAGGAAAAATCTTTTTAATTCCCCTGCTACTCACATTTGCCCTCATGATTACCACTCCCCTCACTCATTTTGCATTTTTGATTGATGATAAAAATCTTTACCAGCGAGGAATTGGAGCTTACATAATTCCTTTTGTTGCCTGGGGCTATTACATTGCCACGACAATAAGGATTATTTTTAGAATTATCAGGTCTGGAAGTTATGTAGAAAAAATGAATTTGCTACCTTTGGCATTTTTTGCAATTTGGCCTTTAATTGCAAATATTTTTCAGATTAGTTTTTATGGAATTACAGTTTCACAGCTTGGTTTTACACTATCAATTCTTTTAATTTATATCACAAGACTTAGAAACCAGATTTTGAATGATGAACTCACCAATTTGAAAAACAGTCGCGATTTCAACATCTACATCAATAATATGATTAGGACAGGTGTTGAACACGAACTTTATATTTTAATAATCGATGTAAATCATTTTAAGAAAATAAACGATAAATACGGACATTCGGAAGGCGACCAGGTTCTAAAAAAAATTGGTGGAATTATCCGCGATACTTGTATGGAAATTGATCACAATATTTTTGTGTGCAGATATGGCGGCGACGAATTTTTAGTCACAAATAAAAACAACAATGTAATGGAAGTTGACCAGCTGAAAAACACTATCCGCGAAAATATCCAGCAGGCAAATCTTACTCAGACAAAAGATTATGATTTTAGCGTCAGCATTGGCTCTTCTTGCGGTATTATTTACAACAACGACGATTTCCAGGAAGTTATGGAAAAAGCTTTTTCCGATATGTATATAGATAAACACCAGAAAACAAAGAAAAACTAAGTTTTCCAAGAATCATGCTGAACTTGTTTCAGCATCTCTTTAACAGTTCTGACCAATAATCCTTTTTTTTACAGTTGCCTCTCATAAATTTAAGTAAAGTTCACCAAAATTCAAATTATTTTACTTTTCACAGTCTGCTATAATTTTTTGTGCTGCTACTAAAGCGGTGTTTTTTTTAGGAGGATTAAATGAAATTATCAAGAAAAATCATAACCATGATTGCAGGATTGGGACTTACAGTTTCTGCTTTCGCTGTTGGTTATGAACACAACAAAAACTACAAAATTCCTGACACTTCAAGCAAAATCGTAAAAAAAGCTCAGGATATGGCTGAAGGTCTTACTGCTATTCAGTTTTCTAAAATGATGGGTAACGGTATCAACCTGGGAAACACAATGGAAGCGTATCGCCCGGGTGGAATGTCTACGACAGAACCTGGTGAAAAGTACGAAGTTCTTTGGGGACAGCCAGTAACAACAGAAACGATGATTAAAGGTTACAAGGCAGCTGGTTTTGACACACTTCGTATTCCTGTAGCTTGGACAAATGCAATTGACTACAAAGCTGGTGATTACAGAATGAGCAAAGCTTATCTTGACCGTGTTGAAACAATTGTAAACTGGGCTTTGGACGCTGGCTTAACAGTAATTATAAACGACCACTGGGATGGCGGTTGGTGGGGACTTTTTGGTCAGAGAGATGAAGAATACCGCAACGACGCTATTGCTCTTTACAAGGCAATGTGGACTCAGATTGGGACACGCTTTAAGAACTATTCTTATAAATTGATTTTTGAAGGTGCAAATGAGGAAGTTGGTGACCGTTTAAATGACGAAAATGCAGACTGGCCAAAAGGAGCTTTAAATACAGACGGTCAGTACACAATGACAAACTTTATCAATCAGACATTCGTAGACACAATTCGTGGTCTTGGTGGAAACAACAAAAACCGCTTCCTCCTTATTCCTGGATTCAGCACAAATATCGACAAAACTTGCGATGCTCGTTTCAAAATGCCAACTGATACTGTAGAAAATCGTCTTTTCGTTTCTGTTCATTATTACGATCCTTCTGATTTCTGTATTGGTGGTGGTGACCTTTGGGGAACTAAAGCTGATTATGAATACCAGAATGCTCAATTCAAAAAGATGGAAAAATTCGTTGACCAAGGCTATGGTGTAATCATTGGTGAGTGTGGTGCTTTGCCTAATAACGGAAATTACAAAACATCTACCTTAGTTTGGACAACAAACGTTCTTGAAAACTGTAACGCTTATAACTATGTTCCTGTTATTTGGGATACAGGTACTGATTGTTTCTTCAACAAACAGACTGCAAAAATTAATCAGGAAGAATTGCAGAAATTGTTTAGCGAAAGACAGTTCTCCAAAGAAAGCAAAGATTTGAAGAGAGTAAAGGGCGTTGCTGCTGCAAACTTGAAAAAAGCTGTAAAAGCTGCTCCTGATGAACTCGATGTTGGAAATCCCCTTGTAGGAAGAAAAGATGTTGGTGTTGGCTACCTTATGTATAGCGACAAAAACTGGGTTGTTACCTATTCTGTAGGTGATGAATACAAACCAAGTTCAAAGACAAAGGGTATTGTTGCGACAGATGCCGAAATCAAAGGTCCTGGCACGTACACTGTTGGTCTTGACTTTACAGGAACAAGTTCTGGTTCTGCTACAAGCTTCTCTTTCAGTGCTCTTGGAATTATGAACGGTGAGGCTCTTTTCCCTGGTTATGTTATTACGATTAAAGAAATCAAAGTAAATGGAAAAGCTGTTCCAATATCAAAGAAAGGCTATACTTCAAGTGATGATGGAAATACTACTCGTGTAAATATTTACAACGAATGGGTAAGCAAACTTCCAAAAGATGCAAGAACTATTGACGGAGATACTTCAGGTGCTTCTGCAGTTATTGTAAAACGCGATAGTGATGACTTTAAGAAGATGCAGACTATCGAAATCGTATTTGATTACGGGCCTGCAAACTAACATTTCTAACTAATTATCAAAAAAACTTTCAGCCAGCCAGATGGAACCTACCATAAAGTCCAGAAGGCTGGCTGCTTTTTTATGATTTTTTAGAGATGCCCTGGATAGAAAAGATTAAAAAAGTTAGACTTCATTTATGGAAATTTCACCTGCAAGCGAACAGAAAAAAATCTACCTCATGATGAATAAACCTGCCGGTTACGTTTGTTCTGCCTGTTCAGATTCACACCACACCGTTTATGAACTACTGCCAGCAGAACTCCAGACTTTAGTCACCCAGCCAAAGCGTGGCCACCGCCTCCACACTGTGGGGCGGCTGGATTGCGACACTTGCGGACTTTTGCTTTTTACCAACGACGGAAATTTTTCCCACCAGCTTACAAGCCCCGAATTCCATATAGAAAAAACTTATATTGCCAGCCTGAAAAATCCAGGCCAAGCTGATTACAGCAAAAAAGCCCTGCAAGGATTAATTCTACCAGCTGAAAAAAAAGCCCCGGAACAAAAATCTGAGCCGGCAAAACTCCGTCCTTTGAACGCAGATTTTACCCAATGGGAAGTAAAAATTTCGGAAGGAAAATTTCACCAGGTAAGGAGGATTTTTCAGGCTCTGGGTAACCAGGTTATGGAACTAAAACGAGTAAAACTGGGTCAATGGGAATTGGGAGATTTAGAGGAAGGAAAGATAAAAAAACTGATGATTTTGCTAGCCCCGTAAGGTGGGCGGCCACCAAGCGTGGAGCCCCTGCGCAGCAGTCGACCGCAGGCGGAGAAGAGGGATGTTTTTTTGGGGGCGAAAATTTTGTCACCAAGGGGGCGGGCGAAGCCCGCCCCTCTGAGAACTAAACCAAATCAAATACAGCAACAAAACCCTTTCGACGAGGACGATGAGCGTTAGCGAAGGGCGAAAGGCTTGTCGTAGGAAAAATTTTGCTAAAAAACAAAAAAAATGAACTGTCTTTTCAATTTCTCTCAAAAAAAAGTTTCTGGATATTTTTATCGACCAAATCAGAAAGATTCTGCGGGCTAATACCCCTGGCCTGGGCAATAAAATTGTAAACGCCTTCAATTTTTACAGGACTGTTGGGCGTGCCTCGTTCGGGAACTGGCGTCAAATACGGTGAATCCGTTTCCAAAAGCAGGCGGTCAGAAGGAATAAATTTCAAAAGTTCAAGGATTTTTTCCAATTTTGCCTTTTTGTTGTAGGTTACTGCCCCACCAAAGGCAATATGCCAGCCCAAATCCAAAAATGCCCTGGCTTCTTCAATTCCATAACTAAAACAATGAACGATTCCATCGTGATAGCCAACATTTTTCAAGCAGGACAAAGTGTCGTCAAAAGCGTCACGAGAATGAATGATAAAGGGAAGATTTAATTCTCGGGCAAGTTCAAGCTGCATTTCAAAAAGTTCGCGTTCACCCTGGTAAGTTTTTTGGTCAAAATCAGCTTCGTTGCGACCGTCAGCCCCGGAAGGGTTCCAGTGATGGTCCAATCCACCTTCCCCAATTGCAATAATTTTTCGGTGGAGGGTGTCCTGGTCTTTTTCATCGGCAACAGCCTGAATATTTTGTCGTAGAATTTTCATCCGCTTTTGCCGCTCGTGGATTTCGTCAATGCTGGGCCAAATTCCGGCAGAAAAATACAAAAATCCCCGGGCTTTATCAGCAAGTTTTGAATCGGAAATTTGGGCAATTTGATGTTCGCAGGCTGCCTGTCGGTTTGCCAGGTCATCAGCACGAGTTCCAATATCGAGACCAAATTTGCAGTCACGCTCAGCCAAAGTAGTCAGCGTTTCCAGCCCATTTACGCCCCACTCCTCTGTCATCAGCTTAAAATGAAAATGTGTATCGCTAAACATAAGCAGCTCCAAAAATTTAAGGTACAATTTTTAAATAGACTTTTCAAGTATTTTTTTTCACTTACAACACACTGGCAAATCAGGTCTAAACCCAAATAAAAAAAGGTTCAATCATAAATTTTGTGTGATTTCTGATTTCTTACATAAGTTTTTCTGGAC
>CAVFQN010000069.1:0-16991 GCA_963624615.1 Treponemataceae bacterium | reverse complement strand
TTTATTTTTTTGTAGTGATTAAAATTTTAAAGGTTTACGCCTTTTTTGTAAATTTCTAATTAAAACTCGAAATTTGACCTAATAAATATTAGAAGGGTAATTTGGATTTTCAACAGGAATTGCTCTTAAAAATGTTACATACGTACCATTAGATGCAGAAGAAGATCCAGCATTCCATCTATTACCTTCTACAAAAATAATTTTTCCATCTTTTGAAATTTTAAAAGAAGTATAACTTGTTCCTCCAGCAGGAGCTGTCAATAATGTAGTTTCGTTTGCTTTTGGGTCAAATTTATAAACCGTATTAATGCTTGTAGAATCTTTCCATTCAGAAGTCATGTAATAAAGATTGCCGGATTCATCAAACAAAACACCTACGTCAGTTTTCAAATCAAAGTAAGAATCAGAAGATTCATCTTTCAAAATATCCGCAATCGTATTGTCTTCGTGAATGCAAATAAGTTTACCGAAAGATCTTTCCTCGAGCTTAGTATCATCAGTAGTAGTATCTGCAGTCTCACTTTAATCTGCAGCAGTTGTTACATAATTATAAGTACTAATTCCATCAAGAATTACAAAATATCATTTGAATTTTCCAGTGGCGACTTGTAGATTGCTACAATATTTGCAAGTTTTGCACCATCTGACATAGTAATTGCAGATTCAAAACTTCCATCTGCGAGAATCTTTAAAAGCGGTGCATCATCGATCGAAGAATCTTGTGTAGTAGCTGTACGCGAATTAATGCTGAATGCTACTCGACCAGAACTTTCCTTGTCTACTGCAACAATCGCCTTTGCTTTAGAAAAATCAAACATTAAACCAGACTCAGTTTCTGTTTTAGTTATTATCTTTGTTTCTGTTGGCTTCTCTTCTGTTCCATCAGGAGGCGGAGGGCAACCTATTAAACAGGTCGCAAGCCCCAATAAAAATACGATTTTAGAAATAACCGAAAATCCTTAGAAATAACACTTTAGTATTACTCTAAAGAAAAATAGATATCACTATTTTATTACTGTCAATTTTATGATACCACTAAAGTGTTATCATAAAATCATGGATTTTCGTGACCGCCTACGTGAACAAATTGATTTTCTAGGACTTTTGGATAAGGAAGTTGCGGCACGTGCTGGAATTTCAAAGAGAGCTATTGACAGTTATGTAGGTTCACGTGGATGTATGCCAAGTGCAGATATTGCAGTCCGCCTTGCACAAGTACTCGGTGTTTCTGTTGAATATCTCATCACAGGAGAAAATTATATTCAAAAAGAAAATCCCACCCCAAAAGAAGAACAAAAGCTTTTAAAGACATTTACAGAACTTTCCCAAAAAGATAAAAAAACGGTAATTGCACTTGCCGAGTATCTGAATAAATCCCAGTAAAAAAAACACCCTCACAAATAACCTGTGAGGGGACAAATAAAAGCCGACTGTCGGACTTGAACCAACCACCTGCACGTTACGAGGGTGCTGCTCTACCAGATGAGCTAAGTCGGCAATAATTACAATTTAATAAAACTAACGAGCTCCAGCTTGACTTCTTGTTTCGTACAAACGCTTCAAGTCGTTAATGTTGCTTACGATAACATAATTATCATAAACTTCAATCTTTCGCTTTTCTACAAGTTTATTAATTTCGTCCCTTGTAACTTCTGGACTTAAACCAGCCCAGTGCGAAATATCAGAAACTGTCACATTAAAGCGACGCTGTTTTTCTGCCACATTTGAAACAGGATTCATTTCGTCAAGCATCATAAATACATCGGCAAGACGAGCCTGCAAATCTTTTACGACAAGAATTCTAAATCTTCGCTTCTGATCATAAATACGTTTACAGAAAAGCTTGAGCAAAAGCAAAGCCATCTGAGGGTTTCCTGTAATCAAAAGTTCAAAATTTTCTTTGTTGAATTCCAAACATTTAACGTTTCCAGCAGCCATACAGGTAGCAGATCGAGGGGAATTATCCAAAATGGCCATTTCACCAAAAAATTCACCTGCTTTCAAAATATCCAGATTTTTCTTAGTACCATTTACGCACTTTACAAGTTGAACTCTACCACTTTGAATCAAATAGAAAGAATCACCAGGTTCGTATTCAGCAATAATAACCTCGCCCGGTTCATAATTTTTTGCAAATCTTTCAAAAGCAGGAAGCTGGAAAAGTTTTATAGAAGACGTAGAGACATCATCATCATCCAAACTTGCACCCCTGCTATGAACGGCAAGTTTTTCTTTTCGCAATTTAGCATCAGCATAAAGCCTTGCAACTTCTTCTTTTTTTGGAGTATTAGGATAGCGCTTCAAAAATTTCAAATAAACATCGCAGGCAGAACGATACTGTTCATCATCATAAAAACTTTTTGCAACAGCCAACATTCCAGACTGCTGATCTGCCGTAACATTATTCAAAATTGACTCTGTTTTTTTATGAATTTGACGCAGCTGATTAGAAAAAACCCTGAGCATTTTCATAATCAAAGCTTTGTTATTGCTAAAAAGGATTTCAAATTCCTGAACTGTCAATGAAACAGCAACTGTAGGAACCAAAGCTGTAGCAGTTTCTTCACGTCCAAAATGACCGAGTGCAGACTTTACGCCAAAAAATTCACCACTTTTAACCTGCTCTGCAACAGGCTGCCCAGATTCAATATCTGTACTTGTGAGGAGAACTTGTCCAGACTGCATAATAAAAATGCGCTCGTCCTTGTCCCCTTCAAAATAAATTATGGATCCTTTTGTGTATTGCATTGCTTTTGGCATAGCTAACTGCTCCCTAACTTTACGTTTTTAAGTTATTTTTTACCTTTGTTTCTACCTTAAATTAAGATTATATCATATTTATTTTATTTATGCTATTCTTAAATTATGGTTGATTTACATTGTCATACAACAGCATCGGACGGGCAATACACTCCCACAGAATTAATCAAAAAAGCGGCCGACCATAACATTAAACTTATGGCCATCACCGACCACGATACAATAAACGGACTGGAAGAAGCAAAAATTGCCGGTCAGCAATATGGAGTCAAAATTATCCCTGGAATAGAAATTAATATAACAGCCCCAAGAGGAGAATTTCATCTTTTGGGGCTGGGGATTTCTGAAATTTCCCCGTCAATGAAAGAATTGCTGGATAACGTTATAAAAACCCGCGACATCAGAAACAAAGAGATGATTACAAAAATGAATGACGCTGGAGTAGACATATCTTATGAAGAACTTCTTCAGCATTTTCCAAACACAATGATTGGTCGCCCCCACTTTGCTCAAATCCTCGTAGAAAAAGGAATTGTAAAAAAAAGGCAGCAGGCTTTTGACCTGTATCTTGCAAAAGGACGCCCCTGGTATATAGAAAGAATTGGTACAAATTTAGATCAGGCAATTGTTGCAATCAGAGAATCAAAAGGTCTACCTGTTATTGCTCATCCTATGTCTTTGTACTTATCCTTTGGCAAACTCCCCGAAATGCTGCAAAAATGTTACGAACAAGGTGTGTGTGGAATGGAAGCCTTTCATTCTGGGGCTAGAGTTACGGAATGTCTCCGCCTGGAAGAAATCGGGCGAAAAATCGGATTTTTTATAACTGCAGGGTCAGATTTTCACGGTGAAAAAATCAGACCGGACCGAAAACTTGGCCACACCACCGGCCAGCGGAAGATTGAAGATAACTTCTGGACAGAAGAACTTTATCCTAATCTTGTAAAGGAAAATCCTAATTTTAAGGATTACATCATAGAATAGAAAAAAAATCCTCCAATAAGGGTATCTCTAAAAATTGCAATTTTTAGAGGTTCCCATAAAAAAAGGACAGCTGAACCAACGGCCCAACTGCCCAAATATTTACAGGAGGTAAGTATGAACTAACCTTTTACAGCCCCATTTGTAATACCAGAATAAATCTGCTTTTGACACAAAATAAACACGATAAAGGCCGGAACCATAGAAATAATTACCCCAGCACAAATCAAGTTGTACTGGCTCCCCAAAGGCCCGGTAAATGTGTACAAAGAAATTGCGACAGTCCTAAGATTTGTATTTTGAAGGTAAAGATTTGCAGAATAATACTCGTTGTAGCAGCTAACGCCCTTCAAAATCATACTTGTAACCGTAGCGGGTTTGAGCAAAGGCAAAATTATCTTCCAGTAAATCGTAAAATAATTTGCCCCATCAATAATCGCAGACTCATCCAGCGAAACCGAAATATTTTCCATAAATTGAATGAAAATATAAATCGAAATAACGTCCGTCCCCATCATCATTATGATATAGCCATAAAGATGATTGATAAAACCAAGTTTTCCCATAATCGAATAAACTGCAACCTGCATGGCAACCCCAGGAAGCAAAGTTGCAAACAAGAAAAGTTTTCTGATTAGACTATTTCCTGGGAATTTAAACCTGTTCAAAACGTAAGCCAGCTGGGAACTTATAAAAATTGAACCGGCAAGAACACAAACCAAAATCACAGCCGAGTTCAAAAAAGCCCTGCCCATGTGGGCCAAGCTAAAAGCCTTGGTGAAATTTTCAAAATTCCAGTGTTTTGGAAACATCATCACCGACGTAGACTGGTATTCTTCAACATTTTTAAAAGCAGTAACAAAACATGAAAACAGAGGAACCAAAGTCCAGAAAGCAAAAAAACATAAAATAAAATATTTAAAAAATTTTGTAAAAATATCGCTTACTTTTGCCTTGTTATTTAATGTCATAAAATACTACCCCCATTTGTACTTCCTGTATCAGCGTTTTTGAAAACATACTTAAAGAAAATTTTCTGTAAAATAGTAACAACAAAAATCAGACAAAGGAGGAATACAGCCATAGCAGAAGCAAGACCAACCTTCTGGCTGGTATGAGCCACCTGATCCATGATGATAAAGTAAGTTCCCGTACCATTAGCCCCCTTCGTAATTACAAACGGCGGTTCAAAAGCACTCAGAGAACCAGTTATCGACAAAATCACATTCAAAGTAACAATAGTTTTAATACTCGGAAGTATTATATGGAAGAATTGCTGCACTTTATTGGCTCCATCCAGTTCTGCCGCCTCGTACAATTCCTGGTCAACAGACATAATAGCCCCAATAAACAAAACCATATTTTGCCCAAGGTAACGCCAGACAGAAGTTCCAACCAAAGAAACGTTATTCAAACCTTGAGTCTTTAGCCAGTAAGGCAATTTTTCGAGTGGAATGCCAAGCCAGCTCAGAACAGTATCAAAAACAAATCCTCTTGTAAAAAAGAACTTGAAGATAAAACCAATCGCAATACCATTTATCAAAAAAGGGAAAAACAAAACACCCTTAAACAAATTTCCAAATTTAGTTTTAAAGCTCAGGATTGTTGCAAGCAGCAGGGCCAGAGTCAGCTGAACTACCGAACCACCCATATAATAGAGAGAAAGTTTTAATGCATTAAAAATATCTTTACGGGCAAACAAATCTTTGTAGTTTTTCAAACCGACAAAAGTTTTTTCGCCAACATATTTCATCTTATAAAAACTGTAACTTACCATTTCACCAAATGGCAGATAGGTAAAAGTAAACAAAAGCAAAAGGGGAATAATGATAAAAGCCCCAATAACCAGCCATTTTTGAGCCGAAACAGGCAAAAGACGTTTATTTATTGACCGCGAGTTTATAGTATTTTCACCAGTGGAAGGATTTTTCATCAGACCTTTATTCATCAGGGGTAAACCTCACAAAACTTTTTTTTCTTATGAGCAGGCAGTTCCCAAAAAGAACCGTCTGCCCCCAAAATCAAAATCTAAAATTAAGGGAACCTCTAAAAATTGCAATTTTTAGAGGTAACTTTGAAAAAGCGCACTCCTAAGTATTGCTATTTCCAAGACTTAGAATGCGCAGGCATCTCTGAAAAAGCATCGAAGATGATTTTTCAGAGATACCCTTAATACTTAATTTCTACCGATTCACTTTCCTGGGCAGCAGTCCAGACCGCATTCCAATCACTCATAATATCATCAAAAGATTTAGTTCCATTAGAAGCATGTTCGATAATTTCCTGAACCTTCAAATTACCACCAGCATTGATGTTCAATTCAGATTCAGAGTTAAGACTATTCAACAAATCAGCTTCACCGGCAGCAGCAGGAGCATCAGAAACGAAAGCAACATTGTTTTCAGAGAAAGCTGCATAAGCGTCAGGATAGTTGTTGTCGTTAGCAGCGATAGGAATACCACCTTCATTAAATGCAAAACCAGATTTTTCTGTAAACCATTTTACAAAAACCATAGCAGCCTTCTGATTATCACTAGAAGCCTTAGAATTGATACCGAAACAATAGTCAGGACCAGCAGAAGCATACTGTTTTCCGTTGATAGTGATAGGGAATGACATATAACCAATATCATCAGGATTTGGACCAGCCCCCTGCATCTGAGTAAATGCCCAAGAACCAAGAACCATAGTTCCAATTTCGCCACGGTTGATCATACCTTTACAACCTTCCCAGTCAGTTGTAGTGTAGTCATCTTCAATAAGCTTGTTTGCAGCAGCATCATAAAGAACCTTGTAAACGGCATAAGGATGAGTACTATCACCATAATTTTTGAAAGGATCTTTTGTATGCAGCAAAACATTGTTCATATAATTTTCATCACCGGTAGCAGAACCGCCCAGGTAAGCATCCCAAGCACCCATAGTCCAGCCAGCAGCATAGTTAGTATAAAGAGGGATAGCGTCAGTATTAGCCTTGATTAATTTCAAATCTTCAATGAATTCATCAGGAGTTTTTGGCAGTTGAGTAATTCCTGCATCCTTGAAAACTTTTTTGTTATAAAGAACCCCCTGAGCATTACCAGTAGAAGGAATACCATAAACTTTGCCATCATATTCCCACTGAGAAGCAAATTTAATAACCTTATTCATTTCGTCCAAAGAACCGAAAGACAGGAAATAATTTCCCAATTCTTTTTTATCAATTGCAGGAATCATCATAATATCGCCCCAATCGCCACCCTGTAAGCGGACTAAAGAAATAGAAGCGTAATCTGTAATACCTTCAATTTCTACTTTGATATTTGGATAAACCTTGTTAAATTCCTTCAAATATTCAGCAAAAGTAACACCAGAATAAGTTTCCTGCAACAGATCAGTACGATGAGATAGTAATTTGATAGTAGCAGTAACGTCAGTGTAAGTTTTTCCCAACTCAACATCAGTATAACCCAAAACATCTCCGGCAGCAGCCTTTGAAGAACCTTCTTTCTTTGAACAGCCTGCAAAAGACATCAAAGAACCCACAATTGCAGCAAATGCAATCACTTTAATTGATTTTTTCATAATTTAGTCCTCCTAAAAAGTAACTTTATTTATAGACTAAATTAATATTAGCACAAATTAATTTTAAAGCAACTTTAAACTTAATTTTTCCCATATTTTTTACCTAATTTATTATAACTTTTTACTTAATTTTCTTACTTTTTAGTTTTTTAGCAAAGTTTAACGGAACCTCTAAAAACTGCATCTTTTTCGGCGTATTGAAGATGTATTGAAACCGTGTCAATTATATAGTAGAATTAACCGTTATTTTTATGGATTTTTTGGAGGACTTATGAAAAAATTACTTTCTGCAACAGCTGGTCTTTTGGCACTTGCACTTATTCTTGGTGGTTGTACTAAATCTAATCAAAAAGATTACATTCTGGCAACTGGTGGTACTGGTGGTACTTACTATCCTTTTGGCGGTGCCATTGCAAATATCTTGAATACACAAATCGAAGGTGTGAACATAACTGCTCAGGCAACAGGAGCTTCTGCTGAAAATCTTCGTCTTATCAACAAGGGTGAAGCTGAATTGGCTACTGTTCAGAACGATGTTATGGATTATGCTTACCATGGAACTGATATGTTCGCTGGCGAAAAACTTGAAAACATTCAGACAATCGGAACTTTGTATCCAGAAGTTGTTCAGATTGCTGTTTCTGCTGATTCTGGAATTAAATCTGTTGCCGATTTTAAAGGAAAGCGTATCTCTGTTGGCGATGCGGGTTCTGGAGTTGAATTCAACGCTAAGCAAATTATGGAAGGCTACGGTCTTACTTTTGATGATATTAAAAAAAGCAATCTTTCTTTCAAGGAATCTGCTGAAGGTATTCAAAACGGAACTTTGGACGGTTGTTTTATTACTGCTGGTGTTCCAAACTCTGCTTTGCAGGAATTGGCTTTTACTGCAGGTTTAGTTCTTGTTCCTGTTGATGGGGATGCCGCAAAAAAGATTTGTGATAAATATTCTTTCTATACACAAACAACAATTCCAGCTGGTACATACAAGGGAACTGATACAGACACTCCTGCACTTGCAATCAAGGCAACACTTGCAGTAAGTTCAAAACTTGACGAAGCAACTGTTTACGATATGACAAAAGCCTTGTTTGAAAACTTGAATGCTCTTGGGCAGGCTCATGCAAAAGGTAAGGAAGTTTCTGCAGAAGCTGCTGTAACTGGCGTTTCTGTTCCTTTCCACCCAGGTGCTGCAAAATATTTCAAGGAAAAAGGTCTTATTGACTAATTTTTGGTGATTAAAATTGTCGAAAACAAGGATTTTCGTACTTTTATCAATCATCGTTACAGGTATTGTCGGAACGGTTTTGTTCAGTCCGTCAATACCTGTTCTTGCGGTCTACAATCGGAAAAATCCCAGTCAAAGATTTTATTCGCTTGCGGGCTGCAAGAAGGGTTTTGTTATTTCATACACACACTCGGTAAACAAAGGCCGGGTTCGAGATTTTTATCAGCCTACAAAAGACAATCAGTTAAAACTAGATAAAACGATTTTTGTTTCCTATGGGGCAGGAATTCCAGAGCCAGGGGAAACACCGGGAGCTGTTTTTACAGTTTTGGAAGACGGCTACCAGATTAGCAATTTGAATCGGGTTATCCCGAATTTGACTATGGCAGTGGGGATTATCGCAAATCACGCCATTACATTTTGGGAAAATGCAAATCTTCAGCCTGTCGATTATTATTTAACTGATTACTTTGCCCCACAAACAAGTTTAATTTTGGAAATACAGAGAGTTTCTCTCTTAAATTATACATTTCATAAATTCAAATAAAAGAAACTTCTAAAAATTGCAATTTTTACGAGGTAACTTTGAAAATCACAACCGCAAAAAGCGGGGTTTTAAAGGAGATTTTTGATGGACAAGAAAAAAACTAAAGGCAATCAAACCATCAATCAGATTCTTCCGACTACAAACGAGGAAGAATTAAAACAAATGATGAAAAATCTGGATCGCGAGCAGGCTTATCGTGAACACAAATGCTGGCGCCAGTACATCACTGTTGTCGTTTCTGTATGTTTCGTAATTTTTCAGTTCTACGCAACTTTGACAGGTCGTGTAACTGCCCAGGTTTTACGGGCTAGCCACCTTGCCTTTGTTCAACTTCTGGCTTTTTTGCTTTTTCCGCCTTCAAAAAAGAGTCCAAAAAACACTTTGCCTTGGTATGATGTTGTTTTGGGACTGGTTGGAGCTGCCTGCTGGCTCTACATTGTCATCAACTTTCAGATGTACGCCCATGGTTCTGAAAACACCCTGGTCAGCCGTACCGGTAACTATACCGCCATTGACGTAATTGTCGGCATTGTCGGGATTTTAATTTTGTTTGAAAGTTGCCGCAGAATTGTTGGTCTTCCAATTTTGATTATTGCAGCAGCCTTTATTCTTTACGCATTTTCCGGAAAATATCTTCCGGGATTTTTGCATCACCGCGGATATTCTTTACAGCGCGTCGTTTGTCACCTTTTCTACAATACAGAAGGTATTATGGGGGTGCCAATCGGAGCTTGTTCTACTTTTATCTTCCTTTTCATTCTTTTTGGTGCTTTGCTGGATAAAACTGGAATTGGTCAGTTCTTTATTGATTTGTGTAACGCGATCGCCGGGGGGGCAAGTGGTGGCCCTGCAAAAGTTGCCGTTCTGTCATCAGCATTACTGGGAACAGTTTCAGGTTCGTCGGTTTCCAATACTGTTGGTTCGGGTTCATTCACAATCCCTATGATGAAAAAACTTGGTTATAAACCAGAATTCGCCGGGGCCGTTGAAGCTGCAGCCTCAACTGGCGGCCAGATTATGCCACCAATTATGGGAGCAGCCGCCTTCCTCATGGCAGAAAGCCTTGGTATGCCTTACGTCACAATCGTAAAGGCCGCAATTATTCCGGCAATTCTCTATTTCACAGGGATTTTCATTACAGTTCACCTTGAAGCTAAAAAACTTGGACTTAAAGGTCTTCCACGCGAACAGCTGCCAAGAGTTCTTCCTCTTTTGACAAAATCTTATATGCTGGTTCCTCTTATCGTAATCATCGTTTTCCTTTGTATCGGAAAAACCGCCGTTTACGCAGCTCTGATGGGTATTCTTTCCTGTCTGATTGTTGGAATGGGTGTTTCTATCAATGACCTGGCTCATGGACGCAAACCAACTTTCGGGTCTAAAGATATTATCGAAGTTATGTGTTCGGCTGCCCGCAACATTATCAGTGTTGCAATTGCGTGTGGAATGGCTGGAATTATTATCGGAATTGTAACTCTTACAGGATTGGGATTGAAATTGGGGGCAGAACTGGTTGCCCTTGCCCACGGAAAACTTTTCCTCACCCTCCTCTTCACTATGATTGCTTCAATTATTTTGGGAATGGGTGCTCCTACAACTGCCAATTATCTGATTACTTCTACAATCACAGCTTCTGCAATTATTCAGTTGGGAGTTGAACCTCTGGCTGCCCATATGTTTGCCTTCTACTTTGGTATTATTGCTGATGTTACCCCGCCAGTTGCCCTTGCCGCCATTGCCGGAGCCGCCATTGCAAAGGCTAAACCTATGAAAACGGCCGTCAACGCCACAAAACTTGCAATTGGTGCATTTATCATTCCTTATATGTTTGTTTACAACAGCAAAATGTTGATGATTAATGCAAGTTTCTCATCAATTGTTGCAATTGTTATCACCGCTTTGATTGGTATGTTCGGAATTGGCGTTGCCCTGGAAGGTTACGGATTTAATTTTACCGGTCTTTTGCGAGGAACTAACAAGCCAAAAGGATTGGTCGTAACTCTGGATGTGATTGAAAGACTTTTGTTCGCAGTAGCAGGTCTTTTGTGCGTTATTCCAGAAAAAACAACAGACATCATCGGTATTTGTATGATGACTGTGCTGATTGCATATCAGCTAATTTTGAAAAATGTACAAGAAAAAAAACTTGCAAGAGTGAAGATTGAGGGATAAAAAAAATCCCCTAAAAAGCAAGGCGGTTAATCAACGATTTTTATTGACGATTGACCGCCTTTTTTATTAATTTAAATACATATATTGAACTTAAAATCGAGGTAAAAAGATATGAAAGTAAAACCTTTAGCAGACAGAGTTCTTGTTAAAAATGACAAGGCAGAAACAAAAACACAGAGTGGAATTATTATTCCAGAAGCAGCTCAGGAAAAAACTCAGACAGCTACAGTTGTTGAAGTTGGACCTGGAACTGATGATGAAAAAATCACTGTAAAAAAAGGTGATAGAATCATGTACGACAAATATGCTGGTACACAGATTAAAATTGATGGCGAAGACCACCTCATTCTTAAAATGAATGATATTATTGCGGTAATCGAATAGTGGTAACCTCTAAGAATTGCAATTTTTAGAGATACCCCAGTTAGTTCATTTTAAGCTTATCTTTCAAAACAGATGCCCTTTCGTTTTCAGAATACAAAGATGATGCGTATTCTGCAGAGCGGAGGGCATTTTTTGTGTCGCCAAGAGCTGAATAAATGCAGGCAATTCTGTAAAAAATGTCTGACCGCCTGGAATTATTTGCTTCCCGACCGGCTGCCCTGCCATATAAATCAAGGGCCAGGGCTTTTTTGCCTAGTGAAAAATAAATATTTGCAAGGTTCATACAAGAAGCTGTTGACACCAGAGGTGACACAAGTCCATCTTCCAAAAGACCTGCGCTTTCATAAACACAATATTCATAGATTCTGATTGCCTGGTCGGTTAATTTTTGGTCAGCAGCAAACCAGCCTGCCATTTCCACTACAGCAAGGTCATAATGTTTCATCTGCCCAATAAACTGATTCCAAAAATCCTGCTTCTGGTCATAATTTCCGTGGTCTTTTACAT
Source organism: Treponemataceae bacterium (assembly GCA_963624615.1). Lineage (GTDB taxonomy): Bacteria > Spirochaetota > Spirochaetia > Treponematales > Treponemataceae > Treponema_D. The sequence continues at coordinate 4,848 of CAVFQN010000069.1, read as the reverse complement.
AAGTGTAAAAAAGTTTCCAGGCATCATCATACTGTTTTGTCTGCAGCAGAAAATTAACCGCATACTGAACCAGGAGCATATGGTATTTTTCACCGTCAACGTAATTATTTTCCAGCAAATTCCATAAATCCCGATTTTTGTCTTTTTCTGTCAAATTTTTATCGGTTTTGTATTTCAAATCCAACTTTGCAATGCTCAAATACGGATTTTGATTTCGCTTCAAAGCCTGGTCAATTCTGTAGAGGGCGTCGCTCATAGGAATTTTTCGACGGTTGTCATATTTTTCCATTTCCAGAGTCTGAATACCAGCCCGTCGCAAGGCTGCAATTTCCGTATCTTCTTGACGCTCAAGGTTCGACCGGTAGGCAAAATCAGAATACAAAATCAAAGCTGGCACATAATCTGGCCAGTGATTTACAGCGTAAAACAACAGATCAGCAGAATAATCTTCCATTCCCTGATTTTTTGCATAAACGGCAGAGTTTACAATTATAACCGGAAGCAAATCATCATCAGACTTTTTACTTGCAATAGAATCTATATTCAAGATGATTTCCTGCCTTGCATCTTCCGCCTTTTGCATATCGGAATTAGCCATATAGGCATCGGATTCGAGGGCAACCAGCTGAACCTGGGAAGTTTTAAAAATCCACTTGTCCTGGTAATCCCCCAGATAACCTTTAGCAGCAGTTACAGCGTCGACTGCAAACTGGTATTTTCCAGCGTCGTACATTGCCAAAGCCCAAAAATAAGCATCATCAACATCTGCATAAACCTGGGGGTTCAAAAGCGACGCTTGATTGTAAAAACCACGGGTTAAATTAAAAATGGCAGCATTTCTAATCCAAAGGGGATTTTTGCTGGTTGAATAGGCATCTAAATAAATTTGGTAAAAATTTTCGTCCTGATAAAAAGCATAAGAGCCTTTTTCTTCAATCTGCCCCATAGATTCCCGCAAAATCAACTCTGAATAAAGTGACGCATACTGACTTCCCTTTAGTTTTTCTGCGTACTTTTTTGCCTCCTCCAGCCGATTTTGTCGCAGCAAAAAATTGGAATAGACTGCCAGGAGTTCAAGATTTTGATTATTTTTTTTCAGGGCTTTTTTTATGATTTTTTCGGCAAGATTTTGCTCACCAAGCTGCATGTAACGTTTGTAAAGACCTATATAAGACCAGGAGTCATAGGCACGTTTTTCAGTTTTTTTAAGTTCTTTTAAAGCAGAAGTCATCTGATTTTGAGAGATAAGTGCATCAATAACTTCCAGCTGATTTGTTAACGAGTTTTGTTCTGCCTTCATGCTGCACGAAGAAAGGCAGAACAAAACTAAAGAAATGAAAATAAAAATGGAAAAGTATTTTTTATGCAAATTTACTTCTTTCATTTTTTCCTATTTTATCAAGCACTGCATTTATGAATTTATAAGAATCATCTGTACCATAATCTTTTGCAATATGAACAGCTTCATCAATGCTGATTTTAGGATCAATATCTTTCTGAAACATAATCTCATAAGCACTTGTTCTAAGGATTGCAAGAGCAACTTTATTAAGTCTTTCCAAGCTCCATGATGATGAAAGATAAGATTCTATAATCTTGTCAATTTCATCAACATGGTCAATAGTTCCAGAAATAATCAGACTGGCAAACGTTTCATCTTCCTTCAGACCGTCATCTGGCTGAGCCTGCTCCTGACCTTCTTTAATTTCAGAATCTTTTTGCAGCCAGGAAAAGTTTAAAATATCTTCAATTGGGGCTTTACTTACATCCCAGGAATAAAGAGCCTGGAATGCAAGAATTCTACTTCTTCGGCGTGACAAAATTATTCTCCCCAAGAAAGGAGCTTATCTAAAGCTGCTCCAGATTTTTTCATTTCAACATTGTCAGAAGTGTTAAGTGTCTTTGATATATTCTGAGCTGCCTGCTGTACATAAGCCATCTGCTTTTGCTGAGTAAGAGAAGAACGAATATAATCATAAACAGTCACAGTTGTTTCAGGCTGGACAATATCACCAATGCTAAGCATTTTTGCACCGTACTTTTTGATTATGCTGACAAATCTGTAATCTTTTTCTGTTTCCTGAATATCAGATGTAAAACCTTCATCCTGTCCGAACAAAACCAAAAGATTTTGGAATGTCATTCCAATACCATTAGCCGACTGTTCATTTTTTGGAACTAAAATTTCGCCTGCCTGATAGCCAGAACCTTCAACTTCAGACTGAACGGCAATCTGCTCTGCTGTAAGTTTTTTGTCTTTATATTTATTCAACAAATCAGCCAATTTTAATTTAGCAGCATCAGGATCTGAACCTTTTTCTACGATAACAAGAAGAATCTTAATCATATCATTCCATACAAAAGAAGATTTATTGCTTTCGTAAGCCATACGGATTTCTTCATCAGTTGGAGCAATTTTCTGCAACGCAGCCTGATTTTCTTTTACGACATACTGCTGCATCATCAACTGATTTTTAAGATAATTTTTGTACTCGGAAACATTCATTCCAACCTGCTTTATAAGAAGTTCATCCAAAGTTATACCCTGGGTCTTTTTTACAACTTCTGCAAGCTCTTTTTCTGTAACATTAACGCCCAAAGACTGGCTCATCCCCTGCATAAAATACTGATCAACATAACTATCAGGAATTGAAATACCAGACTTCTGTGCAGCTTGCAAAATCAGTTTTTCATCAATCAAAGTATTAAGAAGGGTTTTCTTTTCATCAACAGTAAGAGGTCTGTTTATCTGTTTTTGATAAATATCACAACGTGCTTTTAATTGTTTTACAGTAATTGATTCATTTTTGTTGTATTTTACAACTGCTAGAACCTGCAAGTCGTTCTGTGCAAATACTGACACACTAGCTAACAGTAAAATCATCAATGTGAGAGCAATTTTTTTCATATTTTTTGTCCTTTATATTTTTTCAGATATTTGTATAACAATTTTTTTATGATTTTGTTACAACCAATATTCAGATTTATTTTCAAAGTAACCTCTAAAAATTGCAATTTTTAGAGGTTTCCTTTTTTAATTTTTATCCAGAGGAAGCCCACCAGAAATTACAGCTTTAATTCGACGAACTCCAGCTGATGAAGACTGTTCCTTTACAATCTTGAAGTCCCCAATCTGGGCTGTATGCTGAACGTGAGGTCCACCACAAACTTCCTTAGAGAACCAGTCATTTTTAGGATCCCGGCCGATTGTATAAACCTTAACCTGCTCGCCATATTTATTTGCAAATAAAGCACGAGCCCCTTCAGCTTTTGCCTGATCCAAAGTCATAACTTCCATTGTAACAGGTAAATCTTCTTTGATTTTCTGATTTACAATATCTTCTGCCTTTTGAATTTCTTCTTTTGTCATTGCACGTTCAAAAGTAAAGTCAAAACGCATTCTTTCTGAATTTATGTTTGAACCTTTCTGTGCAACCTGGTCACCAAGAACTTCTACCAGAGCCTGCTGTAAAAGATGAGTTGCAGTGTGATATTTTGTAGCAACATCAGATTGTTCTGCAATACCGCCCTTTGCCTTGCCGGCTTCTGCTGTTTTTGATGCTTCCTGGTGCTTGCGTTCAGCTTCCATAAAGCCGTCTACATCAACAGTAAAACCATTCTCTTTACCAAGTTCCTGGGTAAGTTCAAGAGGATAACCGTAAGTCTCATACAAATTGTAAGCAACTTTTCCGGAAATAATTTTTTTAGGATTTTTGTTGAGATTTGGAAGCATTTTCTGAAATTCTGCTTCACCTTTTTTCAAGGTTGTTCGGAATTTTGCTTCTTCTTTTGTGAGTTCAGAATAGATTTTTTCTTTGTTCTGTTCCAACTCTGGATAAGCATTTTTGAAGTTTTCAACAACAACGGCTGCAACTTGAGCCATAAAATCTTTTTCGATTCCAAGCTTCATTCCATGACGAACTGCCCGGCGGATAAGACGGCGGAGAACATAGCCTGCTCCAACGCGGTCTGGAGTTACGCCTTTCTGATCACCAAGAATAAATGTTGCAGAACGAGAATGGTCAGCAATAATACGAACTGACTGATCTTTTGCTTCGTCACTGCCATATTTGTAGCCCGAAAGATTTTCGATAGTTTTAATGATTGGCTGGAAAACTTCTGTAAGGTAAACCGAAGTTTTGCCCTGAAGAATACAATTTGTGCGTTCAAGTCCCATTCCAGTATCAACATTTTTCTTTGGAAGAGGTTCAAGAGTTTTTTCGTCAACTCGGTTGAACTGCATAAATACGTTATTCCATATTTCCATCCAGTTGGCAGAATCTGTACCTTTGTTTGAATCTTTTGGAGGAAGGCCTTCCCCTACCCAGTAGAAAATTTCTGTATCTGGGCCACAAGGACCTGTAGGACCAGCTGCCCACCAGTTATCGCTTGCAGGAAGATAGGCAATTTTATCTTCTGGCATACCATTTGCCTTCCAGGCGTCGGCAGCTTCTTCATCACGAGGAGCATTTTCATCACCAGCAAAAACTGTGACAGAAATCATACGAGGGTCAAGTCCAAGCCATTTTGGAGATGTAAGGAATTCATAAGAAAATGCAATTGATTCTTTTTTGAAATAGTCACCCAAAGACCAGTTTCCCAGCATTTCAAAACAAGTAAGATGAGAAGGATCTCCAACTTCATCAATATCACCAGTACGAACACATTTCTGGTAATCTGTAAGACGAGTGCCTGCAGGGTGAGGTTCGCCAAGCAAATAAGGAACAAGTGGATGCATTCCCGCTGTCGTAAACAAAACTGAAGGGTCATTTTCAGGGATTAAAGACTGACCTGAAATTTCAACATGATTTTTAGATTTAAAGAACTCAATATATTTTGAGCGAAGTT
>CAVFQN010000068.1:0-4833 GCA_963624615.1 Treponemataceae bacterium | reverse complement strand
TATTCTTTGCACATTGGAAATGCCAGATTCAAAAGGCGGCGTCTCCCGGACTCAATCAGCTTCGTGCTGAAATTTGACAAAGGGAGGCTTCTGAGGTGACGATTTACGAATTTTTTTCGTTGGCAATTGGTTTTGCCAATCTAATCCTTAAAGCCCTTTCCTATTTTAAGAATAGAAAGAGTTAAATGGAAAAGCCGCCCTCGAGTTCACAAAACTAGGACGGCTTTTTAGTACTAGTGGAGACGACCGACAAGAGTCGGGCATTTCCTTCTCTTTTAATATACCACAATCCCCCTCCACCGTCAAATTGTTTTCCACTTCCGCCATAATTCCCCTTCCACTAAAAAACATCAATCCGAACCCCAAAAATTCTGTACTTCTCAGCCACTTTTTGACAACGAAGCCGACACAAATCCGCAATTCCGTTTTCGTCCTTTTGGACAAGCAGACACCGCCGATTTCCCCCGTCTTCTGAGTTTAACTGGCAAACCGACTCAAAAGTTGTTCCGCTGCCGGCAAAAAAGTCCAGGATAACGGCGTCTTTTGGAGCTTGCGTAATTTTTATGAGATGACAAATCAGACCGACCGGCTTGGGGTTATCGAAAGCGGGCTTTTTGCCAATTTTTCCCAGCATTTTATCAAGATGGGCTTGGGCGGCCCGAGTCGTTTCCACATCATCAATAATATTGCGAGGGATAACCTCTGTCGGGGTTTCGTTAAAAACTTTTTTGCGGGGAACCCGGTCATAATCAGGGGCCGATCCCCAGTAAATCTTATTTTCTTTAATCAGCTGGGCCATTTCTTCCTGGCTCACCTGCCACTGCCTGGTCCAGACCTTGCCAGACGGCGATGTAATCGTAAAAAAATTCCGGTGATTGGGATTAGAACGTTTTTCAGCAAAAGAAATGCTGCCACTAAACCAGTTTCCCCGCGGGTCGTTATCGATATTTTTTGTAGCCCAGGAAGAATATTCTACCTCACAAAAAGCCGGCAAGTTTTTTTTGTTTTTTGCATAGCAGAGAGTGTGCTGCTGCAGGGTTCGAGACCACTTATCCTTTTTACCCTTGCCGTGCAGCCACATAAAATCGTTGACAAAATTTTCCGGGCCAAAAATCTGGTCGCAAAGAATTTTTAATTCATACAGTTGGCTTTGGTCAATCGCAATAAAAATGCAGCCATCATCATAAAGAAGTTCTCTGGCAAGCAAAAGCCGCCTCTGCATAAAAGAAAGCCAGGCATCCTGCGAAAGATTGTCCTTGTAGACAAAAGATTTTCCGGTATTGTAGGGAGGATCAATATAAATTAAGTTGACCTTAAGCCCCTGAACAGCAAGGGCTTTTAGAACCGGGTAGTTATCACCAATAAAAAGCGTATTGCCAAAATTTTGAGGATTAAAAGTCTGCTCTGAATTAGCAAGTTTAGGGGCAGGGAGATTGTCGTATTCTTCAGGGACGTCCGTCCAGGAAAATGTTAGAGCCATAATTTTTATTTTATCAAATTATTTTTTCAGCTTAAAGTTACTTTTTAATTGGTCACTTTTTAGACTCTTCTTCAATGGATTTTTCCATGTATTCAACAAAAGAGTCTCCCCAGTATTCGCAGAGCATTTCTCTGGCTTCGGCTTTTATATCATCGGAAACAAATTTTTGGAGTTGGATTACGCTGGTATGAAGCTGCTTAAGGATATGTCTTTGCAGGCCAGCCTTTTCTTCTGGAGAAATAGGAGATTTTCCCAGCCTCAAGGTTTCATTTTCAATCCAAGACGCAAGATTTGTTAAACCAGACGCAATACTACAAATCTTTTGCCAGTGGTTTAAATCTTTTACAGTCGGATTTGAAGTAACGCCCGAATCAACCCGATAATTGTAAACCACCTTGTCTGTACCAATATATTTTTGTGCAGCCAGTGCCATATGAAAATACAAAGGCATATCGCCCACCAAACTGCAATCCGAAAAAATCAGTTTGTCAAAGGCTTCCAGGTAAAGTTCGCGTTTTATGATTTTGGCCCACAAAAAAGAGGATGTTTTGCTTTCTACAATCCAAGAATGAAGAATCTGGTCACCCTGCAAAAACCCATTAAAAACCTGACCGGTTCTAGTTTTTTCTTCCTTGAAAGTGATTTTCCCATCTTTTTCAAAAAATTCCTTTGCATTTCCCTGGGCAATGTCGGCGTCATTTTGGGTGATTAAATTGTAGAGGGTTGCAAGAGCGTCCTTTTCCAAAAAATCATCACTATCTATCATGAGGATATATTGACCATGGGCTTCTTCTACCAGCTGCCGCCTGGTTTCCAAAAGTGGAAAGTCTTTTTTGTGCTGAATAAAATTGATTTTGTATTTTGTCGATTTTTTAAAATCCCGGACAAGTTCTTTACAGGTACGGCCAAGCCCATCTCGCCCGGTGGACATATCGTCAATAATTATATATTCAATGTCGGACTGTTTTAGAGATGATGATGAGAAATCCTGTCTGGCAAGCGATTCCAGACAAGATTGAAAAAAATTTTCTGTATTATGAACTGGGGTACAAAGTGAAAGTTTTTTTTGCATAAGAGGGATATAGGATTAGGTTACCTCTAAAAATTGGAATTTTTAGAGGTAACCATTATTCATAAGGGTGAGCCACTGAAACAAGTTCAGGGTGCCATACTAGACGCCCAGGGTGTCGTGTTGGGCGTCAAACATGACGTAGTGGGTGCCCCGGAAACTAATTAGTTTGTTGCAGTGGAAGTACTTCCAGATACAAGAGTTATACCACTATCAGAATCAGCTATGATGTTGATAGTACTTCCATTTGCAGCAATAGCACTCACAGCAATGCCACTTGCTGCAAGTCCGAAATTAATACCACTATCTTCACTAAATGAAGATGAAGATTCAATTGCGAAATCTTGCAAATCAAAAAGGACAGCCCTTATTTTTTTGTTATATTTCAATGAAGTAGCAGTTTCATCTACATAGAAAGCTAATCCGACATCAGAAATAACGAGTTTTTTAGGTTTTACTGCAATAAAGCGTCTAGGACCATAGAAACCAGAAGTATCTGATGATGGAGAATAGAAATCAGCAGTGTAATTAACATTTTCAGTCTCAGTAGTTACAGTTTTCTGAATTGTCATTGTTGACTTGCCTGTTGAAATGTCTGTCCAACCAGAAGTAGCTACAAGACTCAATGTTGCTGTATCAAACTTTAAAACTGCACCACGTACATAAGTTTTTCCGTCTGTTCCAGAAGTATAGCCATTATAGCTACCAGTATCTGAATAAAGAACATACAAATAGTCATCCATTACGATTGAATCTCTAAATAACGAACTTATATTGTCTATATCGACTATAGAACCAGTTGGTAAGGTAACCTGTTTAATTTCACCTGTTGAAATTGTAAGAGTATTAGTAGACCCAGAAATTGTACTAAGGTCTACCTTTGCTAAATAAACATTACCTTTTGTTGTATATTCACTTTCTTCTTCAATATCTGCCAAGAATACATACAGAATATTATTTGAAACAGCAGGACGACCAACAAAAGCGTAATTTTCAGGACGTGAAATTGTAGCAGAAAATTCTTTGTTGAATGAAGTACTATACTTTTCTATCGTAATGTCAGATGGTGTTGTGGACATCCCTGTGTAAATATCCTTAGTCATAGAAAGCAAATAAAAATACTGGCTTTCCATATCATACAGGGCATAGGCGTTCTGGAAATCAACACTTGAAGTTGAAGTAGTAAATTCTGCAATAGAATTATTAGTGGCTCCAGATTCCTGGCTAGGATTTTTATACGCTTTGAGTTTATATTCGGTATCATAGTCAGTCGCAAATACATAAAAATTACCAGAATCATCATAGGTAAAATCACTGTAAGAGATTGCACCGTCCGAAAAAATGTTGCTTGTTGCACTAGTTGGAAGTGAATTTGCATCATAAAATTTTACTTTATCACCGTACAAAGCATACTTTGTTGTTGGGTACTGCTTTTTTACCTGGAGAGAAACTTCTTCTCCTCTTCCAGAACGAAACTTACCGTCAAGAAGGTTTGATGTAGCAAAAAGTGTATAATTTGTTTCTTGCACAATTTCAAATTCTACAGAACCGTTTCCTGTTACTTCTTTATTTACAGGGGCGTCTCCGCCTCTAAGAGTGACAGTTGTTTTTACAGTACTTAAATATTCATCACCTGTAGAAGGGCTTACATTAACTGTCAACATATCACCAGTATTAGCTCTAACAGAACCTGAAACTTCACTACCATCGTACGTAATTGTAAGGGCAGGCTTTGCAAGTTCATAAGCTTTTTCGAGGGTAATTGAAACCTGTTTAGTTACATCTTCTTCAGGAAGGACCTTAGTTGCACTACCCTTGTAAAGTGTAATATTTTCATTAACCAGAACTTTTACATCAAAATCGTATTCTTCTTCTGTAGAAAGTTCTCCAAAAGTAAATTTCAAGTCTGCAAAATCATCCAAAGAAGTAATAGACTTCGTCTGTACTACACCATTTGGCGAGCATGTTACGGTGATATCAACCAAAACTTCTTCACCTTCAACAAGTTCAGAAGCATCATCATAAATGGTACGGGCTACATCTTCACTAATTGAAAAAGAACATTTTGCATCATCCTTTGACTTATTCAAAAGAGAATTACAGCCTGTAAAAATCATTGACCCAATCAAAGCAAAGATTGTAATCAAACTGAAAAAGTGTTTTTTCATAAAAAAATCTCCTTAATAAATTTTTTTTCAAAAAATTCAAAACTTAGTTGCCTATATTCTAACAGATTATATATGTAAAAAAAAGAGATGACTAGGGGAATTTTAGTAAGTAAACC
>CAVFQN010000067.1:22429-24986 GCA_963624615.1 Treponemataceae bacterium | reverse complement strand
ATCCTCATTCTTAGTGTCATCTCTAAGTCTTGAAATGGCAAGATTTAAAATGACGTATTTTCGGATTTACCACTAAAATTGCAGATTTTAGAAATTCCCCGAAAAAAAAATGACATTTTTCTTAATTATTGGCATAAAAACCCGTTGACTTTAGAAAAAATTGGTATAAAATGGTGAATAAGTGGGAAATAGTGGTAAAAAGTGGTAATAAGTGGGTATGAATCTTTTAACTGGTGAATACAATAATTCTATTGATGATAAAGGGCGAGTCTCATTCCCCGCGAAATTGAGAACGGCTGTAAATCAAGATGAAGTTATGGTTACCAAGGGTTTAGATCGCTGCTTATGGCTTTTTACTGCTGAAGAATGGGAAAATTTTCAATCAAAATTGATGTCAAATGCTTCAATGATGAAAAGTAAGAGCTTGAATGTTGTGCGTCATTTTATTGCACCTGCACAACCTGTCGAGTTCGATAAAAATGGCCGACTTTCTATCCCGCAGAGTTTACGCGAATATGCCAATCTTTCAAAAGACTGCACAATACTGGGTATTGCGAAGTATATGGAACTTTGGGATGCGCAGACTTACAAAGAATATTTAACTGCTACAGAGGATTCATTCCGAGATGCGGCAGAAGAATTTAATGATATAAATTTCTGAGATGCTGAAACAAGTTCAGGGTATCTCTAAAAAATCATCTTCGATGTAATTTTGTAATTTATAAAAATAAAAAGGTGGGAATTAAAAGTGGAAATCGTACACACTCCGGTTTTGTTGAATGAGTGTTTAGAATATCTTTCTCCAGTGGGCGAACCTTATGAAAATCATTGTTTGATGATTGATTCAACTCTAGGTGAGGGCGGCCATACTTATAATTTCCTGAAAAAATATCCCGGGCTTTCTGTTGTTGGTTTGGATGCTGATTGTGTAATCCAGGCTAAGGCAAAAGAACGTTTGTCTGAATTTGGTGACAGGGTTCATTTTTTTAACGGCTGGTTTAATGATTTTTATGCAAATTATCCTCCTGAATACGAAAAACCTGATTTAATTTTATTTGATCTTGGAATTTCTGTTTTTCATTACGAAAAATCGGAAAGAGGATTTTCTTTCAGGTATGATGAAAAACTTGATATGCGGTTGAATGAAAATAGTCAAACTTCGGCTGCCGATTTAGTGAATAATTTGCCGGAAGAAAAACTTGCAGATTTAATTTATTTGTATGGCGAAGAAAAATTGAGTCGTAGAATTGCCAAAGCCATAGTGGATGCTCGTGCGGGTGGGAAAATTGAATCTTCTAAGGCACTTGCCGAAATCATCTGGAATGCAGTTCCTGGAAATTACCGGTATGGAAATATTCATCCGGCGACGAGAACCTTCCAGGCTTTGCGAATTGCAGTAAATGGTGAATTAAAAAGGCTGCCGGACGCCCTTCATAACGCTTTTTCTAATCTTAAAATTGGCGGAAAAATGGGGGTAATCACCTTTCATTCGCTGGAAGATAGAATTGTCAAAAATTATTTTAGAAATTTGGGAAAAGAATGTGTTTGCCCGCCAGAAGTTGCGGTTTGTCGGTGCGGAGGAAAAAAATGTGCGGAATTAATCACCAGAAAACCTCTTATCCCGACAGAGGAAGAGGTAAAAATGAATTCCCCGTCAAGGAGTGCAAAACTTCGGGTAATCAGAAAATTAAAAGATGATACTGAATATCATTTTGCGGGAGTTATAGGCTACTAAAATGAAAAGTAAAGTTCGCGATGTCTTGTTTAAAATTTTGATTTGTCTCCTGGTTTTATCAATTCCGACTATGCTGTGTTTGTATGCAGGGCAGGCAAAACAATATACGAGTTTAACAAAAGAAATTCGGGAACTTGAAAAAAAACAGGAAAAACTAATTGAAGAAAATAAAAAACTGGTGAGCGATATTGCAGTTCTTTCTAGTGCCGATCGGATTGAAAAAATTGCGGTGGAAGAATTGGGAATGCACAAGGCTGAATCTGAAGATATTGTTCGCGTAGAGATGACAGGGGAGAAAAAATGACTGGTTCGTTGCTTTTAAAAGATGAATTGCTTTGTGCTGTAAAAGGAAAGCAGATAGGTCGGGCTGATTGTTTTTTTGATGATGTCCAGACTGATAGCCGTAATGTGTCGCCTGAAAAAAAATGTATGTTCGTTCCTCTTGTTGGGGAATTCCAAAATGGTCATAAATATATCCCTGATGTTTTGAAAAAAAATGCAACGGTTGTTTTACTAAATAAATCTGAATACGAAAGTAATCCGAAATTTTATGATAAACTTGCGATGGAAAATCCTGGAACTTGTTTTGTTGCAGTGGAAAATACTTTGAATGCTCTACAGGATGCTGCAGAAGCTTATGTAAATAAAGTTGCCCAGAATATGATTCGAGTTAGCATTACTGGTTCAAGTGGAAAAACTACGACAAAAGAAATGTTGGTTTCTGTTTGTAAACAACATTTTGGCGAAGATGGTGTTGCTTTTACAAAAGGAAATTTTAATTCGGAAACAGGACTTCCTTTGTCTGTATTTAAAATCCGCGGA
>CAVFQN010000067.1:13803-22419 GCA_963624615.1 Treponemataceae bacterium | reverse complement strand
GGGAATGAACCGGCAAAATGAAATTGGTGAAATTTCAAAAGTCTGGAAATCACAATACGGAATCATCACAAATATTGGAACTGCTCATATTGGAATTTTGGGGAGCAGGGAAAATATCGCAAAAGAAAAGCGAAAATCTTTGGACTATATTCCTGCAAGTGGGACGGCTTTTGTCTGCTCTGAAGATTCTTATGGGGATTTTTGTTGTGAAAATGTAAAGGGCAAAAAGGTAAAATTTGGCCGCGGTATTTCGGAAAATCAGTCAGGGGTAAAATTTATCGAAGATAAGGGGCTTTTTGGTTCTGTTTTTGCACTTGATGGTGAAAAAATCCACCTTCCACTTTCTGGAGATTATAACTACGTAAATGCTTTGGCCGTAATTGCTTGTGCAAAAGAACTGGGAATCGGCTCTAGCGAAATAAAAACCGGCCTGGAAAATGTGGCTGCAATGTCTGGACGAATGGAAACAAAACAGGTTTTGCTCAAAAATCACAAAAATGCAGTTTTGATTAAGGATTGTTACAACGCAAATCTGGATTCAATGCTCAAAGTAATTGATTTTTGCAATAGTCTGAAACAAATTGGTAAGAAAATTTTTGTTCTGGCGGATATGAAGGAACTTGGTGGGGAATCAAAAAAATCTCACGAAGCAGTCGGCCAGGCGGTGAATAGAGTTTGTCCTGATTATGTCTTTATGATTGGTCAGGAAATTAAGTTTGGTTTTGATTTATTAACCCAAAAAGAAAATGCCTTCTGGTATGAAAAAAATGATGAAAAATCTTTTTCTGATATTGCCTGCAAAATAAATAATCTTGCGGCAGAAAATGATGTGATTTTATTAAAAGGTTCTCACAGTATGGAATTGGAAAAACTGGTTCCTCTTCTGGTGATGGAAGCATAGGCGGAAAAAATGAGTCAGTTTACGTTTTATGCAAATAAACCATCGGAAAATTATCACAAAATTGATATGGGGCTTTTAATTTCAATCCTGCTTTTGTGGGGGCTTGGAATTTTTACCCTTTTCGTTTGTTCTCAAAATTATGCCCTCCGCGTTTTTGACGATGCCTTGTATTTTGTAAAACGCCAGCTTATCAGCTCTCTCGTAGGTTTTGTTTTATTTTTTGCGTTTATGCTGATAGACATCAAATATGTAAGAAAAATCATTTCGGTTATTGTGATTTTTTCGCTTGTCCTGTGTCTTTTGACATTTATAAAACCGCTTTCGATTGAAAAAAATGGGGCAAGAAGATGGCTGCGGTTGCCGGGAAATTTTACCTTCCAGCCTTCGGAATTGATAAAATTTGCCATGGTTTTGTTCCTGGCAAATTATTTTGATAAGCAGGAAGAAATTGAAAATCCGGATGACAAGACAGTTTTGCCTTGCGTTATTGGACTGTTAGTTTTTGTGGGAATTGTTTTTGCACAAAAAGATTTTTCCACCGGGGTTTTTATTACAGTTGTTGGAATCCTTATGTTTTTTGTTTCCGGGGCAAAACTCCGCTGGATTTGGCCATTTTTGTTTTTGGCAATTCCTGCAGTATTTTTGATGATAACCCTGGAACCTTACCGCATTCAGCGTATTATTGGTTGGATTCGCCCTGATGAATTTGGTTCAACTGTAAACTACCAGGCTTTGGCCGCAAAAAGAGCGATTTCGGCTGGTGGAATTTGGGGTAGTGGGATTGGAAGCGGACTTGTGAGAATTAACTCAATTCCAGAAATTCAGGCAGACTATATTTTTGCCGGCTGGGCAGAAGCCATGGGGTTTGGCGGGGTCTTAATCTATTTTATTTTGCTTGGATTTTTTGCCTGGCAAGGCTACCGTACGGCAGTGTCGTGTCCGGACCGTTTCTCGGCTTATGCTTCATTTGGGTGTGTTTCAATCATCTTTTTGCAGTCGGTGGTAAATACCATGGTTGTCTGCGGATTACTGCCTTCAACTGGTATTCCTTTGCCTTTCTTTTCGCTTGGAGGCTCATCAATAATTGTGACATTAGCAATGTGCGGATTTTTGATAAATACTTCGCGTTGTGAAAATAGTAGTGAAAAAAGTTTTGAAAATGACGAATTTTCTTTAGAAGAACTTTCTCATTTATAGAAGAGTCTAAAAACTTATGAAAGTTTTAGTGTTTTATGGAAAAATTAAAAACAGGTGGATTTGTGAAAAATGAGTGATTTGAGAGTTTTAGTTACGGATGATTACTTAGATAAGGATTATTTTTTAACCTCAGAAAATGATGCAGATGAAGCAGAATCAAAATCTGACAGAAAAGTAAAAGTTATTAAAATTTTATTTTGCATTTTTTGCTTTTTGCTGATTGGTGAACTCGTAATCTATAGATATATTATGCCAAGTTTTTCTAGCCCAAAAGTAACTGTAACCGGTCAATCAAATTATTCTGCCGAAGAAATTGCTAAAATGCTCTTGCCAATGAACAGCACCAACTGGTTTGATTTTGATGTGAATCAGGCAGTGGCAATTATTTCATCAGATGCAGGAATTGACCATGTTTCTGTGGTGAAAAAATTCCCTGATAAAATTTTCATTAAAGTTGAAGAGAGAAAACCTGTTGCTTTAACTTTTGTGGCTTCAGACGGAGCTACATCGGCTATGCAAATAGATAAAAATGGGGTCCTTTTTTCTGGAAAAACTGATAAAAATGCAGAAAAATCAGAAATTCCTATTATTTCTGGACTTCCTGTTGAATATATGTCACAGGGAATGAGAATTCCTTCAAAATACAGACCTTTAATTGACCAAATTTCTAAAATCAGCAGTCTTCCTCAAAAGTATTTTGCAGGTATTTCGGAAATTTGCGTTTTGCCAAAAGAATCTGGTAATTATGAGCTGGCTTTGATTCCATCACAATCAAGGGTAAAAGTTCTGACTGACCGTGCATTGAATGAAGACGCATTAAAGTATATGATGGTAGTACTCGATGTAGTAAATCAGCTTGGAAGTGATGTTTCGGAAGTTGATTTGCGATATGGTTCAGTTTCGTATAGAACTAGAAGCAACTAAAAAGTGCAAAAACAGGCAGTATAGGGGTTTTTTTAGAAATGGCAGATGATAAGATTGTTGGACTCGATATTGGAACTAGTGTAATTAGGGTTGCAATTGGTGAAATTGATCCTGATACAAATGATGTTCGGATTGCAGGAACAGCTTCTAGAAAATCTGCCGGCCTTAGAAACGGTGTTATTGTAAATATTGAAGATGCTAAGGCTGCCATAAAAGAAGCAATTGATGCGGCTGAACAAAATGCTGGAACGACCGTTGAGTCTGTAATTACTGCGATTGGTGGTTCTCAGATTGAAAGTCAGAATTCGCGGGGAACTGTTCCTGTTTCTTCTACAAATAAATCTACAAAAGAAATTTCCAGGGCGGATGTTGAGCGGGTAATCGAATGTGCAACGGCTATCAAAGTCCCTGATGACCGGGAAAAACTTCACGTAATCCCACAAAATTATATTGTTGATGGAATTGGCGGAATTCAAGACCCTATTCACAGAATGGGAACTCGTCTTGAGGCAGAAGTCCACATGGTTACGGTTGCAAAAACAATCATCCAGAATATCCGTTCTTGTATTTCCAGGGCCGACTACACTCTTGACGGGGTGATGCTTAAAACTTTGGCTCAAACCCAATCAGTTTGTCACCAGGATGAAATGGAACTAGGTTCTATTTTGATTGACTTGGGGGCTGGAACAACAGATGTTCTGGTCTTGTATAAAGGTGCTCCTATCAGTACGGCTTCGGTTCCTGTTGGTGGAAATCTTGTTACTAATGATATTGCGGTTGTAACAGGGATTTCTGTTTCTACAGCAGAAAAAATTAAAGTTGAAAATGGTTGCTGCTGGATTGAAAATATCACTCCAGAAAATGATATGGAAATTATTTTGCCTGGTGTTGGTGGCCGGGCTCCTGATATTATGATGCAGTCTGAACTTTGTCCGATTATTCAGGCTCGTATGGAACAGATTTTTACAATGGTAAAAGCTGCTATTGTAAAAAATACAAATGAGGCTATCAAAGAACTTTCCGGAAATGTTATTTTGACTGGTGGTGGAGCTATGATGAATGGTGTGATAGACCTGGCTCAGAATGTTTTTAAAACATCATCAGTTCGCTTGGGCGTTCCAGAAAATCTTGGGGGAATTCCAGAAGATTACCGCCGTCCTGATTTTGCGACTGCAATTGGCCTTGTGCTTGCAAATAAATCTTTAATTCAAGGGCGAGATTCAAAACACAGGTCAAAACATCATTCTGTAAAAAAAGATAAACAGAAATCTGGTGACGGATTTTTGAAAAAAGTATTTAAATCTTTGTTTTAGAAATAAAAACTAGTATTGAAGGGGATGCCGCCTGAGGAAGCGGTAAAAAAAGTGGGAGGCAATATATGGGAAATCTCGGTATTTCTATTGTAGATGACGATTCTAACTATTCACAATCTGTAAATGCAAGCAGTCCGACTGTAATTAAAGTTGTGGGCTGTGGTGGCGGTGGTTCAAATGCCGTTAACCGTATGATTTCGCGTGAACTAAGCAATGTCGAATTTATTGTTTTGAATACTGATTTGCAGGCTTTGGGGCGGTCAAATGCAAAAATTCGCCTGGCTATTGGTCAAAAGGTGACAAAAGGTCTTGGTGCTGGCGGAAAACCAGAAGTTGGTGAACAGGCTGCCGAAGAAGATAAAGAATTAATCACAAATCAGCTGCGTGGGGCTGATATGGTTTTTATTACAGCCGGAATGGGTGGAGGAACTGGAACTGGTTCTGCCCCTGTCGTTGCTAGAATTGCAAAAGAACTGGGCTGTCTTACAGTTGCCGTTGTAACAACTCCTTTTGAGTTTGAAGGCAATGTCCGCATGAGGCAGGCAAAAGAAGGTTTAAAAAAACTCCACGAGCAGGTTGATTCCCTTATTGTTATTCCGAATGAACAGCTTTTTAAAAATATTGATAAAAATCTTACCGTAAAAGAGTCTTTCCGCAAGGCTGATGAAGTTTTGTGCCAGGGCGTTGAAGGTATTTCAAATATCATCACAAATCCTGGAGATGTTAATACAGACTTTGCTGATGTTCGTAATGCAATGGCCGGTCAGGGAAATGCTATTTTTGGTATTGGTATTGGCGAAGGCGAAAACCGGGCAACAGACGCTGCTTACAATGCAATCAATAATCCTATGCTGGAAGATTCAAAAATTGATGGGGCAAAAAATCTGCTTATTAATATTTGTGGTTCTGAAGAAATTACTCTGTCAGAGGTGGGCGAAATCTGTAGAATCGTTTCTGCATCAGCTGATAAAGATTATAATATGTTCTGGGGGCAGGTTACCCAGCCGGAATTGGAAGGCAAAATCAGCGTAACTGTAATTGCAACTGGTTTTGAAGGCAATAAGGCTGAACAAAAAGCAAAAATTGAAGCTGCAGCAGAAGAAGAAAAGCCTAGAGTTTTGCCTGATAATGTTGTTCCATCATCAGATTTAGATCGTTTGTTGCACAGAAATTCTGCTGGTTCAAAATCACCTGTTTCTTTTGCTGCAAAAAAAGATAGTGAGGTTGAAAAATCTCCGGAAAAAGATAAAACAGGTTCTTTGTCGGCAGGTTTGTTTGATAATGATCAGGCTAATTCTGGAACTTTTGTTTCTAGAAAAACATATCAGCAGCCGCCTACAGGTTTTAATCCAAATCCTAATGATTTGTCTACTCCTGCAATTTGGAATAACAAGGCAGAATTTGGAAAAACAATCAGACTAACAGACGATTAGTTTTTCTATATTTCTAACTTTAGAGGATTGATTTAATGACCATTCCTGCCTTTTTAAATCAGTTTTATTCAGATTTAATTCTTGTAAAAAGGGATGCTGAGCAAACTGCTTTGACATATAAAATTTCGGCAGAAGAATTTCTGAACTGGCTTGCGACAGAGAAAATCAAGCTGAGGGAAGTTACTGCTCAAAATTTGATGTATTATCTTGTTAAGCGGCAGTGTGATGGTTGTTCTGAAATCACAATTGCAAAAGATATTTCCGGACTTCGAGCTTTGGGTGATTACCTGGTGAGAAAAGGCTTTTGGGATGAAAATCGGGCTCTTTTGATTGATAAACCGAAAGCTTCGCGGAATTTGCCAAAAGTTTTGACTGTAGAAGAAATTGACGCTCTGTTGGATTGTATTGATAAGACGACTCCGAGCGGAATTAGAGATGATGCCTTGTTTGAACTTATCTATTCCTGCGGTTTGCGAATTAGCGAGGCTTGTGATTTAAAACTTGTAAATGTCCATATGGATGAGCATTTAATTTTGGTTCATGGAAAAGGTGATAAGGAAAGAATTGTTCCTTTTGGTGATACAGCTTTGAAAAAAATTCAAATTTATCTGGAAGATGTTCGCCCTCAGTTTACAAATGGTAGAAATGTTGCAGAATTGTTTGTAAATTATAGAGGCGAGCCTATTTCTAGAAAAGGGGTTTGGAAAAGATTTCAGGCTCTGGAGCAGATGAGTGGGATTTCTGCAAAAGTACATACTTTGCGGCATTCTTTTGCAACTCATTTATTGGCTGGTGGGGCTGATTTACGATCGGTGCAGGAGTTGTTGGGACATAGTGATTTGAGTACAACGACAATTTATACCCATGTTACCGATAGTCAGCTGGAAGAAGCTCATAGAAAATATTTTAAGATGTAAAAAAAAAGGTGGAAAATGAAAAAAAACTTGTTTTTGCTTGTACCAGGGGTTGTTTTATTATTATCTTTTATTTCCTGTGAGGTTTCTAATAAATCTATTCTCCGCTATCAGAAAATGGAAGAAGGGGTTTCTAATCCTACTAGCGTTGAAGAACTAAAAGAGGCTATCAAAAAATACGGAGAAAGGGCTGCCGATGTTCAGCTTGCAAATGGGCAGGTTGGAATCTGGTATAAAATTTTGGGAACCCGCTATTTGGATCAGAAAATGTATGGAGAAGCTTTAAAATGTTTCCAGGAAGCTTTGAAATATTATCCTGATAACCAAAACTTGTATTATTATGTTGGAGTTTGTGCCGGTTATATGTCGCATGCTTCAATGGATTTTGGAGGAAGTGGAAGTACTGAGGTAAAGTTTAATTATCTTAAACTTGCGGAAGAATCTTATTTGAGGGCGATTTCGATTGAAGATAAATATGTTCGTGCCTTGTATGGGCTGGGCGTACTTTACGTATTTGAACTTGAAGAGCCTGAAAAAGCAATTCCTCATCTGGAAAAAGCCATTTCAATTGATACAAGAAATATAGACGCTATGTTTGTGCTGGCTAGGGCTTATTATTCAACTTATGAATTTGATAAGTCAGCTGATATGTATGATAAAATCATAGCAACAACAAAATCTGCCGAAACAAAAGCAACCGCAGAGGAGAATAAAAAAATAGTACTTGATGCAGCTTATTCAACCAACTGATGAAAGACTACTTTTAAACCTTTCTTTAAATCGACTTACATTTTTACGTTATTCCGAAAAGAAAATTTTAGCAAAAAAACTTGACAGTTCTCACTCCCTTGCATTACTGTCTATAGAAGAGATTGAAAAAATCATAAACCGCGATATTAAAAAAAATGAGGTTTGGAATGGTTCTGAAAATCTGCGAATGGCCCAAAAAGCCTTGTATTATTGCAGACTTTTGAATGTCAGGGTGATTTTGAATGATGATGATGATTACCCTGAACTTTTAAGGCAAATTGCAGATCCTCCTTATCTTTTATTTTGTCGTGGAAATCAGTCTCTGTTATGCCAGCATTCTGTTTCTGTCGTTGGAACCAGGCGTTTGTCCCAGGAGGGAAAAATGGCTGCCAGGCAGTTTGCTTATGATGCAGTTATGAATGGCTGCAACGTTGTGAGCGGACTTGCAAACGGAGCTGATGGTTTTGCACATCAAGGGGCAATGGATGCTTATTTTGATTGTTTAGATAAGCAGATTGATCCTTCGAAAATTGGGAGAACTATTGCAGTAATTCCAAGTAGTATTGATGATGTGATTCCGGCCTGTCATAAAACAATGGCTGGCAAAATTTTGCAGACTGGCGGTTGTATCATAAGTGAATACGAACCTGGTTTGCAGATGGCTAACTGGCACTTTGTCGGACGGAACAGAATTATTGCAGGTTTGTCGCCGGCAACAGTGGTAATAGAAGCACCAAATGGAAGCGGGGCTTTGATTACTGCAGATTTTGCCCTGGAATATAACCGGGATCTTTTGTTCCATAAGGCAGGATTTTCGTCTTCAGCTTTGAAAATTGCTGAAATTGTGAAAAATCAGCTGGAAAGAGATTTTGCAGCTGGTCGGGTGAGTAAATATAAAATTGAAAATACAATAACGAAGTTCCTGGAAGCAGGGGCGGCTGTTATTGAAAATTATAATGATTTTTGTAACGCTTTGACGGAATGTCCTGGAACAAGAAAAAATGATTTTGTTCAGGGTTTTTTGTTTGAAGTGTAAGGTCGAACAGGAAAAATTATGGCTGAAAAGAAAACATCTAAGAAAACTACGAAAAAGGCAAAAACACCACAGACTTTGGTAATTGTAGAATCCCCAACTAAGGCTCACACTATCGAAAAATATTTAGGGCCTGGCTATGTGGTAAGGG
>CAVFQN010000067.1:0-13793 GCA_963624615.1 Treponemataceae bacterium | reverse complement strand
GGGCGTCGGTCGGACATCTTATTGATTTGCCAAAATCGAGAATGGCTATTGATATTGAAAATGGCTTTCAGCCGGAATACATCACTGTGAGGGGCAAGGCTAAACTTTTAAAGGAATTACAGCGGGAAGCAAAAAAATCAGAAACTGTCCTGCTGGCATCCGATAATGACCGCGAAGGAGAAGCTATTGCCTGGCATTTGAACCGAGCTTTGAAAGATAAAACGTCAGCAAAAATAAATCGTATTGTTTTTAATGAAATTACTCCTGTTGCCATTACAGAAGCGGTAAAACATCCAGGGGAAATTATTGAGTCCAAGGTTGATGCCCAAAAAGCCCGTCGCGTTTTGGATCGCCTTGTAGGTTATAATCTGAGTCCTCTTTTGTGGGCAAAAGTAAAAAATGGACTTTCGGCTGGACGTGTTCAGTCTGTTGCCCTCCGCCTGATTTGTGAACGAGAAAAAGAAGTTGAGGACTTTTTACCGGAAGAATATTGGTCTTTGGATGCGGATTTTACAAAAGGAAAATCGGCTTTTACTGCCCAGCTTGTAAAATACGCGGGAGAAAATCCTGAATTAAAATCTGAAGATGCGGTAAAGGACATTATGGAGAAAATCAAAAATTCTCCTTGTAAAGTTTCTTCAATCAAAAAAACTGAAAAGACTGTAAGACCAAAAGCTCCATTTACAACTTCTAAACTCCAGCAGGCTGCGGCTAACCGTTTGGGCTTTACTTCCCGCAAAACTATGCAGATTGCCCAGCAGCTTTACGAAGGTATTCAGATTGGTTCTAATCACGTCGGTCTTATCACTTATATGCGTACCGACTCTGTGCGCATTTCGGAAACGGCTTTGGCAGATGTCAGGGACTGGTTGTCAAAAAATCATCCTTCTGAACTTCCTGAAGAGGCAATTCACTATGCGGTAGGAAAATCTGCCCAGGACGCCCACGAAGGTATCCGCCCGACTTATGTTTCTTATACTCCGGATTCTATAAAGGAATATCTTAGCCATGATCAGTTCCGTCTGTATTCGATTATTTGGGAAAGATTTGTTTCTTCTCAGATGACAAATGCAAAGATGGTGACAACGTCTGTTGAAATTGCGGCAGGGGAAGCAACTTTCCGCGTGGCTGCTTCAAAAATTGCTGAAAAAGGTTTTTACCAGGTAATTAAACTTTTATCATCAAAAGAGGAAAAGTCATCTTCATTGCCGGCTTTGAAAGAAGGTGAAGAAGTTCATGTTGATAATTTCCACCCTGAGCAGCATTTTACCCAGGGGCCTGCCCGCTATACCGACGCTTCCATTGTCCGCATGCTTGAAGAAAAGGGAATTGGCCGTCCTTCAACTTACGCTACGATTATTTCGGTTTTACTTGACCGCTATTATGTAACTCGTTCAAATAAACAGCTTGTTCCAACCCAGCTTGGGCGTATGATTAATAAAATTCTGGTGGAAAGTTTTCCTGAAGTAATTAATGAAGAATTTACTGCCAAAGTTGAAAATGAACTGGACGAAGTGGAAGAAGGAAAATTGGTCTGGAATTCAATTCTTTCTGATTTTTACGATCCTTTCAAAAAGCGGGTTGATGATGTAATGGAGCACCAGGAAAGCATAAAAGGCTTCCTTGATGAGCAGACCGACAAGGTTTGTGAACTTTGTGGTAAGCCTATGGTTAAAAAACTTGGTCGTTTCGGATTTTTCTTGGCTTGTTCTGGCTTCCCTGAGTGTCATAACACAAAATCGATTCCACTGGCAAAATGTCCTCTTTGTAAGGATGGTGAAATTGTTGAGCGAAAAACAAAGGGCCGGGGAAAATCTTTCTTTGGCTGTACAAATTATCCAACTTGTACTTTTATTTCTCACTTTAAGCCAATAGATCAGTATTGTCCAAAATGTGGCTGGTTCCTTGTTGAAAAATTCGACAAAAAGAACGGGGCTTATAAATCTTGTATCAATCCTGATTGTGATTACTTGCATTCGGCTGAGGAAGAATAATAATATGGGCAACTGTAAAAATTGCAATTTTTACAGTTGTCCATAAGTAGGAATAAATTCTTATGGCAAAAAACTACGTAATTGCACTGGATGAAGGAACAACTTCCTGCCGTGCAGTGCTTTATGATAAAAATGGAAATCCTTTGGGGGCAAATCAAAGGGAATTTAGTCAGTTTTATCCGCAACCTGGTTGGGTAGAGCACGATGCTGAAGAAATTTTTAAATGTCAGTTAAAAGTTCTGCAAAATCTTTTGATCGAAAAAGAAATCAGATATGATGAAATTGCTGCAATCGGAATAACAAATCAGCGTGAAACTATTGTGATTTGGGATAAGTCTACCGGAAAGCCTGTTTACAACGCTATCGTCTGGCAGTGCCGCCGGACTGCAGATTTTTGTGAATCTCTGAAAAAAAATGGTTGGACTGAAAAAATCCGGGCAAAAACCGGGCTTTTAATTGATGCTTATTTTTCTGCCACAAAAATAAAATGGATTTTGGACAATGTTCCTGGAGCCCGCGAAAAAGCTGAAAAAGGCCAGCTTTTGGCAGGAACGATTGATACCTGGCTTATCTGGAAGCTTAGCGGTGGTAAAGCCCACGTTACGGATTATACCAATGCCAGCCGAACCATGCTTTTTAATATCTACGACCTTTGTTGGGATAAAGAACTCCTCGAACTTTTAAACATTCCACAGTGCATTCTTCCGCGAGTAAAAGATTCTTCTGCAATTTATTGCAATACTGACCCTGAAATCTGTGGTTTTGATGTGCCGATTGCTTCGGCAGTGGGAGACCAGCAGGCGGCTTTGTTTGGGCAGGGCTGTTTTAACAAGGGGGATGCAAAAAATACTTATGGAACCGGCTGTTTTATGCTGATGAATACTGGGGATAAAGCAGTGGCTTCAAAACAATTACTTACGACAATCGCCCTGGGTATGAATGGAAAAATTGAATATGCCCTGGAAGGTTCAGTTTTTATTGGTGGGGCTGTAATCAAATGGCTGCGTGATGAAGTTGAACTTATTTCTTCCGCAGCAGAAATTGACAGGCTGGCAGAATCTGTGCCTGATTCAAATGGTGCATATCTTGTGCCGGCTTTTGTTGGACTTGGAACTCCTTATTGGGATATGTATGCTCGGGGAACGATTGTAGGACTTACGCGGGGTGTGAAAAAAGCCCATATTTGCAGGGCCGCTTTGGAGGGAATCGCCTATGAGGTTCGGGATGTTTTGGATACCATGGTAAGTGATTCAGGAACTCCAATTAAAACTTTGAATGTCGATGGTGGGGCTTGTGTTAGTGATGTGATGCTGCAGTTCCAGGCTGATATTTTGAATGCAAAAGTTTCTAGACCAAAAAATGTAGAAACAACGGCTCTGGGGGCTGCTTATCTGGCAGGTCTTGCAACTGGCTTTTGGAAAAGTAAGGACGAAATCCTTTCTAGCAGAGAAACTGACAAGGTTTTTGAGCCGGAAATGAGTGATGAAAAGAGAGAACAACTTTACAAAGGCTGGAAAAAGGCTGTAGAAAGAACAAAGAATTGGGCGGAGTAAGGGAAATACTTCGTGAGTGGTGATTTAGCTGTCATTTTTCTACCAGGTGGATATTTATCCACCAGGGCAAGGACTGCACCTGGAAGGTGGTGATTTTAAGGGGGCACATTTTGATTTACGATGTTGCGATAATCGGGGCGGGCATTGTAGGTTCCTGCATAGCCCGAGAACTTTCTAAATATAAACTAAATATTTGTATGATTGAGAAGGCCAGCGATGTTTCCTGCGGAACTTCAAAGGCAAATTCTGGGATTATCCACGGAGGATTTGACGCAAGACCTGGAACTTTGATGGCAAAATTAAACGTGGAAGGTACTGCCATGTATTCTGAACTTTCCCGCCAGCTGCATTTTGATTACAAAAATAACGGTTCTCTGGTTCTGGCTTTTTGTGATGAAGATATGATTCACATTCAAAAACTGTATGAGCGGGGACTTGCAAATGGCGTAAAAAAACTCAGCATAATCGGTCAGAAAGAACTTAGAAAAATGGAAGCAAATGTTTCGGAAGAAGCTGTGGGGGCTTTACTTTCCGAAACTGCTGGAATTGTGAGTCCTTACCAGGCGACCTGGGCGATTGCGGAAAATGCGGTTATGAATGGAGTAAAACTCTTTTTGGAACACGAAGTTCAGTCAATCACCAGGTCTCAAAATGGTGAATTTATAATTCATACCGGTAAGTGTGATATAAAAACTAAGTGCCTGGTAAATGCGGCTGGGCTTTTTGCTGATAAGATTTCGGAAATGGCAGGTGCAAGGCACTTTATCATAAAGCCACGAAGGGGCGAATATTATCTTTTGGATAATAAATGTGGAAATCTTGCTAATCACACCCTTTTTCAGACGCCTGACAAAATGGGAAAAGGGATTCTTGTGACTCCGACTGTTGACGGCAATATTCTTTCGGGGCCGACCGCTTTTGATGGTGAAGATAAATCTGCCACCGAGACTACGGCGGAAGGGCAAAATCTGGTATTCCAAAAATCAGAAAAAACGATTCCAAATATTCCGCGTAGAAATGTAATCAATTCTTTTGCTGGGTTGCGTGCTATTGCTTACAATGAGGACGGTTCGCCTGTAAACGATTTTATTATCGAAGAAGATGAAAATGTAAAAGAATTTATAAATGTGGCTGGGATTTGCTCACCAGGGCTTTCAGCTGCCCCTGCCATTGGTCTTTATGTTGCTGATTTGGTGGAAAAAGTTTTGACAAATAAAGCTGTAAAATTTGAAAAAAATCCGGATTTTATAGGTGTTCGCAAGGGAATTGAATCTTTTAAAAATGCCAGCAGGGAAAGAAAAGCCCAGTTGATTGAAGAAAATCCCCTGTATGGCAGGATAATTTGCCGGTGTGAGTCAATCACAGAGGCTGAAATAGTAGCTGCAATAAAGTCTCCTGTGGGGGCTAGAGATTTGGACGGGGTAAAACGCCGAACTAGGGCTGGAATGGGGCGGTGTCAGAGTGGTTTTTGTTCGCCAAGGGGTACGGAAATTATCAGCCGGGAGTGCAAAATCCCGATGACCAGCGTCACGAAAAATGGCGGTTGTTCGTATATTTTGAATTGCAAAACCAGGTAAAGGGCATCTTAAAAAATCATCTTCGATTGGCTGGTGTGAAAATCCTGGCTGGTGTCTGATTGTTTTCTTGTGATTGCAAGCCTTTTGGAAAAATGGGAGCAGATATGAAATACGATATTGTAGTTATAGGTGGAGGTCCTGCCGGAATGGCAGCGGCTGTTTCTGCAAAAAAAGCTGGTTGTGACAGCATTTTGATTTTAGAAAGAGATACTCGCATTGGTGGAATTCTTTTGCAGTGCATTCATAATGGTTTTGGTCTTCATTATTTTGGCCAGGAACTGACCGGCCCTGAATATGCAGCCCGATTTTCCGACCAGGTGGAAGAACTTGGAATTGAATATAAAACCGATACCATGGTTTTGCAGGTTCAGAATATTGATGATGATAGTGTGAAGAATGGGAAAAATCACCTTGTTACTGCCATAAATACAGTGGACGGGCTGATGGAAATAGAAGCCAAGGCGGTAATTTTGGCGATGGGGTGCCGGGAAAGAACACGAGGGGCTTTAATTATTCCTGGCAGTCGGCCGGCTGGAATTTTTACGGCGGGGGCAGCCCAAAGATTTGTAAATATTGACGGCTATCTTCCTGGCAAAAAAGTCGTAATTCTGGGATCTGGAGATATTGGTCTGATTATGGCGAGACGGCTCACACTGGAAGGAGCAGAAGTCAAAATGATTTGCGAAGTTATGCCATTTTCTGCAGGTCTCAGGCGAAATATTGTCCAGTGTGTCGAAAATTTCAATATCCCTTTGAAATTCAGTCATACAATTATAAAAATCCACGGAAAAGAAAGAGTGGAAGGCATTACTGTTGCAGCAGTTGATTCTAACCGTAAGGCAATTCCTGGAGCGGAAGAATATGTTGAGTGTGATACCCTGCTTTTGTCTGTCGGACTTATTCCTGAAAACGAAATTTCTACAGGCTGTGGAGTTGCAATTGATTCATCAACTTCTGGGCCACTTGTAAATGAACATATGCAGACTTCGGTGCCGGGAATATTTGCCTGCGGAAATACTGTTCACGTTCACGACCTGGTGGATTTTGTAACTGCCGAAAGTCTGCGAGCTGGTGAAAATGCTGCAAAATATGTTCAGGGCAAAATCAAAAATCAAAATCAGCATATCATCCTCCGTCCTGGAAACCGAGTTCGCTACACAGTTCCTCAATATATTGATTCAACTCAAAGTGAAACAAATACTTCGATTATGTTTCGTTCAACTGATGTTTACAAAAATGTTTACATCGAATTTTACAGCAATAACGAAAAAATTAAATCTGTAAAGAAAAAAGTTGTAAGACCTGGCGAAATGCAGGTGGTGGAACTTTCCCCAGACCAACTTGCCAGGGTAAAAAATAACATTACTGTCTCGATTGAACTTCCAGAGGAGGTTGCAGAATGATTGAAAAAAAATCTATGACTTGTATTATTTGTCCTATGGGCTGCAATATGGAAATTGAACTTGAAGGTGGAAAAAAAGTTCTTTCCGTAAAAGATAATGGTTGTAAAAGGGGGGCTTTGTACGCTCAAAAAGAATTTCAAAATCCGACTAGAACTTTGACAACAACAATTGCGGTCGAAAATGGGAATTTAGCGGTTTTGCCTGTAAAAACTGATGGCGAAGTTCCCAAAAATATGCTTTTGCAGTGCATGGAAGTTGTTCGCCGGGCAAAATGCAGACCACCTGTAAAACGTGGCGATGTTTTGATTTACGATATTTTGGGAACTGGGGTGAATGTGGTAGCCTGCGCGGATTTGTGAAAATTTGGCATTCTATCAATCTTCAGATGATATTTCCAGAATTTTAATATCATCTAAACAAATGCTACCCTTTAAGTCTGCTGCTTCCGGGACAAATGTGAGTCCTTCAACATTAGACCAGTCAAAAATGTCAGAACTAACATTATTCACACTATACCATTTTCCTCCGTCAAGATTAGACCAAGCTCCGGTTATCGTGAAGTCGCTCAAAGGAATTTCGCAAAGATACCATTCTCCGGGTGTACATTCAGAAATAGGAAAATCATAAGCAAAACGCCATGGAATGTTGTCTTTCGTATCCGGTTCAATAAATCTGATTTGAAGGTTTTGATTTTCGTCTTCTGTTTTTATGTAAAAATGAAGACAGGTATTTTCTAAATCAGAAGCGACAGTCAAATCTCTGTTTGCAAAGGTAAAAGTTAAAACGCCGTAACGGTCAATGTTTGAAAGAAGATAATGATAATTTCCTTCAGGGCAATCGCCTTTTTGAGAAGCCATTATCGCATTTTCGCCCGAATACCAAGCATTTTTTCTGATATTTTTGCCAGGCAAATCATCATACAAAACAAGGGGCAAAGTTTGAGGTGATGGGGGATTTTGGTTTTCTGTCCCAGCTCCTTCAGGCACATTAAAATCAAGGGCTGTTAAAATTTCAGAGTCAAGTCCGTAAGGATATTCCAGATTACCTTTTCTAAAAAATGAAAAACCGTCATCATAGCCCCAAATTGTGTAGGAAAGTCCCAATTCCTGGAAAAACTTTCCAACAGTTTTAAACCAGGTAATGCGATCTTCATAAGGAGCTTCTTTGCTGTAAATGCCAAATTCGCCGACAAAAACGGGAACCTCATATTTTATCGAAAAATCTACTGCATTTTGCAGATTTGCACGCATAGTTTTTTCTGTCGCATCTCTTTGATAATCGGTTCTTAAGGCTTGTTCAAGATAACTTCCCTTTGCAGCCCCTTCTAGAGCCGGCATTCTGTTTTTGTCGTATGGAAAAGGAATATCGTGCAAGGCTTCTATTTCAGCACTACACCAAGATGCTCCCTGGTGGCTAAAATAAAAAGGATCATAGTAATGGAAGGAGTAAATTAAATTATCATCATCGAGAGGTTTAAGCTTTATCATAGCGTCTCTTCCTCCCCATTCTGCACCGGTTACTACAACAGTATGTTTTGTATCATATTCTCGGATTAAGGAAAGAATATATTTTTGGATTTTGGCCCAGGATTCCTGGCTGATTTGAGGTTCATTTAAAATTTCATAGAGAATATATTCGCTGCGGTCTTTGTAGCGTTCTGCAATTTGTGGCCAGACAGTTTCAAGGTGTTTTTTAACCACTTTTGCAGAAGGATATTTTCCGCTGTTAAAAGAATGGTTATCTATAATCAGGTAGATTTCTAATTCTTCGGCCCAGTCGCAAACCTGATCCAGATAATCCCAGACAATTTCTTCAACTTCGCCGGTTTGGTCATCCATCATCATATAAAAATGAACAGGCAGGCGGACAACATCCACGCCAAGTTCTTTTAAATTAAGAAAATCTTCGTAAGAGTATTTATTCAGATTAGGAATGCCTTTTTCCCAGATTTCAAACCAGCCAGTCATGTTGACGCCTTTTGTAAATGGTGGCTGAACCGCTTTTTTTTGAGCAAAAAGGTTTGTCGTTATAGAAAATAATAAAAAGGATACGAGTGTGAAAATTTTGAGTTTTTTTGTCATGGAAGACTCCAGAAATATAGCATTATTGTGCTTTTATTGTAAATGGAACCTCTAAAAGTTGCAATTTATGTAGTGGGCGAGAAGTGTAAAAGGTTCGAGGTGATGTCGGGCGGAGCCTGTAGCAGTTTAGCCACCACAGGCGGAGCAGGAAGAACTGGGGGTGTTTTGATGCGGGCGGAAGTTTAGATAAAAAGGAGAATTTAGCATTTCTCCGACGGGGCTGCGCTGCCGAGGAGGCCGAGCGTTAGCGAGCTGCGTAAGGCGACTAGGTGGCTGATTTGCCCTGAAAAAATCCCAACCACTCATAAATTCCTCTGTTTTTTCCGAAAATTATTTATATGACTTTATCTGAATTATCTGATGAATTTTTGCTTTATCTTTCTGCTGTGAAAGGCTTTTCTAAAAATACTGTGATTGGCTATGGAAATGACCTCAAAAAGTTGCAGTTTTTTTTGACGCCGGAGCTTGAGATAAAAACTATCACAAAGGAAAATCTTTCTCTTTGTATAGGTCAGCTTTCGACAGAAAAAAAAGCTTCGGCTTCGGTGAATCGTTTTATTGCGGCGGCGAGGTCTCTTTTTGCTTATGCTAGAAAATTCGGATATATCGAAAAAAATCCTGCCTTGGAAATTAAAACTGTAAAAATTAAAAAAGAGGTGCCGGCTTTTATGACTCAAAAAGAGGTTGGTATTCTTTGTCACCAGCCTTTGGAACATGAATTGCTTTGGGAAAGTCGGGATTATGCACTTTTGACTATGTTGTATTCTTCGGGTTGCCGTATCAGCGAAATCACCAATCTTAAACTTGATGATTTTATAAATAATTTTCATGGAGCCCAGGTGACTGGAAAGGGTAATAAGCAGAGATTTGTTTATTTTATTGATGAAGCAAGAAATGCCCTGGGACTTTATCTTAAAGATAGAAAAAAAGTTTTGGAGGCCCACAATATTTTGCAGCCGACCCGCCAGGTTTTTATAAGTCAAAAAGGCCAGCCTTTAACGGTTGGAGGTGTCCGTTTTATTATTGATAAATATACTGGTGAAGATGGGACTAAGCATCATATCAATCCTCATGCTTTCCGCCATACGTTTGCAACAAACCTGCTGGCAAATGGGGCGGATGTAAGGCTTGTTCAGGAAATGTTGGGCCATTCTTCAATCAGTACGACCCAGCGTTACACTCATCTTACAAAAGAATCTCTTATTTCGATTTATAAAAAGGCTATTCCCCGCGGTCACAAATAATTTGGAAATAATCCGGAAATAATCTGCAAATAAATTTTTCTTTTTAACTTTTCTTTTTTATCTATTCTTTCTATATTTAAACCTATGAGTAAGACAAAAATTAGAAGTACAACCATTTTGGCTGTAAAACGTAATGGTCAGGTTGCTATGGCAGGAGATGGTCAGTGTACTTTGGGAGAAACTGTTTGTAAGGGAAACTCCCGCAAAGTTCGTAAAATTTATGATGGAAAAATCTTAACTGGTTTTGCAGGTTCTGTTGCTGATGCTTTTACTTTATTGGATCGTTTTGAAGCAAAGGTTAAAGAATATAATGGTGATATTATGAGGTCTGCTGTTGAACTGGCAAAAGCCTGGCGAACAGACCGTTCTTTGCAAAAACTTGAAGCAATGCTTTTGGTTGCTGATAAAAATAAGATTCTTTTGATTTCTGGTGATGGAAACGTAATTGAACCTGAACACGATGCAATTGCAATCGGGTCTGGTGGAAATTACGCTTATTCTGCTGCCTTGGCCTATCTTGATTCATCTGACTTATCGGCAAAAGAAATTGTAGAAAAATCTTTGCATATTGCAGGCAGTATTTGTATTTACACAAACGAAAACATTACTGTAGAAACTTTGGAATAGTTGGTAGAAAAAATGGAAAAAAATACAAACCTTACACCAAAACAAATTGTAGAAAAACTGGATAATTACATTATCGGTCAGGACAAGGCTAAGAGGGCTGTTGCTGTAGCCCTCCGAAACCGTTTCCGTCGTCTTAAACTTGCAGATGACATTCGGGACGAGATTGCTCCAAAAAATATTATGATGATTGGACCAACTGGTTGTGGTAAAACCGAAATTGCAAGACGTCTGGCAAAACTTTGCGGTGCTCCATTTTTGAAGGTTGAGGCTACAAAATATACGGAAGTTGGATACGTTGGTCGCGATGTAGAATCTATGGTTCGTGACCTTATGGCTGTCGGCTATAATGATGTAAAAGCCGAAATGGAAGATGAACTTCGCGAAAAATCTGTCAGTATTGTTGAAGAAAAACTTTTGGATTTGCTTTTGCCTGGAACTGGCAAAAAAGCAGAGAAAAAAGCGACAAAATCTTCCGGGGCTAGTATTCAGCCTATGAGATTTTTAACTCAGTCTCAGTCAAATCCTAACGAAATTACAATTGATTTGAACAAGGCTGCAGAAGAAATGCAGGCAGAACTGGATGCTGCAAATAAGGCTGCGGCAGAAGCTCAGGCTAATGATAAAGCTGCTGCAGAAAAAGCTGAAAAAGAAGCCGAAAATCATACCCGCGAAAAATTCCGCCAGATGCTGCGTGAAGGAAAACTTGAAGAACGCGAAGTTGATATGTTTGTTCACCGCTCTGCCCAAATGCCAAATATGGAAATTATTGCCGGTGGGTCGCTTGACGATTTACAAAACAGCATGCAGGGAATTATGAGCATGATTAGTGGCGGCGGAAATCGTGGTGGCAAAAAACGTTCCGTAACTGTAAAAGAAGCCCGCAAAATTCTTACAGAAGAAGTTTTGGACAACATGGTTGATCACGACAAGGTTGCCGATATTGCAAAAGAAAGAGTTGAGCAGAGCGGTATTATTTTTATTGATGAAATTGATAAAATTGCCGTTCACGGTGAAGGTCATGGCCAGGATGTAAGCCGCGAAGGTGTTCAGCGGGATATTTTGCCAATCGTGGAAGGCAGCAACGTAAATACTAAGTTTGGGGTAGTTGATACAACCCACATCTTGTTTATCGCGGCTGGTGCTTTTTCGGTTGCGGCTCCAAGTGATTTGATTCCAGAACTCCAGGGACGTTTTCCTTTGCGTGTCGAACTGGATTCTCTCCACAAAGAAGATTTTAAACGAATCTTAAAAGAACCAAAAAATTCTTTGATTATGCAGTATACATCTTTGCTTGAAACCGAAGATGTAAAACTTGAAATTACAGAAGACGCAATTGATCGAATGAGTGAAATTGCAGAGCAGGTCAATTCTACCAATGAAAATATTGGTGCTCGTCGTCTTCACACAATCATGGAAAAAGTTCTGGCTGATATAAATTTTGAAGCTGATGAACACAAAGGGGAAACAATTACAATCGACGCCTCTTACGTTGATAGTAAACTTACAGATATAACTCAGAGTGAAGATTTGTCACGATATATTCTGTAGTTGTGGGCAGAGTTGCCTCTAAAAATTGCAAATTTTAGAGGCTTCCTTGTACTGATTAAGGTGATTATGAGAAGCATTTCTGATACTACAAAAGGGGTATTTTTAATAATAACCTCTGCATTTTGTTTTGCCTTGATGGCTGTTTTTGTACGACTTGCAGGGGATATTTATTTTGTACAAAAAGCCTTTTTCAGAAATGCCGTCGCCTTTATTATTTCTTTTGTAGGATTATTTTCTGATTACAAAAAAAATGGAAAATCTGCGATTATAATTCCAAAAGGGTGTCTGATTTTCCTTTTTGCCAGGGCAATTTCTGGTTCAGTTGGGATTTTCGGAAATTTTTACGCCGTTGACCGCCTGGTTTTGTCAGATGCTGCCATCCTCAACAAGATGGCCCCTTTCTTTACGATTGTTTTTTCTTTTTTCATTATGAAAGAAAAAATCAAACCTCTGCCATTTTTTGCAATTGTCGTTGCTTTTCTTGGGTCAATTTTGATTGTAAAGCCAAGTCTTAATTTTACCCAGACTTTACCTTCCCTGGCAGGTTTTGCCGGCGGACTAGGGGCTGGCTTTGCCTACGCCTGTGTGCGAAAACTAGGTTCTTTGAAGTGCAACGGAAAAATCATCATCTTCTTTTTCTCTGCTTTTTCCATGCTGATTTCTGTGCCATATATGATTACGTCCTATAATCCTATGACTTTGCAGCAGTTAATTTTTCTGATTGCTTCCGGGGCTTGTGCTGCTGGCGGTCAGTTTACAATCACCGCGGCATATTATCACGCTCCTGCCAGAGAAATTTCAATTTACGATTATTCGCAGATAATTTTTTCTACACTTTTGGGATTTGTCTTTTTTGGCCAGCTCCCGGATTATTTGAGCGTAATCGGATATGTTATCATCATTGCAATGGCTGCAATAAATTTCTTTTACAACAGAAGAAGTCATAAAATCGAAAATGAAAATACGGTAACCTCTAAAAATTGCAATTTTTAGAGGCTCCATTGTAAATCAGTTCCGGGTGATATTCAAAGTGCATATTGTCCCAGATTCCCCATTTTCCGCCCCAGATAAATCCCTGGTCTTCAAAAATGTCTATTACTTTTTGTGGCGGCATCCATCTAGCTTTGAGTGGAGTGAGCATCCAGCCTTCGGGATTTTTATCTTTTGCCCAACTCCAGTAAACTTCCTTGCCCTTGTAGGATTTTGGCCGAATATCAATTGCAATTCCCAGGCTGTGAAATGATTTTCGATTTGTGTTTACAATTACCCGCCAAAAATATCCTTCGTTTTTGCTGATTGATTTTACAAAATCACTGACTTCCTGACTTTCTTTTGCAGCCTGATTTATTTTTTCTTCCACTTTTATTAAAGGCCCTGTCAGCCTTTCGTGGACATTCACCGTGAATCCTAAAAAATTCACCCCGACAATGTGCTTTTCAAGACTGGCCCTTGTGTGGGAATCATAAATTTCATCAAAAAAGAACATCGGAGTGCCGGCTCCGTTTTTGCGGTTTTCGTCAGAACCGAAATTTTTCATAGCTTCAATTTCTTCCTGGGTAAAATCTGCAGGATCGGCCAGTGGCTTTTTGTAATCGTAGTGATATAAGAGAGTCCAGTATTTTTCTTTATTTTTTAATTCAGCTTCAGGCAGCATACTTCCATTGCTCCAATAAAGAACAGATTTTTTTGTCCCCAAATCCATGGTGATTTTCCAATCTTCTTTTTCCTGGTCCCATTCCGGGGTAAAAATAATGTCTGGATAGGCT
>CAVFQN010000066.1:0-2704 GCA_963624615.1 Treponemataceae bacterium | reverse complement strand
AAATAATAGCATTTAACCTTTTACTTTTTTTCCAGATTGTCGGCGATGAGTGAAAGCAGTTCTGTTTTTTGTGGGGAAAGTGTTTCGCACTGTTCCAGAAGTTTGCGGTATTTGCGGGAAAGTCGTAATTCTTCCTGAGTGGATTGTGAATTTTTTGTGGCGGAAGCTGTGCCGTTTACAAGATATTCTACGCTTACTCCAAGAACTTCTGCGATTTTTACGGCGGTGTCGGCGGCGGGACAGGATGACCTTTCTAAGCCTAAAGTAAAACTTGCAAGGCTGATTCCGCATTTTTTTACAAGATATGTTCTTGTCTGTCCTTTAAAATTTAATTCCTCATCAACGCGTTTCCAAAAATCACTCATAGAGTGAATTATTTTTAAAATTGTAAACTTTTTCCATTAAATCTTTACAAAAGAAAAGTGTAATATGATATATTTTACAATAGTAAAATTAGTAAATAAAGATTTACATTTTTTACTATTGGAGATATAAAAATGGGGAATTCAAAAAACTATTCTCTCGGAAAAGCACGAAACAATAAGGAAGATGAATTTTATACTCAGCTTGCTGATATAGAAAAAGAACTTTCACACTACAAACAGCACTTTAAGGGTAAGACGATTTTATGCAACTGTGATGACCCGCGTGTTTCTAATTTCTTTAAATATTTTGCCCTGAAGTTTGATGAACTCGGTTTAAAAAAGATAATTTCGACATGTTACAAGAATCAGGATGTGGATTTATTTACTCAGAATGACTGTGAAAAGGCGGTTTACATTGAATACACCGGCAACCCGAATGACCCGACTAATACGGACTTTTCCACGATGCAGGTAAAAGAATTGAAGGGGGACGGTGACTTTAGAAGTGCAGAATGTATTGAACTTTTAAAGCAGGCAGACATTGTGGTTACGAATCCGCCGTTCAGTCTGTTCCGCGAATACGTGGCACAGTTGATTGAGTATGATAAGAAATTTATTATTCTGGGAAATCAAAATGCGGTTACTTACAAAGAAATTTTTAAATTACTAAAGGAAAATAAAATCTGGCTGGGATATAAAGCAGGAGACATGTCATTTAAGGTCCCGGGATATTATGAACCAAAAGCAACCAGATACTGGCAGGATGAAAGTGGACAAAAATGGCGGAGTTTAGGAAATATCTGCTGGTTTACAAATCTTGATATTGCAAAACGCCATGAAGATTTAGTTCTTTACAAAAATTATTCTCCTGAAGAATATCCGAATTACGACAACTACAAAGTAATCAATATTGATAAAGTTTCAGATATTCCTCTTGACTACGATGGGGCCATGGGAGTTCCTGTTACTTTTTTGGATAAGTATAATCCTGAGCAATTTGAAATTTTAGGATTGGCAAATTCTGCAAGATGGATAGATTTTGAATGTTTTACGGTAATTAAAGACAGAAAAATTTATAACAGAATCATCATCCGTCGTAAATAAATAAACCCTGCCTGCGAGCTTAAACAGGCTAGGGATTGTAGGGGCGCCGAAGGCGTTCCGGAGTGGAGTGAGGGCGAAGCCCGAACGGAATGGAGGAATGGAGCGATAGCGGAACCCCGAAAAGCCCGACCGACGCTTGCGGCGGGAGCCTCCAGAAAAAAACAGGAGAAATTATGAAAATTACTTTGAACACGATTAAGGTGCGCGACCTTGTGCAGGATTATGAGGACAATGACGAAGGCGGAGTTACAGGCTACAGCGGAAAACTTGACATACGGCCGCCATATCAGAGGGAATTCGTTTATAAGGATGCCCAGCAGCAGGCGGTTATGGATACGGTAACAAAAGGATTTCCGCTCAATACGATGTACTGGGTTTGCCGTGAAGATGGACGTTTTGAAGTGCTTGACGGACAGCAGAGGACAATTTCAATCTGCCGGTATGTGCATGGCGATTATGCCCACAATCTGCGATATTTCTGCAATCTGCAGAATGATGAAAAAGAAGCAATTTTGAATTATGAACTGCAGGTTTATTTTTGCGAGGGAAGTGAAAGCGAAAAACTGGAATGGTTTAAGACTATAAATATTGCCGGTGAAAAGTTGACTGACCAGGAGATCCGCAATGCAGTTTACGCG
Source organism: Treponemataceae bacterium (assembly GCA_963624615.1). GTDB lineage: Bacteria > Spirochaetota > Spirochaetia > Treponematales > Treponemataceae > Treponema_D. The sequence continues at coordinate 597 of CAVFQN010000066.1, read as the reverse complement.
GGCAGCTGGACGGCGGAAGCAAAAAGGATTTTTTCTAAATCAAACTGTGCGGCAAAACTTTTGAGTGATAACTATGTAAATGCAAATCCTATCCGTCAGGAACTTCTTGAAAAGGCAATCGGCTGGTTTGCAGGGAAGGATGACAGGCTTATCTGCAATTATATGGGCCTACATCAGAATGATAAAAATGCAAATGAACTATGGCTTTATTTTCAGAGCGTGATTGCGTGGGTAAAGACACTTTTTCCAGTTTACCGCAGGGAAATGAAAAGCGTTGAATGGGGAGAACTTTATAATAAGTTCGGTAAAAATAATTATGATGCAGCTGAACTTGAAAATGAAATTACAGCTTTGATTTCTGATGATGAAGTTACAAATTACAAGGGCATTTATTATTACCTTTTTGACAGAAATGAAAGTCATTTAAATCTGCGTCAGTTTGATGACAAGATGAAGCGTAAGGCTTATGAAAATCAGAAAGGAATCTGCCCGCTTTGCAAAAATCATTTTGAATTTAATGAAATGGAAGGCGACCACATAAGGCCGTGGAGCAAAGGCGGAAAAACCGAAATGTCAAATCTGCAGATGTTGTGCCGG
>CAVFQN010000065.1:0-4959 GCA_963624615.1 Treponemataceae bacterium | reverse complement strand
CGTGATGTAAAAACCAATTATGACACCTATCAGGCCTTCCCCCACCAGGAGCAAAATATACAGTAAAGAAAAGGCCCCATCTTCGCCTATATAAGGATTGTAGACAGAAAAATCAACTGAACCAAAAATAAAAAAAGCCATGTAACCTGCAAGAGCAACTTTTGCCACTCTGGAAGTTGCTCTCATAGAAAACATTGGCAGAACGCTAATTAAAGCAAAACAACGTACAAATACAAGAAGATAAACTGGAGCTTGTAAAAGTATTTTGTCTAACATCTATCAATCCTAAATAAATCCTTTTTTTATTTTGCAAAATCTGGAATTCTATTGAACAAGGTGATTGTATATTGTCCTAAATCGGAAAACATTGCTCCGCCCAGCAAGGCAATCACAATCAGAATTACTAAAAGTTTTGGGAGAAAGGTTAATGTCTGCTCCTGTATAGAAGTCGTCGCCTGAAAAATTGCCACAATCAATCCTACAACCAGGGCAAGCCCAAGCACAGGGGCAACAAGCTGAATAACTTCAACAACCGCCCCTCTCATCAAAGAAACTATTGTACCTGTAGACATTTTTTACCTCCCAAGAACACTTAGTGAATAACAGACGTAAACAAATTCTGAGTCAACAAGCCCCAACCATCAATCAAAACAAACAAAATCAGTTTAAAAGGCATAGAAATTTGAACAGGCGGCAACATCATCATACCCATTGCCATCAAAATACTGGCCACGACCATATCTATTATGATAAAAGGAATATACAGCAAAACCCCAATTTTAAAAGCAACCGTAAGTTCGTGCAAAATATAAGCCGGAACAATTATGTAAGTCGGAACATCGGCCAGGGTGTTTGGCTTATCCAGTTTTGCCATATTCATAAACATTTTGATGTAGGATGTATCTTCTGCCATCTGTTCATACATAAAAATTCGCAAAGGACTTTCCGCCTGATGATAGGCTTCTTCCAAAGTTATTTCATTATTACTCAAAGGTTTATAGGCATTATCGTAAATTTTTGTAAAGGTAGGCCACATGGCAAACAGGGTCATAAAAAGTGCAATTCCATTTAATACGGCCGTAGGAGGAACCTGCTGCAACGATAAAGCCCTTTTTATAAAGTCCAGGACAATCGAAAAACGCAAAAAACAGGTGGCCAAAATTAAAATGCTTGGGGCAAGTGTCAGAATTGTAAGGATTATCAAAAGCCTTACAGAAAAAGCCACTTCCTTCCCGGTCTGAGGCTGGGTTATCTGAACCGAAACATTAGGCACAATGGAAGGATTAACGTTAGGATTCATTTCCGTAGTTCCTGATGTAGAACCTTGAGGAAAATTACCGGTCACCTGGCTAGATTGAGCAAAAACTGTATTAGAAAAAACAAAAGATAAACTGATTAATATTAAAAACTTTTTCAATTTAGTCATCTTTTATTCCTTCTTTTCTTTATCGAAAATTTTTCCAACCTGATTTTCGGCGTCACTAAAAATATTTTTTTGTTTATTTCCTTTTACAAGAAAAGTATCTAAGACCTGGGCAAAATTCAGAGGCTTTTTAGTTTTCGCTTTTTTATCAGCATTCAGATTCATAGCTTCAATCAATTCTTTATCATCAATTTCGCCCAACAAGGTGATATTGTCTTCAGTTACACCAATCAAATAAGCCTTATCTATCAAAGAGATTACTTCAACAGTTTTACTCGGTGCAATATTGATATATGCAACTCTTCTTAAATAGTCATCGTCAGTTTTGACGACATTAGTTTTCTTTTTGATAAACCACAAAACGCCATAAATCATGGCAACAACAATAATCAAAACGACAATCATGCGGACAAAAACGCCAACGGTAGACGTTTTTTTATCATTTTGATTAGCAGTATCTTCAAAACCTGAACTATCTATTTCGTAGGATTCTTCTGATAATGTGATACTTTGCTCAGAATTTGAATCAGTCTGAGTATTTGAATTTTGTGAATATAAACAGAAAACAGCAGTCATAAAAACAATGACTGCCAGAAATATTTTTTTTGATTTTCCCAATTTTTCCCACCCTTTAAAATTGGTATTGTAGAGACACCCTTTTAGCTCAAGTCACTCACTCTTTCCGACGGAGAAAGGATTTCAGTTACGCGGACACCAAAGTTTTCATCGATGACTACAACTTCTCCTTTCGCAATCGGTTTATGATTTACAAGAATATCAACAGGTTCACCGGCAAGTTTATCCAATTCAATGATTGTACCTTCGCCCATACCCAAAATATCTTTTATTGATTTTTTTGTACGACCAAGTTCTACAGTCATTTCCATGAAAACATCCATGATAAGACCGATATTTCCTTGTTCGCTACTTGCCATACCTGCCGCTAAATTAGGATACTGCAACTGCTGAACATTTGGTACGTTCATTCCCATGTTCATACCCATATTTTGTGGCATTCCCATGTTCATTCCACCCATCTGCATACCCATGTTCTGCATGTTTCCCATTCCCATGCCCATGTTCTGCATACCCATATTTTGCATTCCGCCCATAGGCTGCTGCATACTTTGCATAGGTTGTTGCATTCCACCCATCTGATTATTTACAGGAGATTGAGTTGCAGTCCCAGCCAAAGCCCCCAAATCAACAGGACTTAAACCAGATGCATCACCAGAAGTATCACTGCCCAAAGCTTTTGAAATTGCTTCGGCAGAATCTCCACCAAGACATTCCCACAAAGTATAAGCATTTCCATCCAAAGTAAGAGGATAACTTGTCAAAACAAAATCACCTTGAGGGAACATTATCATAGCTTTAGATTCGTTAAGAGATTCTGGAGTTGCATAAGCCAAACCAGGAATTTTTCCAACACTGTCAATTTGAGTAATTTCTGCAGCGATATGAGTTGCAACAAATTCAGAAACAACAGAAAGAACCATATCATCAACTTCGGTAGCTTCTTCTGAACTTACCAACTGAAAAATTTTCAAGGCAAATTCTGGTGATAACAGATAAAGATGACTGCCTTTAATTCCTTCGTTGTAATCAGCATTAATTCCGATAACAACTTCTGGAAGTTTTGATAAAACATGGTCTCTGCTTGTATCTTCAACAACAGGTTTCTCACATTTAAACTGGGCTCCCGTTGTCTTGTTTATATTTTCTTCAAGTTTTGGCTGCAAATCATCTGCTAATTTCTGAAGAGTCGGAATATCATAATGATAAGTCGGTCCGTTACCAACATGACCAGATGAATTTAATCCGTCAATAGCAACGCCAGAAAGCAATGCATCAATTTCATCCTGTGAGATAGCACCATCACTCATAAGTTTCGTCTCCTTCTACAGAAAGCTCTTCAAATTCGTCTGATTCAACGTCTTCAACTTTTCCTGTAATCTGAACTGCCATTTTTTTACCGACAACCCCCGGCTGACAGTAAAACTTTTTCTTATTTCCTATACTTAGAGATAAAGGATCTCCAACTTTTATATTTGAAAGACGTACAACATCCCCAACTCGTAAGGAAAGCACATCTCTGATAGGCAAATTAATAGTTCCAAAATCAGCAACAACATCCATATCCACAGATGTCAACTGCTGTTTAATAGTTCCCAAATATTGTGTAGCTGATGATTTTCTTACAGATGAGAACCAATACTGTGAAGAAAGTTTTGAAATAATAGGTTCCAGAACCAAATATGGGATACAAAAGTTCATCATTCCTTCTTCGTCCCCAACCTTAATTTCCAAAGTGATAAGCACAACCATTTCTGTAGGCGGTACAATCTGGGCAAACTGAGGGTTTGTTTCAATCTGGGCAAAACGAGGCCTTAAATCAATAACCTGAGTCCAGGCTTCTCGGATATTCGCAAGGATACGAACAATTACACCTTCCATTACTTCCTGCTCAATATCCGTAAGGTCTCGGTTTTTATTTCCAGTTGTAGCCCCACGCCCACCAAACAAACGGTCAATCATACAAAAAGTGATTGCAGGGTCAATTTCCAAAACCGCATTCCCCTTAAGAGGATCCATGTTGATTACAGCCAAGGTTGTTGGAGTTGGAATAGAACGGATAAATTCCTCATAGGTAAGCTGCTCTACAGAAGCAACATGAACATGAACCAGAGAACGCAACTGTGCTGATAAAGATGTTGTAGTTAAACGAGCAAAGGTCTCGTGCATATTTAAGACCGTTCGCAACTGTTCTTTTGAGAATTTATCAGGACGCTTAAAGTCATAAATCTTTATTTTGCGTGCACTATTGACAGGCTTAAAATCATCAGCTTCAGAATCCCCTGAACTGATAGCAGTAAGCAATTGGTCAATTTCGTCCTGTGACAGAACCTCGTTCATTAAACTTCCACCTTCGTCTATTTTTAACTAATTTTGTTCAATTACATCTTTTTGCTGGAAAACAACGTCGCGAATTCGCGAAGAACTAAGGATTTTATCATTAATCCCATTCTTAATTTCATTCTCCAGAGCATCTTCATTATTTGTATTTCTTAATTCAGCAGCTGTTTTTCCGCTAAAATAACGACGCAAAAAAGCCTTTAATTCAACAGTTCTTTGAGTAATTTCTGTTGATGTAATCTTATCATCCTTTTTGTATGCCAAAGCTACGTCCACACGAACAGTGGCAGGAGGATCATCAGCTGTAGTTGTCTGGATAATTCCCAAAGATGTGTACCAGTCATAAATTTCACGCTGGCCAGAAACATATTCTTCAGATGTAGGGATTGCAGTTACCTGAGTGCTGTTTTTACTTGTAATTTTTACAGTTACAACTACAACAACTACGATAACAATAATTGCGGCAAGTGCTATAATCACCCATTTTAACAAACCAGGCAGTAAACCGCCTAATCCACCTTTTTTCTCTGGTGCGCTTGAACCTCCGTCGTCAAGGTTAATTTCATCATCGTCTGCCATTTCCCCTCCAGCAAATCAATAGAGTTAATAATAACATTAAA
>CAVFQN010000064.1:0-3884 GCA_963624615.1 Treponemataceae bacterium | reverse complement strand
CCGAAAAAAATCAGCTTTTTTTTTAATTAGGTAAATATCCTTATATAATTATACCACACTTTTTAAAAATGCAATTTTTTTTTATAAAAAAATTGCATTTTTTATAAGATTTTTCTACATCTTTACACCAGTACTAGAAAGACTTTCAACAAACATTCTCTGGCAGAACAAGTACAAAATGATAAGTGGAATTACAATCATCAAAACCGAAGTTGAAGTAATAGCACCTGTGTAAGCGGCAGGAACTGAAACGTTACCACCACCCCGAATACGGCTAAGATAAATTGCCAACTTATCAGAAAGGCTTCCTACCTGTCTTGCAAGTAACTGGATTTTTCCAAGGAAAAGGTTTGAATAGAAACCATCAGTCCACTGCCATACAAAAGAGAACAAGAAACAAGATGTGATGATAGGTTTTGCACCTGGTACCATAATCCTAAAGAATGTTGCGAAAGGTCCACAACCATCAACATAAGCTGCTTCCTCCAGTTCAAATGGAAAAGCAAGGAAATACTGACGAATCATGAAGATATAAAGACCATTTTTCAAGCCCATACAGGTAAAACACATCATTAAATACGGTGCCATTGTACCCTTTAAGTTCATGGTCAACCCAAAGAACTTAAAGTAGCGGAAATGGAGATACAAAGATGTAGAAAGTGTCTGAGGTGGAATTACAATCAACAAGATTACACAGAAGAACCAGAATCTTTTGAGAGGAAATTGGAAACGAGAGAATCCATATCCTACAAATGTACACATAACAACTTCAATTGCAGAAACAAGGAGGGAAACCCAAATTGTATTAAGCAAAGAAGTTCCATAATCCAAAAGATAAGCAGAAATTTTCCAGTTATCTGTAGAAAAATGCTTTGGAAGAATAACGATCGAAGTATCATACAAATCTTTTTCAGACATAAAACTCAAAGAAATTTTATTGAGAATTGGCTGAAGAATAAGAAAGCACATTCCAAACAGCAAAATAGCCCTGAAAATCGAAAAAGCGTATTTCTTTATTGTAACATTAAGAAGCTTACCATCAGAAGCCTCGTTTCTTTCCCAGAACGAGCGGGTATCTTTAGTATTAGTCATAATCGTATACCACCTTTGAAATGATTAAAGAACTAAGACCTATCAGAGCCATACAGACTGCAAAATAAATCCATGACATTGCAGAAGAGAAACCAAAGTTCAGCTGAATATTCAACTGGGTATCTATTTTCTTCATGATTGCATTATCCGTTCTCATAAAGAAGTCAACAACTGTATAAACCCAGCAAACCAACATAAGAGGGCTTACCATTGGAACTGTGATTTTCCACAAGCTTTCCCATTTTGTACAACCTTCCATATCGGCAGCTTCATACATACTTGGCGAAATGTTCTGAAGACCTGAAAGGAAGATGATAATCTGAATTCCGGAAGCCATGGCAACATCATAAATCGAGTCAATAATTTCAAAAAGAATTTTGAATACTTTCTCGCTAGGACTGTTCATGCCACCTGTATTAGAAACCAAAATTTGCTCCAATACATCGGTGACAGAGTTTGCATTACCAGACTCTTTGATTACATCTTTCAACTGGGCCATCATTGTGTTGCTGTATTCAAGTCCAACCAAAACGCCGGAAGAAAGAATAACAGTAAGGAAGAAGATGGAACGAACTAATGCTCGTCCCTTAAAATTCTGGTTCAAAATCAAGGCAACAAAGAAACTGAATACGATTGTTGCCAATGATTGATAAATCATCTTCGTTATATTTTCTACCAAAAGCCTGTTAAACTCTGGGTCAATCAGAAATGCCCTTTTGTAGTTATCAAAATTGTTCCAAGTTTGAGTAAAACCTTCGTTTCCAATTGAGATCTGAGACAAGCTCATTCCAAAAGACTGAATTAAAGGCTTAATCATAAAAAATATAAGACCAATAATGAAAGGCAGAATAAAGAGATACCCATACAGAGCCCTTCTTTTTGTAAGACCAATAGGTTTCTTTTTAGAAACGCGTGGAGGTCTTTCGTTAGTAAGTTCTTCGTTTTTATTTTTCATACTATTTCTCCACCTTCATTACTTTGTAGTCACGAGCAGGAATTAAAACTCCATTCGAGTTTACAAAATCAACATAACCAAAGTTTACATAAATGCAATTTCCATTTTCAAATGTTGTAAGTGTTACATCGTTATTAACGAACTCAAAATCAGAAATTGGAGAATTTACAACTTTGCCAACTTCGGCATTGTAGCGTTTATAGATTGAAGCAAGATTATCTTTCCAGTCATCAAAACAAGCAGCGTAATATTCTGTAAAGTTTGTTTCCTGGATTTCAGTTTCAGGGGCAACCATGAATGTAAAGTACAAACCGGCACCTGTTTTTGCAGATTCAAGCAAAATCTGATCTTTTTCTGAACCAAGGTTGATTGCAGAACCGGCATAATTTTTCTTTCCATGAATTGCAATCTGATAGAAAGGAATTTGTCGGTCAAGCATTGCATAATGGTTACCTTCAAGGCTCATATTCGTGATAAAATCAGCATATTTTACAGAATAATCGTTTCCGCCATTAACCATAAGACCAAGCCCTGTAGCACTTGCATTTGAAAGAGCCTGTACCTGCAATCCTTTTGAAGTTTCGCGACTAACCCGGCAATCTTCGTTGTAATCGGCAGAAAGCTGATAACCAAAATCACGGAAAGAAAGTCCCACCTGATATTTTTCGCCGGCTGCAACAAATTTTGTAGCAGATTTAGCAGAAAGAGAAGGTTTCAACAAGAAGTAAGGATCTTTTGTATCATCTTTTCCGTACCAGATTGGTGAATATTCGTAAAGTTCACAAAGTTTATCGCTGACAAATCTTGCTGGAGAAGAATAATAGAAGAATCCATCAGACCAGCCAGAATGATATGCAAACTGCATTGTTCCATCCAGGTAAAGTTTTGCAGATGTTTCTGAAACTGCATTGAGCATTTTTTCAAACTGACCTTTTCCACCAAGCTGACTGATAAACTTCACTTTGTTCATATTACTCTGGCGGACACCATCATTAATAAAACCAGAAAGTTTAACGCTGGCATTTTTTACACCAAGGCTATCAATTTCATTTATCATATCAGCGGCTTCGCTATAACTTGTGAGTTTATAAGGTTTATTCTTTGGAAGACCTGCAACCTGCTGAACTTTATCAATTGCACCAACAATTTCAATTGCAACAGGAGTTGAAACGTTCTGCAATTTTGGAGAATTCTTCAACAGATAGTCACCATAAGTTCTTGCCATATCAATATAAGAACCGCTGTCAACAAAGGTATAAATCTGTCGGATTTTTTCACCAGCTGGGAGCGATTTTTCAAACATGTAAAGAGCACTTGTTGTTCGTGACGCAATATCATAACGCTCGTTGTGGAGCATTTTGTAACTTGCATTTACATAGTTAAAACTGCCAAGTTTACCTGCAATTTCGGCATTGATCCCGGCATATGCAGCTCCATCTTCTATCATAGAAACAAAACTTGAATCAGGGTAAATAATTCCAAAAACAGGAATTGAAGCACGAGTTTCTGTAACTGTTGATTTTCGGTCTAAGCCATAATCCCAACCATAAACATCAGCATAATAAGTTGTCTGCTTTGTTTTACCGTTGTTGAAATCGATTAAAGCACCACTTCCTTCCGGAACAAAAAGATTTCCTGTCTGATCTGTACCTGCAGCCCCAAAGTAAGGCAGAACAGTCAATTCTGTGATTGGATAAGCAGTTCTGTAAGAAATTTCATCAAATGGAACTTCTACAATCAAACTATCATCTTTAATTTCATAGAAAACAGTTGCATTGAAAGCAGGAACTTCTTTTTCAGTAACTTCCTTATTCAATTCTTTTAATCTTGTATATTC
>CAVFQN010000063.1:0-5298 GCA_963624615.1 Treponemataceae bacterium | reverse complement strand
TCTTGGTCTTGAATATAATTTTTTTTAAGCGAGATAGAAAATGAAAAAAATTGTTACTAGTCTTTTAGTTTTGATTACAGCTGTACTTTTTTTGTCAGCACAGACAAATGCAATTGTTGATCTTAGTGACGATATTTACAGTGTTTTGGACTATGGTCAAATGAAGGGGTACATCGATTTTTTGCCAGGTCAAAAACCTTACACTCAAAAAGTTATTTTTGACGCCCTGAACCAAATGCTGGACTTTGAAGAAGAACTTTCTGACATTGAAATTGCTACAATCAACAATTTTAAGGAACATTGCAAATTTGGCTATTATGATGACAAATTGAAAAACAATCCTGTTCACACCCGTTTTGAAACTGCAGAAGATGCTAAAAATCGTTTTTCTTTTAAACATGATTTTGGTTTTAAAACTGATGTTTCGGGAGGTCTTTACAACATCCCGGATTACAATCAGATTGCTTTTGACTCTCTGGTAAATCTTACATTTGAAGGCGATTTAACAAACTATATTTCTTACTATTGGTATGGACTTATTGACGTTACAAGAGTTCCAATCATTTATATGGGTGACTATTATACAGGTTCTGATTGGTACACTGGGGAAACAAAAGTTAGAACTATCAAAACTTACAAAAACACGTCCTATCTTCCTTATGGTTATAACCGTCCTTGGGATGCAAAAATTTACTATATGTCCAATCTTTCGGCAGAAGGGCTTGAAGGCTGGCCTACAGAAACATCTTTTGGGCTAAATGTATTTGGAGATGTAAGGACTTCCCTTTTTGATAATCATTTGACAATAGGATTCGGCCGTATAAACCGTGAAATTGCCGGTATGGACGAAGGAAGCTCTCTTGTTTTGAATAAAAATGCCAGAGCATTTACCGCTTTGGACATACAGGCGACATTTTTTTCATATTTGAAATATACATATCTGATTGGTTCTCTAGAATATCCAAGTCAGGCCTATATAAATGAAAACTGGTGGCCGCAAGATTTGGCTAGAACTGATGAAACCTACTTTTTCCAAAACAATTACACTTTAAACATGCTGGAGGCTGATTTTAAATATGTTCATTTTGATATGGGAACTTCGGTTGTCTGGCCTAACCGTTTTGCTTTGGGATACATTTTTCCACTTGCAAATTTCGTAGAATATCAAAATCACATTGGCGACGGTGATAATCTGCAAATGTTCGGAAACCTTAAATTCAGAAGAGCAGATTTAGGAGAGGTTTGGTTTTCGGCTTTTATTGATGAAATTGGAAGTTTTACGATGAATCCTTTTATGTATACAAGAGATATGTTCGCCTACCAGGCAGGATTTAAATATTTAATTCCAAATTTACCTTTTGGAAAAATCTCTTTACGATACACAAAAATTGAGCCATATTGCTACACCCATCATTCTATAAACTACACACCATGGTTTAATCACTATATCAGCCAGAATTATACCAACGATGGCTACGGAATTGGTTATTATCTAGATCCTAACTCCGATGAATTACGAGTTGATTTTGAAGTAAAACCTGCCGATACACTGACTTTATCTTCAACCTACCAGCTTATAAGGCACGGTTCCGATTACGGAAGTCAGGCAGTTCCTGGTTCATCTTACTATTCAGAAATGAGCCCCTACGATCGCAGCGAACTAAGAAAATACTTTTTACATGATGGTGCTTATAACTGGATAAATATTTTATCAGTTGGCTGCAAATTCACTCCCAAAAATTTCAGATATAAATTTGAACTTTATGGAAATTTAGGTCTTGTTTACAGTTATTACACAGTTATTGCTTCAGAAGCTTATACTTCTGATGGCAAAGCCGAAAATTGCAACTACGAAACACCATATTCTGTTGCCAACAATGACGAATATCCAAATCTTTTTGGTACGGTTTTAAATTTGGGAGTGGGAATTAAGTTTTAGCTCTGGAGATTTTTATGACATTAACGGTTGATTGTCGGATGCTGGGCTCCGGGGGAATTGGAACTTATCTTCAATCGATTCTCCCCTATTTGCTTAAAGCATTTGATTGTACTTTACTTTTAAAAACAAAAGATATTCCCGCTTACCAGAATATTTCTGGAATTAAAATTTTAGAGTGTAATGTTCCAACATTTTCGCTATCTGAATTGTTTAATTTTCCGCCACAGCTTCTCAAAAAAATTAATTCTACAGAGGCCTATTACAGTCCTTACTGCAATATTCCTGGCGGCATAAAGATTCCCATTTTCACAACAATTCACGATGTTGTTTTTCTTGATGTGAAGGGATTATCTTCCAAAATCGGAACTATAGTTCGCAAAGACTTTTATCAACATGCCATAAATAAATCAAAAATTGTCTTTACAGTTTCAAAATTTTCAGAAAACAGAATAAGGACTAATCTTAAAACAAAAAAAACGCCTACTGTTGTAACCTACAATTCAGTTCCAGAATGGTTTTTGAAAGCGGATACACAAACCTCGACAAGTTCGCAAAACATACCGAGTAGTCCGAACACGCCAGCCACACCAGCCGCAAAAGAAAAATCCCTGCTTTTTGTCGGAAATATCAAAAAACACAAGGGGCTGCATATTCTCCTGCAGGCATTTTTGAAACTCCAGGAAAAGGGCTTTGACGGAAAATTAATTATTGTTGGTAATGCTGATAATTTTAGAACCAGTGACAATTCCATCTTGTCACAAATCTCAACAATCCCAAATATTACTTTTACAGGCCGTATTTCTGATGATGATTTGAAGGCTCTTTATCATAAAGTTTCACTTTTGGTTCAACCTTCTCTGTATGAAGGTTTTGGCATGCCACCGCTGGAAGCTCTGACTTGTGGCACAAATGTCGTTTTATCTGATATTCCAGTTTTTAAAGAAATTTACAAAGATTTTCCTGTAAGTTTTTTTAAGCAAAATGATAGTGAAGATTTGTGTGATAAAATTCTTGAGACCTTGAATAAACCTGATCCAAATTCTTTACCAGATATTTATTCTTTTGAAAAAACATCTTCTATCATAACAAATACAATACGGGAGATATTAAATAAATGAAAGTTGCTATCGTACATTACTGGTTAGTCACAATGAGGGGGGGCGAAAAAGTTCTTGAAGAATTATGCAAACTTTTTCCCCAGGCTGATATTTACACAAATGTTTATAATCCAAACCGCATTTCTAATGTTATAAAATCTCACAAAATTTTTACTACAAAAGTAAACAATTTTCCTTTTGCAAAAAAACTTTATCAAAAATATATGCCATTTATGCCAAAGGCTCTCATGGATTTGGATTTGACAGGCTATGATCTTATTATTTCCAGCGAATCCGGACCTGCAAAAGGCGTTTGTCCTGCCCCCGGGGCTTTCCATCTTTGCTATTGCCACACACCAATGCGGTATTTGTGGGATATGTACCACGAATATTTTCGTAAATCCAATGCCCTCGTAAAGTTTTTTATGAAAAAGATGATTCCAGGCCTCCGCCAGTGGGATGTTATGTCCAGCAATCTTGTTGATCACTTTGTGGCTAATTCATCTTTTGTAGCAGCCAGAATCCAGCGTTATTACAACCGTAATGCGGATGTCGTTTTTCCTCCTTGTGATATAGACCGCTATATTTCAAATCCCAGAAATCCTCAGGATTTTTACCTCTTTTTTGGTCAGTTAGTTGGCTACAAAAGAGCCGATCTTGCTATAGAAGCCTGCATTAAGGCCGGAAGAAAAATTGTCGTAATTGGGGAAGGAAAATCAAAAGAAGCAAAAAAATATCAGAAATCGGGACTCGTAACTTTTACCGGTAGAATAAGTGACGAAAAAGTTGCAGATTATCTTTCAAAAGCAAAGGCCCTGCTTTTTCCTGGTATCGAAGATTTTGGAATTATCCCTGTGGAAGCAAACTCGGCCGGCTGCCCTGTTCTTGCTTACAAAAAAGGCGGTGCCTGCGACTCTATCAAAGAAGGTCAAACAGGACTTTTCTTTGAAGAACAGACGGTTGATTCCCTGGTAGATTGCATTAACCTTTTTGAAAAAAAAGAAAAACAAGGATATTTTGCAGACAGACAGGTCTACACCACCCACGTCCAGCAATTTTCAAAGGAAGAATTCTGTAAAAAAATTCTTGCGATTGTAGACGAAAGAAAAAAAATATAAGATCCCATAGACAGCCCCACCCATAAGGAAAAAATTCTATGGACGAGCCCCCCTATTTACACTAAAATGGAATGTATGCAAGTTAATGAACTTAACGATTACCTGAAAAAAAACTTTCCACACACAAGTTCTTTTTCGAGCGGGCTTTCCCTTTTTCTAGTTGACGCTTTTGCCATCATTTTGGGAATTGGAATTGGCTTTTTTATTGTAAATATTTTTGATACTTCTGATATAAACTTCAAATCCTTTGTAAATTACATTGTTTACGTACCATTTATTCTCTTGATTTTTGGTTGCACAGGACTTTACCCTGGTATTATGAATTCGCCCACCGACGAAATCAAAAAATTCTTCTTCTGTATATTTTTTAGTTTTATAGCAATTATTTTATCCTTAGTTTTTTCCAACGAAAATCATCTGGAACTTTCTGATTTTTTGATTAAGGATAGTTCCAATCTTGCAATCATCATAGCTTTTATAATTGCCCTCCCCGTTGAAACAATTATTTTGCCGTCTTTCCGGGAATTGGCAAAACACTACTTCTGTCGCTTTAAGTGGTGGGGAGTTCCTGCAGTTTTTTACACATCAGGTGATACATCACATTTTATTATCGATAAATTAATTCGTAACAAATATTTAGGTTATCACCCTGCAGTCATCATTGATTCGGAAGCAGAATCACCATCTGAATATAATGGCATTCCAATTTTTCCGCCTAGTGAAGAAATCCTTAAAATCATAAAAAGTCACAACGTAAAGCAAGCTGTTATCAGTGATTATCACAGTGATATGTCTGAAATCATGTCCTCTTACCGCTACACAATTACTGTTTCCAAAAATCAAACTAATTTTACTTCGACCCAGCAGTTAAAAGATATTGCGGGAATTATTGGTTTTTCTTCAATCCACAATCTTACATTTAAAAGCAACCTTTTGGCAAAAAGGATTTTGGATATTTTTATCGTTTTATTTTTCTCCCCAATCTGGTTGCCTGTTATGATTATTCTGGCTTTCCTTACAAAAGTTACTTCAAAAGGCCCGATTTTTTATGGCCACAAAAGAATTGGAAAAAACGGTAAGGAAATAAAATGCTGGAAATTCCGGTCAATGTGCGTAAATTCCCAGGAAATTCTTGAAAAAATCC
>CAVFQN010000062.1:6509-15068 GCA_963624615.1 Treponemataceae bacterium | reverse complement strand
GCAGCGAATGGAGCTTGCCGGACCGCCCGAATTTTTCTGAACAGAATTTTCCAGGAGTTTTGCTGTAAATTCCAAGAAACAAATAGGATCACTTTCTCTACCCCTAAGTCAAAAAATATGGTATATTCTTCAATATTAACCACATTTTAATTATAAGAGGACGACTGTGAAACTTTGGGAAAAGGGTGCTTACCTTGTAAATGGAAAACTTGTTGAATCGGCAAATGGCTGTAATCCTGCTGATGGTGCTAAAAAAACTCTGGCATATTCAATTTTGCAAAAACATAATGCTTGCGGTGATGAAAAAAATCTGAAAATTAAATTTGATAAAATCACTTCACACGATATTACTTACGTTGGAATTATTCAGACTGCTCGTGCTTCTGGTCTGGAAAAATTCCCTCTCCCTTACGTTTTGACCAACTGCCACAATTCGCTTTGTGCCGTTGGTGGAACAATCAATGATGATGACCATATGTTCGGGCTGACTTGTGCCCAGAAATACGGCGGAATTTACGTTCCTCCTCACCAGGCTGTAATCCACCAGTTTGCCCGCGAAATGCTGGCTGAATGTGGGGCTATGATTTTGGGGTCTGACAGCCACACTCGTTACGGGGCTTTGGGAACAATGGCCATTGGCGAAGGCGGCGGCGAACTTGCAAAACAGCTTTTGAACAAAACTTACGATGTTGCATATCCTGGAGTTGTTGCAGTTTATCTTACAGGCTCTCCAGTTCCTGGAGTTGGGCCTCAGGACGTGGCTCTGGCAATTATCAAGGCAGTTTTTAACAATGGATATGTTAAGAACAAGGTGATGGAATTTGTTGGTCCTGGAGTAAAAAATCTTTCTGCTGATTTCCGTATCGGGGTCGATGTTATGACTACCGAAACTACCTGTTTGTCTTCTATCTGGAAAACTGATGAAAAAATCGAAGAATGGTATACAATTCATGGTCGTCCTCAGGCTTACAAAGAATTGAATCCTGGGGAAGGTGCTTATTATGATGGCGCGATTGAAATTAATCTGGACGAAATCCGCCCTATGATTGCCCTGCCTTTCCATCCTTCTTGTGCTTATACGATTGACGAAGTTAATGCAAATCTTATGGATCTGCTTGATGAAACCGAAAAACGTGCAAAAATTTCTTTTGGTGATAAGGTAAACTTCACTTTGAAAAATAAAGTCATCAACGGAAAACTTTATATTGACCAGGGGGTTATTGCCGGTTGTGCTGGTGGTGGTTACGAAAATATTTGTGCCGCAGCTGATATTTTGAAGGGAAAAGATTCTGGAAACGGTAAATTCCTTTTGGACATTTATCCTGCTTCTATGCCGGTTTACAAGGCTCTTATGGAAAACGGTGCTTTCTCTGCCCTGGTGGATGCTGGTGCAATTGTAAAAACTGCTTTTTGTGGTCCTTGTTTTGGTGCTGGTGATACTCCTGCAAATGGTGCCCTTTCAATCCGCCATTCAACTCGAAATTTCCCTAACCGCGAAGGTTCAAAAATTCAGAATGGCCAGTTGGCTTCTGTTGCTCTCATGGATGCCCGCTCAATTGCAGCGACTGCCGCAAATAAGGGCTTTTTGACTCCAGCTACCGACCTGGCAGACGGAGAATTCAGCGGTAAAAAATATTTCTTTGATAAAAGTATTTACGAAAAACGCGTTTATGATTCAAAAGGCGTGGCTCATCCAGAAGTTGAAATCCAGTTTGGTCCAAATATTAAGGATTGGCCAGATCAGAGGGCTTTGGACGAAGATTTGCTGATTAAAGTTGTTTCAGAAATTCACGATCCTGTTACTACAACTGATGAATTGATTCCTTCTGGCGAAACTTCATCTTTCCGTTCAAATCCTCTGGGGCTTGCAGAATTCACTTTGAGCCGCAAAGATCCTGCTTACGTTGGCAGAGCAAAGGCTGTTCGTGATTTTTCTGATGATGTAAAAGCCGAAACTGCTAATGCAAAAAAAATCTTTGCAGAAAAATATCCGCAGCTTAAAGGAAAAATTGAAGGGGCAGGGCTTGGCTCAACGATTTTTGCAGTAAAACCAGGAGATGGTTCTGCCCGCGAACAGGCTGCTTCTTGTCAGCGGGTTTTGGGGGCTTCTGCAAATATTGCCAATGAATATGCTACAAAACGCTACCGTTCAAACCTTATCAATTGGGGAATGTTGCCATTTATTTACAAAGATGGAGACAAAAATCTTCCTTTTGCAAATGATGATTATATTTTCCTGCCTGGCGTTAAAAAGATGATTGCCGAAAAATTGCCTTCAATCACAGCTTACGCTATCAAAAAAGACGGAAAAGTGAATGAATTTGAACTTTCTGTCGGGGACCTTACCGATGATGAGCGAAAAATTATCCTGGCTGGTTGTCTGATTAATTTTTACAGGAACTAGGCTGGATTTTTCGGGGGGAGGATAATTTTTTGGCAGATAATTTTTGGAGAATCGAATGAAAAAGAAAATTGCGGTATTAACTTGTGGCTGGTCTTTTTATTTTTTGATGGATTTTATAAAAGGTATGAGGGAGGAGACAAAAGACACCGAAACCGATATTTACTTTTTTGCCTGCTACGATTTTATCGAATTTTCCGGCTATCCGAATTTCCATGGCTATTCTATTTTTAAGCTGATTAATTATGAAGATTTTGACGGTTTTATCATTTTGAGTGATTTAATCAAAAATCCTCGTGTCCTGGAAATGACCCGCCAGCGGATTATTCAGTCTGGTAAGCCTGCCATTTCAATTAATGCCCAGATGAAGGGAATTTCCTGCATCAAAGTTGATAATTATTCCGGGGCTTACGAACTCGTTGATCATTTAATCAAAAAGCACGACTGCAAAAAAATTGTTTATTTTACTGGAAATGAAAATTCCGTAGACATTTTGGAAAGGTACAAGGCCTACAAAACTGCTCTTACTGATAACGGTCTTGAAGTAGATTCAGGCAAAGTTTTTACGGTTAAAAGTTCGTCTTACCGGAGTGCCTATGAAAATGCTGCAAAATTGTTTGAAAATCCTGATGATTTACCTCAGGCAATTGTTTGTGCAAATGATTTAATGGCAATGGCTGTCATAAAAAAAGCCCTGGAATTGAAAATCAACATACCAGATCAGGTAAAAATTATTGGTTATGATGATTTATTTTATTCCAAAAATGTAGTGCCATCTTTAACGACAGTCAGAAGCAATGCAGATTTACTTGGTGCGGAAGCCATGAAAAAAGTTTTGGAAGGCTCTAAGGAAGTCCAGCTTTTTAAAATAAAATCTTCTGCCGTTTATAGAAATTCTTGTGGCTGTTCTGTCCCGGCAACTGATGAAGTGAAAACTTTTGCTCTGAACGTTCTTGCCCAAACCAGTAAAGCTGAAGATTTCAAGGCTCAAATGGAAACTATCGAAGAAATTTTTACAGATGCAACCGATGTTTTTACTTTGATGACAAATCTGGATCTTTTCTTCCAAAAATCTCATGTATTTGAAGGCTCTGATTTTTGTGTTTTCTTGAAATCCGATTGGACTTCCGTTTTAATCAACACATCAGAAAATCTTCCTGCTAATTTGGATTATGGCAGCCAGGTGCAGGCTATCACTTCTATTCAGAATAATGAAAAATATCCTAGAGAAATCATCAATACTCGCGATTTGATTCCATCAAAAATGAAATCTCCCGGCTCGAATATTTACGTTTTTATGCCAATCTATAATCACTCTTACGTTCACGGCTACATTGTTTCCAAAAATAATCTGGCCCTGGTTGATAATCACTACGGTCAGACCTGGACTCTGACTTTTGGAAACGCAATCGAACGTTTTAGACGGCAAAATATGTTCAAGCAGATGAGCCACCAGTATTTGAGGCTTTCTACAAAAGATGCCCTTTCCGGTCTTATAAACCGCGTCGGAATTGATAAAATTGCTAAGCCCTTTTTTGCCCAGAATAAAAAAAATGGCCTTACAACGGTTCTTTTCTTTATTGATATAAATAAGATGAAGTATATCAATGATAATTTTGGTCATTTGCACGGAGATTTGGCGGTAAAAACTATTTCGTCGGCAATTATGGAAGTAATTCCAAAAAACTGGCTGGCAATTCGCTACGGTGGTGATGAATTTCTAGTCGTAGGAAACAGCAAAAATTACAATGGTGACGATTATTGCAAAATCATCACCGACCGAATCAACAAAAAAACTTCAATTATGAAATTGCCTTACATTCTTTCGGCTTCGGTTGGAACTTATTCTGTTCCGCCAACTTCAAATATGACTTTGGAAGAGGCTGTAGAAAAATGTGATGAAGTTATGTACAAGGTAAAGGAAGAATTTCACCGACAACATCCGGAAATGGGCTAAAATTCGGGGAAAATCTGGAAAATAAAAAAGGAAAAGACTTAAAAAGGAAAGGCTCCGTTTATGACAATTAACACTCAAGAATTATTTTTTATTTTGGATAACACTCCTGCAAATCAAAATATTATGCTTGTTGGTAAGCATGGAATTGGAAAATCCCGGATTCTTGAAGATTATTATTCCCAAAAAGGGGCAAGGGTTGTGACTTTGTTTTTGGGCCAGATGAGTGATCCTGGGGATTTAATCGGCCTTCCCGAAAAAAATGAAAAAACTGGCAAAACTGATTTTATGCTGCCATACTGGTTTCCTTTGGACGACCACCCCATTGTCCTTTTTCTAGACGAATTGAACCGAGCCCGGCCGGAAGTCCTCCAGACAATTATGGATTTGACTTTGAACCGTAAACTTGCCGGAAAATCTTTGCCCCAGGGCAGTAGAATTATTTCGGCAGTAAATAATGGTAATGAATATCAGCTCACAGATTTGGATCCAGCCCTAGTCAGCCGTTTTAATATTTACGAATTTGCACCAACCGTTGGTGACTGGCTGGAATGGGCAAAAAATTCTGGAATTGACCAGCGGATTATTGATTTTATAGACGAAAATCCTGAATATCTTGACTGTAATCAAAATGATAGTGGGGATGACAATCTTGAACGCAGCCCAGACCGTCGTTCCTGGGAAAGGACTTCTCAAATTATTAAAAATTTTTCGGATTTGGAGGATTTACAAAAAGCCCTGGTGTCTGGAATTCTTGGCAACAAAGCAACAACAATTTTTTTCCACTTTGTAAAAGATCATTCGCTGCCGTCAGCCTCTCAGATTTTGCTTGGCAATTTTTCCCAGGTTTTGCCAGCTTTAGAAAAACTTTCTATTTCAAATTTTACCTGGCTCAACGAATCTTTGTATAAATTTATGGAAAATACGGATTTTTTGAATTCTGATGATTCTACATCCACCTCCAACCCAAACAAAATCGCTGAAAATATAGAAAAATATTTTGACTGGCTGGGAAATTCTGGTAAAAAAGAAATGCAGGCCCATTTTATCAGCCTGGGCAATGCAGAAAAATACCCTGAAACCTTGTATTTTATTTCTACAAAAGTTCCAGGGCTTTATCAAAAAATGCTGGAAATTACGGGGAGTCTCTAAAAATTACAATTTTTAGAGGTTCCCTTTACTGGTTTACATATTAAACTTATCCAATTCGTTTGTAATATTTGAAACCGAACGTCTGTTCTGGTCGGCTTTTTCTTTTACAGTTTGTATTGTGTCAGAGAATTCGCGGACAACCTGTTCAGATTCATGCATAGCCTGGGCAACTTTTTGCGAAAGGTCAACAATGTCGTCAATACTGTTTTTGATTTCTTCTGTGTAATTTGCCTGATTTTTTACCAGGTCTTTTACATCAGAAACCTGTTTTACAGCATTGTTTGTACTTTCCAGAACAAAACTTGCCTGCTGAGACTGTTCGTTTACAGTTCCAGAAATTTCATCAACAAGCTGGGTCTGCTCTTTGATTCCATTTTGAATAGAACTAAAAACCTTACGGGTATCGTTCATACTCTGAGTTCCCTGTTCTGTAGATTTAACCATTTCTGTGATTAAATCACTAATCAGTTTTGCAGAATTCTGGGTAGAAATTGAAAGACTTCTGATTTCGTCCGCAACAACCGAAAATCCTTTTCCTGCCTCGCCAGCGTGAGAAGCTTCGATGGCGGCATTCATGGCAAGAAGGTTGGTCTGGGTTGCAACTTTTTGAATAACGCTTACCGTTTCAATCATTTTGCGGGCTTTTTCGGAAATTTCGTTGATAATTGTTACTGTGTGCTGAACTTCGTCTGAACCAGCGGTAGAAGCTTTTGTCAGTTCCGAAGCAAGGGTTTGGGCCTTTGTTGTCAAATTAGAAATTGTATTAAAATTATTGAACATCTGGCTGATAGCCTGGGCATTGTTCTTTTCTTCTGTGGCCTGGGAATCCATAAATGAACTAACTTTAAGGGCATCTTCATTCAATTTTGTGATGTTATTTTTTGCCGATTCCAAAAGCTGGTCAGTTTCGCTGTTCTGTGTAGACATTTCTTCAAAACTGGAAACAATTTGGGTCATTCCGGCTGTCGAATTTTCTGTAACCGAAAGCAATTCTTTTGCGTCAGAATCTACGAGGCTTGTTTCTTTTTTGAGGGTTGTCAGGGAATCCCGCAAAAAGTCCATAAGAAGGTTCATTTCGGTCATAACAACGCCAAAATCATCAAATGTACCGATATTTAAACGCGTTACCAGATCCCCATCAGAACGAAGATTTTCAATCTGATGAATTGTGAGGGAAAATCTTATTTTAAGCTGGCGGAGAATCAAAATAGACAAAGGCATTGTAAAAATAAAGGAAACTACAAAAGCAATAATAGCCTTCTGTTTAAAGGTTTCTGCGTCCCACTGGTTGCGGTAAGTTCCGTAAGCACAGCAGAAAATATGCCAGGCGATTGTAAAAGCAACAGCGCAAATTGTTGTAATCAGAGATCTGGAAAAACTGATTTTTTTATAGCCTTCCGTTGTATGAATGTGGAGTTTTGTTAATTCATTTCTGGCTAGTGTATTAAAACAAACAACAGCGTATTGGATTGACATAAGTGCGTAGCAGAAAATCAAAATCATAATGATGACGATGTCGGTAGCATTGTAATTAACTTTGCCAGTGAGGGTTTTTATGATGATTGTAGCTCCGTTTCCGAGAAAATATCCTACTGTAATAGAAATAATAGAAACCATATTTACTTTTTTCATGATTTTGTGAGAATTGAGTTTTTCTTCGGCGGTAAGTTTTCTGATTTCGGTCTGTTTTATTGTGGCCATCAGAGGTTTTAGCAGAATATAGGTGACTATACAAATCAAAATAAAAATTCCAACGGCAGGTCCCAAAGATGCTCCTAAAGATTTGACCCATTCTCCATAAGTTGCCCCTTGAATCTGTACAATTTGAAAAGAAGAAAGGCAAGGTACCCCAACGATAGTCGAAAGCCCAAAAAAGAGCATAAAAAGTTGAAAAAGATTCATATCATTTTCCTTTGCAATTAGTATTGATAAAGGTAACCTCTAAAAATTGCAATTTTTAGAGGTTACTTTGATGCCCTAAAGTATAAAACAATTTAACAGTATTTACAATTTTAAATCTTTCTATTTTAATTGGAAAAGTGGAGATGAGGGAAAGCTTCTAAAACATCTCTGGCAGGTGGGGGCCTTTTCTAAAAAAATGAGCAATATCGAAGAAAAATTAAAAAAAATAATCAGCCATTGGTTTTACAGTCAGCCCCTTTTGTTTTCTGTAGCCTGCAGCCATTCCCTTGTAGAAAATCCTGCAATGAAAGTGCCCCTTCGTTCTGGAAAAATGAGGATTGAATATTCCCCAAAATTTTTGGCAGCCTTTTCTGATAAAATCCTGGAAGCTTATTTGACTTTTGAAGTCTACAGGATTCTTTTGCAGCATCCATATTGTCGCCAGCCTTACAATGCAAAGCCTGGAATTATGGCAATTGCCAGCGACCTGGTGATTTATTCACTTTTATTAAAAGATGATGTTTCTATAGTCGATAGTATTCAGCTCCCTACAATCGAATACCTGAAAAATCAGGCTGCCCGTTTTCATAATCTGATAAATCCCCTGGGCGAAAAATGGGCCAGTAGCGATCAGGAAAAATTCTTCCAGCGAAATCTTGCCCTTGACCACAAAAGTGGCCGCCTCATTGCCGTTGATGATTTGTCTTTTGAAGAATGGTACAAATGGATTTTGTTTCTGGTAAAAGAAACGTCCATGGCAGGCGAAAATGCAGGTACCTCTGATGGATTTGAAAATTTTTCTTACCAGGCAGACCAGGCCGCAGAACTTTGGGAAGAAAATCAGGAAGCTGTGGAAGAAATCACCGAAAATATTTCAAAAGCGGAAGTCGACCAGGGCTGGGGCGGGCTTGGTGGTAATTTGCAGCGGCAATTGAAAGAATCTTGCGATTTTTCTTTTGATTACAGGCGGGCTTTGGCTCAATTTCGACAGAATATTGTTTCTGCAAATCGCAGTCTTACCCGAATGAGACCTAGCCGCCGTTATGGTTTTAAGGCTATGGGCAGCCGTTACGAACGCAAGGCAAATATTTTGATTGCGGTTGATGTGAGCGGCTCGATTACAGATGAATCTTTTGAACATTTTTCTCAC
>CAVFQN010000062.1:0-6499 GCA_963624615.1 Treponemataceae bacterium | reverse complement strand
GCTTTGATGTAAATCTTAAAAATACAAAACCTGTCACTTTTAGGAAAAAAATCAGTCTGGAAAATATAAAAGGCCGGGGTGGAACAAATTTTCAGCCGGCTATTGATTTTTTTGCCGACCATAGTGACGATTACAGCGGACTGATTATTTTTACCGACGGGGAGGGGGATATTCCCCAGATAAAAACTGGCTGCAAAAATATTTTGTGGATTTTGGATTCCAGACTTTCCTACGAAAAAGCCAAAAACTGGATAAAAACCTTAAACGGAAATAAAGCCACCTATTTACCGTTTTAGAATTTGCCTTTTTGGTGTAAAATTGTGAGGTCATAAAATCATAAATCATAAAAGGGAACCTTTAAAAATTGCAATTTTTAGAGGTTCCCATAAAAACAAAAAATGAGGTTGAAAAATGGATTATTTATTTGCCCTTCAAACAATTCGAGAAGCTGGCCCTGATATTGTAAATTATATCTTTCTTTTTATTTCAGAATGTGCCTTGTATTTAGGTGCTCTGATTACTTCAATTATTTACTGGAGTGTAAATAAGGAAGACGGGGCTTACATTTTTATGGGCTACACCGGGGCTTTTGGCTTAAATCAGACTATCAAAAACCTGGCCTGCATTCACCGCCCCTGGATTTTAGACCCGAGACTTCACGTTGACCCTCTTGCGTCTTCATCAGCAACCGGCTATTCATTTCCAAGCGGACACACAACGTCGGCCGCTTCATTTTACGGCGGATTTGCCATAGCCCAGCGAAAAAAGACCTGGTTTGTCTGCCTTATGTCACTTTGTATTTTGCTGACTGCCTTTTCCCGCAACTGGCTGGGAGCCCACACCATGAAAGATGTTCTTGTAGCGATTGTCGACACCTGCCTGGTTTTGTGTTTTGTCAATATTTTGCGTTATTTTGTTTCGCGAAATCCTAAACTGGACACCCTAGTTTTGATATTCGGCTCTGCCATCACCATAATCATGCTTTTGCTTATGATTTTTAAACCATATCCTCAGGTAGTGGATTTGGATGGAAAAATCCTTGCAGACCCTAAAAAAATGATTACTGACTGTTTTTCTTCAGCCGGTGCTCTTTTGGGATTTTTTACTGGCTGGTGGCTTGAAAGACATTTTGTAAAATTTGAAACCCAGGTCGAAAGAAAATCAAAAATCTTGCGATCAGTGATTGGTTCTGTCATTATGATTTTCTGGCTCTTTTTGGGAAGTCACATTTTTAAATTTATGGGGGATTGGGGGTATCATTTTATGAAATACCTTTGCGTCATGTTTTTTCTGATGTATCTTTATCCTCTGATTTTTACAAAAATTTATAATACAAAAAAATCAAAAAAGGCTGCTTAAATGTATGATGATGTAGAATCCGATTTTTGGAAGAAAATTTTTGTCCATCTTCTTCATAAAAATATGGTAAGGGGTGGGGCTGAACGTCTGGCACTGTCAGATTGCAAGGCGGTTTTTGATGATTTTTCCAGTCGAAATCCCAAGTTAAAAGTGACCGCAAGTATTTCTGCCTCTTATGCGACTTGGGAAGTTTTTGTCACTCCGTCAATCAAACTCCGGCTTTTTATTCAAAATCAAATAAAGGCGTCTTTGCTGCAGGCTGATGGAAATGATTTTGTAAAAATTGCTGATGTAAAATTTCCAAACAATCCTTTTCCAGAAATCGAAGAATTTTTGGGAAGGCGGGATTTTTATCAAAAAGACCTGGAAGATAAAAAGCAAAAATCCCTTTGCAACGAGAAAAAACAGAAAATCCTCTATCAGTTTATCAAGGCACATTTAATAAAAAAGTTTTGTGATGATGGCGAAACAATCTGGACTCTGGAGCAAAGGGGGCAAAACTTTATCCTTAATCTTCAAAAAGGCAAAAATCAAAAAAGTTTGGATTTGACCGCAGAAAATTATCAGCAGGCTATTCGGGAACTTTAAGAAAAATAGACGTGAAATAATCATTAAAATTCGAAAAATACAAAATATATTGCATATTTTTACAAAAAAAAGTATATTTTCTGTATATTTATGCAAAAATTAAAGCTGTTTAAAGCTTCAGGAGTTTAATATGGCAAAAGATAAAGTAATTTTGGCTTATTCTGGTGGACTTGATACAACTGTTATCATTCCATGGCTTAAAGAAAACTACAATTATGATGTAATTGCAGTTTGCATTGATGTTGGTCAAGGTGATGATTGGGATGCAATCAAAAATCGTGCATTAAAAACTGGTGCGGCCGCTTGTTATGTTGTTGACGCAAAAAAAGAATACATCGAAGAATATATCTGGCCTGCTTTGAAGGCAAATGCAGTTTATGAAGATGAATATCTTTTGGGAACTTCAACTGCCCGTCCTCTAA
This sequence comes from Treponemataceae bacterium, assembly GCA_963624615.1. Lineage (GTDB taxonomy): Bacteria > Spirochaetota > Spirochaetia > Treponematales > Treponemataceae > Treponema_D. The sequence goes on along the minus strand of CAVFQN010000062.1, from coordinate 4,130 downwards.
TCGGAAAAATCCTTGTTGAATATGCTCGTCAGGAAAAAGCCGTTGCAATTTGTCACGGTGCTACTGGAAAAGGAAATGACCAGGTTCGTTTTGAATTTGCAATCAAAGCTTTTGCCCCAGATTTGCAGGTAATTGCCGCTTGGCGTGATGATAAATGGAATATGGATAGTCGTGAAGCTGAAATTAAATTTTTGGAAGACCGCGGACTTGAAGTTCCAATGAAAAAAGACCAGTCATATTCTCGTGATGAAAATATCTGGCACCTTTCTCACGAAGGCCTGGAACTTGAAAAAACTGAAAATGAGCCAAATTACAAGCATATGCTCAAAAACACAGTTGTTCCAGAAGAAGCTCCAAATGATGGCGAATATGTCACAATCGATTGGGAAAAAGGTATTCCGGTTGGTTTGAATGGCAAAAAGATGGATTCTTTGGAACTTTTGACCGAATTGAACACAATTGGTGGGCGTAACGGCGTTGGCCTGGTAGATATTTGTGAAAACCGCTTTGTTGGAATGAAATCTCGCGGGGTTTACGAAACTCCTGGTGGAGCAATTCTTTATTATGCACACAGAATGATGGATCACATCTGCCTTGATAAAGAAACATACCACTTTAAACAGCAGGTTTCTTTGAGAATGGCAGATTTGATTTACGAAGGAAAATGGTTCACCACTTTGATGGATTCTTGTATGGCTTTTGTTGACAAAGCTGAAGAAAACGTTACCGGCTGGTCTAAAGTTAAAGTTGTAAAAGGGGCTATTCGCGGAGCCGGCTCTGGTTCTAAATATTCACTTTACAATGAATCAATTGCATCGTTCGCTACAGGTGAACTTTACAATCATAAAGACGCCCAGGGCTTTATCACTTTGGCTGGACTTCCATTAAAAGTTCGTGCAATGATGGAACAGCAGGTAGGGGAAGGTCAGGCAATTGCAGAAAGCAAAAACCTGAAAAAACGCCCTACAGAGTAAAGCTACAAACCTGGTAGGGGAACCCTTCAGGGGAAATTCTGCCGGGGAAGGTGGTCGTTGCTGTGTAAGTTTTTCACATAAAAAAAATCCTGCCATTAAAAAATGGCAGGATTTTTTTTGTCCGGTAATTAAAGTGAATTAAAGGCAATTAGGCTTTAATATTGTAAGCACCGAATCCAGGGTAGCAGGCTGCGTCTCCCAGTTCTTCTTCAATGCGGAGCAACTGGTTGTATTTTGCAACTCGTTCTGAACGGCTTGGAGCACCAGTCTTAATCTGGCAGGTATTCAAAGCAACTGCCAAATCTGCGATTGTTGTGTCGGCTGTTTCGCCCGAACGGTGAGATGAAATTGCTGTGTAACCGGCCTTGTGAGCCATTTTGATTGCTTCCAGGGTTTCTGAAACAGAACCAATCTGATTGAGCTTAATCAAAATTGAGTTTGCAGCTCCCATCTTAATTCCTTTTGAAAGGCGTTCAACATTTGTAACGAACAAATCGTCACCAACAAGCTGAACTTTGTGGCCGATTTTCTGAGTCATTTTTACCCAGCCTTCCCAGTCTTCTTCATCAAGACCATCTTCAATAGAAACAATCGGATATTTATCAACAAGAGATTCCCAGTGAGCAATCAGTTCGTCAGTTGTAAAATCTTTTCCAGATTTTGGCTGATGATAGAAGCCCTTGCCTTTTGGAGATTTCCATTCAGAAGATGCAGCATCCATTGCAATCATAAAATCTTTGCCAGGTTCGTAGCCGGCAGCTTTAATTGCTTCAAGAATTTTTTCGATGGCAGCTTCATCAGAATCAAGTTTATTTGGTGCAAATCCACCTTCATCTCCAACCGCAGTAATATCATTATCAGCTTTAAGCAATTTCTGGAGAGAATGAAAAACTTCTGTACACCATCTCAAACCTTCTTTAAAAGATGGAGCACCGGCTGGCATAATCATAAATTCCTGAGTATCAACGGCAGAATCTGCATGGGCACCACCGTTCAAAATATTCATCATTGGAACCGGAAGTTTTGTTCCCTGAACTCCGCCAAGGAAGCGGTAAAGAGGAATCTGGAGGGAATTTGCGGCAGCCCTGGCACATGCGATTGAAACGGCCAGAATTGCGTTTGCCCCAAGTTTTGATTTATCTTTTGTACCATCAGCCTTGAGCATTGCACCGTCAACCTTGTAGGTGTCTGCAGCGTCAAGTCCTTTTACTGCATCAGCGATAATTGTATTTACGTTGTTTACAGCCTTTGAAACGCCTTTTCCGCCAAAACGATTTTTGTCGCCGTCCCGGAGTTCCAGGGCTTCAAATTCGCCTGTAGAAGCGCCGGAAGGGGCAGTTCCAAGGGCTACAGTTCCATCTTCAAGATGAACTTCAGCTTCAACTGTTGGATTACCACGTGAATCAATAATTTCACGGCCAATTACTTTGACAATCTTTGTAGATTTCATGATATTAAGAATCTCCTGTAAAAAGATTTTGTTAGTTTTATCTAACTTGATTGTTAGTTTATACTAACTGTAAATTTTGTTCAATTATTCTCAGGATTTTCGGAAAGGTTAAAAAAAATCGCTTTTCCGAAAAATCAACGGAAAGGCGATTAAAAAATCATCAGGATTGTCAGTTCGATTTTATTTGATTTCCGGTGTTTTTGTTTACGGAGAATAAAAATTCCAACAATCAGAAGCATCGGGAAGATTATTGCTACCAAAAGTCCTTTGTGCAAATCATCACCAAAGTGCGAAGAAACAAAACCTGTAATTGTAGGACCTGCCGAACAGCCTAAATCTCCGGCTAGTGCTAAAAATGCGAAGAGGGCAGTGCCACCTTTCGGGCAGGCTTTTGATGCAATACTGAATGTTCCCGGCCACATTGCACCAACGGAAAGTCCGCACAAAGCACAGCCGGCAAGAGAAAGCAGCGGTAAAGGCGAGAAAACTGCAATCAGATAACTAAAAATGCACAAAATTGCACAGGCGGTAAGGTATTTATTTATGTCAACTTTTCCGGCAACTTTTGCATGAATGATTCTAGAACTTCCCATCAAAACTGCAAAAAGACAAGAGCCTAAAAGGTCTCCTGTGGTTTTATCAACTTTAAGTCCGGCTTCTGCAAATGCACTGACCCACTGGCTCATACTCAGTTCGCTGGCCCCGGCTGCCAGCATCATAATAATCAGGATGTAAAAAATCGGAGTGGTAAAAAGTGTTTTAAAAGACATTTTTTCATCATCGCTGACAAGTGTATTAATCGGGACAATTATAAAATTCACAATATTTGCAAGCGGAATAATTGCCCAGAACATTGAAATGTAGCGCCAGTTTTGAATTCCAAAAATTTTGAACGCAATGGTAGAAACAAGAACTACCAGAACGCAGCCCCAGCAGTAAAATGAATGAAGCAGACTCATTGCAGCTTCTTTTTCATCACCAGGACAGGCCTCTACAATCGGACTGATGATTACTTCCGCAAGTCCGCCACCCACGGCATAAAGCACAACGGAAATCACAATTCCGCAAAATGGATCCATTACATAAGGTAAATTTCCCAGCAAAATCAACCCAACTCCGGAAAAAACGTGCGCAAGAATGGCAGACGTTCTGTAGCCGATTTTATCAACCAGTTTTGTACTTGCCAGGTCAACAAGAATCTGAATACAAAAATTAATCGTAATCAGCAGACTGATTTTTGAAAGTGGAATGTCAAAACTTGTGTTAAAAGTCACAAACAAAAGCGGTGCAAAAATGTTAACGATTGCCTGCGTAATGTAGGCAATGTAACAGGCAATGACGGTGTGCTTAAAACTCTTCATAAGATGTTCTCAGTTGTACTTTTTTTTAGAGTTATATTTTAGAGATTTCGTTTGATATTTTTTTCAATAAAGTCTTTCTTAAGTTTCATAAGATTTTCCGTAAGAGAAACTTTGTAAATATGCGGATTTAAAATTCGCTTATATGACGGATCAAAAGTTTCCAGCTGACTTTCCATTGTCTGACGACTGAGCCGTAATTGCTGTGCATCAGGAACGCGCGGAGAAACCCTGTGACCTTTTTCAATGCGTTTTTTCAATAACGGCTGAATTGAAGAAGGTTTTATTGCAAACTGCCTGTAATCAACCATCGTGTGATAGAAAGTATATTCCCTGCCAGTTTCAAGT
>CAVFQN010000061.1:0-8462 GCA_963624615.1 Treponemataceae bacterium | reverse complement strand
CATTTCTACTGATGAAACTGTAAAATCTGCTTTTTTTATGATATTATGGTCGTCTCTAAAAAATCATCTTCGATACTTTTTCTGAGATGTCTGCACATTTATAGGGAAAAAATGAAAATTGTTTTTTACAGCACAAATTCAAACCATTTTGATAGAAAAACTTACAAAATAAATGTCCTCCCCACTAACGAAAGTTTTTTTCAGGAATTTATAAAAAATCATCCCCAGCATGAATTTATCTGCATTTCTCAAGAACCAGCCACTTTTATGCCAGAAAAATCAACAATTCTGCTGCAAAACAATCTTACTGCCTTGGAATTTGCCCAGAAAATTATAGAACTCAAGCCGGATTTAGCCCTGGCAATGACTTATTGGGTGACTCCTTATGACTGGCTTCCAGTAAATGACGCCCTGGTGGCAGAAGAATTGGAAAAAAACGGAGTAAAAACAATCTGTCACAGCCTTCAAACTGCCCTGACCTGTTTTGATAAATGGAAAACTTATCAAAAATTGCAGGAAGCAGGATTTCCCCAGGCAAAATCCATTTTTGTAGACCATGATTTATATTTTTGTGCAGGAAGTCACAAAGAAGTTGTAAATAATGTATATAAGGCCAGCCTCAGAAGCCAGCTCGAAAATCTAAACCTTCCCCTGATTATAAAAGACACCTGCGGGCTTTCTTCTTACGGAATGACGGTTGTTCACACCTATGGCGAAGCAATCTGCTATCTGAATTCAAAAAGAAACAATTCAAACCGCCTGGTTCAGGAATATCTTGACGGCGACCAGTTGGGGCTGGAAATTTACGGAAAACCTGGAAATTACAGGATTTTGCCCCCCCTGCGTTTTAGTTTAAATCAATATGGCATAACAAGTCCTAAGCAAAGTGCAAAGTGCGGGCCGGAACTTTTGACAGAGGAATTAAAAGCCCAGATGCTAAGGCTTGCGGAAGTTTTGGAGCTGAAAGGGGCCGCCCAGGTGGATTTAATTTACAAGGATAAAAAGTATTACATTATCGAAATAAATCCCCGGCTCAGTGGCATGACTTTTGCCTATTGCCAGAGTCTGGGACTTTCAGTTTTTGAACTTTTGTACAGGACTTGTATTTTTGATGATGATTTGACGGCTGGAAAGGATTTTTCTGCCACTTCTTTTGCTGAATTGGGGGCTGATGACGCGATTTTCCCTACCATGAAAAATGTCATGTCATTAAAACTTCCCATAATCCCCCTTTCTCAGATGCCCCAAATCCTGAAAATAAAAAGCGTCCAGCTTTTGAACCAAACCAACGACCTGGCTGCAAAACAGGAAAGAGAAAAAGGTTTTTGCGAATGTCTTATTTGTGGTGATGACAAAACTACAATCGAAAATGCAGTTTTGGAATTAGAAAAAATTTTCCCTGGGGAAGCTACAATTCAACAATCTGAGACAATACTGAAATAGCCGGCGAATCCAAATCATCATTTTCTACCGCTTTTAGAATGGCCTCTTTTGAATAAAGCGATTCCGGGTATAAAACTACAACCGCCTTGTCTCCATTTTGCAAAAAATTATTTTCGCCCCATTCTGTGTATCTTGTTGCACCAATCGAAACCATAATTTTTTCAGGTTGATCAGATTCCAGCAAATACGAATGAATATCCTCGGCAGGCCCCTGGTCTTTTTGATGATTGAATTTGTCCAGAAGCCAGGCAATCAGTTTTTTGTAGATGTATGAATAATTTCGGACAGGAGAATCTTCGCCATAAGGGTAAACTTTTTCCCCTCGGATTAAAAAACTTGCAATTCTGTAGTCGTCAAGAATACAGCCTTCTTCAAAACCGTCCAGGCTAAGCTGGTGATTAGAAAATCCTTTTGAAGATGGCCCCCAGTTTTTTTTCTGGCTGATTTTTTTTGCCCCTTCTTTTCTGATTGAACAATCATTTGAAGCGGCAAAAACCAAAGGCTTTAGGTTTGTTAATTTTTTTTCTTGCCACTTGGCTTCAAAAATTACGCCACATTCCGGTTCAATCTGGAGTTTTTCTTCCCCTTTTGGGAAAATGATTTTTTGAAAATCAAAAGGAAAGATGTGCAAAAATCCGGGAGTATTTAAGTTTGATGTAAAATCCGGGGAAAAATCCTCATCAGTCCCTTTTGGTAAATAAGTCGGGAAAATGGCCTTTGGAGCATTTTTATCCGCAGTTTGAACATTTGCAAAATCTTTTGCTTCCCCTGCCTGCTCCAAATGTCCTGTAAAATTTCCAGCCACCCCAAAACATGGAATTGTCTCATCAAATTGCACTTTCATATTTCCCTATCTTCCCTTCAATTTTTTTACAACTTTTTTAAACCAAAAGGCTCGAAAATTTTCTGCCAGCGAATAAAAAGGATAAAGTGGTTTCAAAGGCAAATCCCAGCTACCTGTCCTGTGGATATTGTGACCGCCAAAATTCGCCTTAAACATATAAAGTCCGTGCATAGGATGATTTTCGTCCTTACCCTCCGGCGGCATTCCGTAGAGGTCGTAAACTTTACTGCCATAGGCTTTTGCATCTTTCATGGCAGTCCACTGCAAAAGATGATTTGGCATTAAATTGCGTTTTTGATTGCTTGACGCCCCGTAAAGATAAATCGCCTGATCGTGGCTAAAGAGTGTCATAATGCTTGCAATTTCGTCCCCTTCGTGTTCTGCAATATAAAGGCTGATTACAGGACTGTCTTTACCATCGGCAATTTCCTGGGCAGAAGATTTTATTAAATCCAAATAATAGGCTTTTGCGTGGCTGGAATTTCCGTCCCGGGCGTTCGTTTCTTTTGTTAATTCATAAAATTTGTCTATTTTTTCAGACAAGTTAAGGTTACTTCCTAAATATCTGTGAATTTGAACGCCCTTTCTTTCGCTCAAACGGATATTGTAGCGCCATTTTGCGTGCATTCGGTTTAAAACTTCTTCTTCTGGGCAGGTCAAATCTACCAGGCTGGAATCCGGCGGCTGAATATCTACCTTTGTTTTTTTGAGTTTCAGACCATCAGCAAAAGAAACAGTCTTCATACCAAAATTGAAAGTATCTCTGTCTTCCGGATTGTCAAAAACGACATCGGGATCAAAACGAATTGCAATCGTGTTTTTTGGCAAAAAAGGCTTCAAGGCTTTTCCCAGTTCCGAAAGAAGAGCCGCAAATTCGATGGTTTGAGTTTCCGGAGTGATAAGTTCCTGACTGATGACAGAATCCCCATCAAAAGCCTGGTCAATAATTTCCTGGGGCGTACATTTAAATGGCAGGTCTGGCATTAAAGGAATGTAGGCAAGGGAAAAAAGCCCCTTTGCAAAAGTCCGATTTAATACCGCAAGTTCAAATTCCCTGTGCAAATCCTGGGGACCAGCAGATTTTTTGCAATTATTTCCGTCATTTTCGGCAGGCAAAGTATAATTTACATAAAAACGTCTGTAAGTCCAACCGTGTCTTACCTTAAATTCGCACCAAAATGGCGTCTGCAAAAAACTTCCATTATTTTGCTGCTTTGATTCTGTGATTTCTTTTATTTCAATTTCAAACATAAATATAGTTCTTTAGATTTTAGCCGATTTCTGAGTTCAGGGCTTTTGTCGTTTTGATTTCCTTACCATCCGCAAGTAGTTTTTTGCCTGCAATTTCGACAGAGCCATTTACCGCATTAATCTGAACGCTGAAAAATTCATCAATATTGATTTCTTCTTTTTTGACAGCATTGACATCTGCACCTTCCAAAACAACTTTTGTACCAGGCTTTGCCCAGGAAGCATCTAAAACTTCCACCATATCTTTGCCATCATCGGTTTTGTAGTCGCCAGCCAGGAGCATACCCCGACTTTCAATTCCACGCATAGTTCTCGGAGAGAGGTTAGAAGCAATGATGACGTGTTTTCCAAGCAAATCTTCTTCTTTAAGATACATTCTAAGCCCGGACTGAATAGTTCTAGGCTGGTCAGATCCGTCATCCAAGGTTTCGATATAAAGTTTTTCGCCCTCAGGGTTAGGTTTTACATCTGTGATTTTGGCTACAGTAAGTTCAATCGTTTTGTTGAAAAATTCAGCCTGCTGATCCAAAGGAAGAGCCTCCGGTTCTGATTTTTTAGCCTTTTTATCTTTTTTAGCTTTCTGGTCTTTTGATTTTTCTTCCCCTCTTTCATTTTGTTTTCCACTGAATTTTTCGCGGAAAGAGAGCATAGTTTTCTGATCCAGAGGTTTAAAATAAACTTCAGTCGGGCCTACCTGGTCCAAACCTTCTGTAACTCCAAGGTCATTCCAAGTATAGCCAGGCTTTGTTTCCATTCCCACTTTAGATTCCTGTATAGTTTTTCCAAAGTAAGACATAATTTTTTGAGTATACTGAGGCATGTAAGGATTCATCATAATCATCAAATCTTTAATAACATAACAAAGATTGTGGATAAGACTTGCAGCTGCAGCAGGATCTGTTGTGCGGGTTTTCCAAGGTTCTGCAGCCTGGAATTTTTTATTACAAATATCAGAAATTTCAAACATGGTGCGGAAGGCATCTTTTAATTCTGCCCATTCAAGATAATCTGTAGCCTTTTTCTCAAGTTCTTTGACTTTTTCCCAAAGTTCAGAGTCAACAGGGGCGTCTGGAATTTTTCCTTCGTAATATTTATTTACAAAAAGAAGAGTTCGGTTTACAAGATTGCCAAGATTTCCAATTAATTCAGAATTAAGTTTTTCCATGAAATCTTTCCATGTAAACTGATAATCCTGTTTTTCTGGACGGTTATAGAAGATGTAGAAACGCCAGGCATCGGCTGGAATTCCAGTTTCAATTGCATCAGTTCCAAAAACGCCAACTCCACGCGATTTAGAGAATTTTCCGTCTTCGTAGTTTAAATACTCTGTTGAAGACATATGATAAAGTTTTGTCCAGTCGTGAGGAGAACCAAGCAGAGTACAAGGGAAGATTACAGTGTGGAAAGGAATATTATCTTTTCCGATGAACTGGAATAAATCAACTTTTTCCTTAGATTTTCCTTCTTCAGATTCAGATGGCAGCCACCAGGATTTCCAGTCATAAGATTTTTTGCCCTCTTTTAAAAGTTCATCGGCCAGCTGTTTTGTGATAGACATATAACCGATTGGAGCATTGAACCAAACATAAAAAACCTTATCCTCATAACCTGCTTTTGGAACAGGAATTCCCCATTTCAAATCACGAGTGATAGCACGTTCGTTCAAACCATCACGAATCCAGGCTTTTGTGATGTTGATGGCGTTGTCAGACCATTTTCCTTCTTTTGCAGTTTTATCTACCCAGGCATTCAATTTATCACTGAGTGAAGGAAGGTCGATATAAAGATGTTTCGTTTCGCGAACTTCAGGAGTAGAACCGCAAGTGTGACAGCGAGGCTTTACAAGTTCAATAGGATCAAGGAGAGAGCCACAGGCATCACACTGATCCCCTCTGGCCCCGTCACTACCACATTTTGGACAAGTTCCATCAACATAGCGGTCAGCCAGGAACATTTTACAATGAGGACAGAAAAGCTGCTTGTTTACGTGTTCCTTTATCAAGCCAGCGGCATCCAAATCCTTAAAAAGTCCCTGGGTGATTTCTGTACATTCATCATTTGAAGTACGACCAAATTTATCAAAATTGATATGAAACCAGTCATAAATTTTGATGTGTTCCATATAGTAATAATCGCAAAGTTCGCGAGGAGTTTTCTTTTCTTCGATTGCCTTTGTTTCTGTAGCAGTTCCGTATTCATCAGTACCACAGATATAAAGTGTGTCATAACCACGATTACGACAAAAACGTGCAAAAACATCGCCAGAAAGCATCTGAATCAAATTTCCAAGATGTGGGATATTGTTTACATAAGGTAAAGCAGAAGTGATAAGTCGTCTGTTCATTAAAAGCCTCGAGATTTTCAAAATAAATATTAGGATATTGTAGCGTTTTTTGGGGAGTTAATAAAGTTGTGTGATTTTGTGTGATTTTAGATTAAGGGCATTTTCTGAAAAAACATTTTCAATGCTTTTTCAAAAATACCGGATTTTCTGTTTTTATCTAACATTTTTCACCACATAAGAGCAGAAAAATAATTGTTTTTTTTGCTCTTATGTGGGCTGTAAAAATCCCCCTACTTCTTATCTGCCTCGCGAATAACATTACGGCGGATTTTTCCTGAAATTGTTTTTGGCAATTCTGTTACGAATTCCACAACTCTAGGATATTTGTAAGGAGCGGTCGTCTTTTTTACAAACTGCTGAATATCTTTTACAAGTTCATCTGATGGCTGGTAGCCCTTTGCTAAAACGATGGTTGCTTTTACAACCTGGCCACGAATTGGGTCTGGAGCTCCAGTTACGGCACATTCAACAACGGCAGGATGTTCCATCAAAACAGATTCAACTTCAAAAGTTCCAATTCTGTAGCCCGAACATTTTATTACATCATCATTACGGCCTGTAAACCAGAAATATCCGTCCTCATCCCGCCAGGCATTGTCGCCTGTGTGATAATAGCCGTCATGCATTACTTTTTGCGTTTTTTCTGGATCACCAAAATAAGTCATAAAAAGACCTGGAAATGGTTTTCCATCCTTGAGCTGGACTGCAATTTCGCCAATTTCACCGTCCTGGACTTCGTTTCCGTCATCGTCCAGAAGGGTTACGTTGTAATATGGAGCAGATTTTCCAAGACTGCCAGGTTTGATTGGTTCGTTTCCGTAATTAAAAAGTGAAAGCGTTGTTTCTGTCTGGCCAAAACCTTCGCGGATTTCCTGACCTGTAATTTCTTTCCACTTGTTCCAGACTTCTTCCGAAAGTGGCTCTCCTGCTGTAGACCAGTGTTCACAAGATGAAAAATCAATATTTGATAAATCTTCCTGAATCAAAAAGCGATAAATTGTTGGAGGTGCACAGAAAGATGTAATGTGATGTTTTTCAATCTGATGTAAAAGATCTATTGGCTTGAATTTTGCGTGATAGTCATAAATGAAAACCGCACATTCAGCAATCCACTGACCGTAAAGTTTTCCCCAAACTGCCTTACCCCAGCCTGTATCTGCAACTGTAAGGTGCAATCCTCCTTTTTTTACCTGCTGCCAGTAAGAAGCGGTGACAATATGTCCAAGAGGATAAAGGAAATTGTGGGAAACAAGTTTTGGATGGCTTGTTGTTCCTGAAGTAAAATATGACAGGAGAATATCATCATTTTTGCTGATTTGATCCCGTTTGAGAGCGTGGAATTTTGCTAAATCATCATCAGTAACAGATGCTAGACCTCTTGTAAAATCACACCATTTTGGATGGGCTGAGAGAAAATCATCATCAAGCCCTTTATCAATTCCAAATGGAGCAACTCCTATAAGATTTTGCAAAGTCGGACATTCTTCCTGGGCTTTTTCAATATAATTAAAGATTTCGCGGTCGTGAACTGCAAAAACGTGCTTAATTCCGGCTGCTTTACACCTGTAAACAATATCTTCCGTTGTGAGCATATGGGTTGCAGGAATAACAGAAGCACCAATTTTGTGGAGAGCGACAATCGTAATCCAAAATTCATAACGGCGCTGCAAAATCAGCATGACAAAATCCCCGCGTTTAATGCCTTTTTTCATCATAAAAGCGGCAGCTCTATCAGACCTTTCTTTTACTTCTTTAAAAGTCAGGGTAAGTTCTTCGCCATTGTCATTACACCAAACCATTGCTTTTGCGTCTGGGGTCTTTTCTGCAAGATAATCAACTACATCATAACCAAAGTTGAAATTTTCAGGTACTTTGATTTTGTAGTTTTCATAAAAATCCTTGTAATCTTTGAATTCTGTTCTTTCCAAAAATTGTTCTAACATTTCTATTTCCTATCGCTCCCTTAAGCAAAAATTAACGCCATCAAGGTGATTTTTCCAAGGTGAGATTTTTAAGGGAGTCTCTAAAAATTGCAATTTTTAGAGGCCCTTAAATGATTATTGCTAAAAATTTTGCATTTTTGCCATTTAAAGCCTGCATACCATGCTGCTTTGTTGCATCAAAATAAACTGAATCACCCTCTTCCAAAATCAATTCTTTGCCATCAACAACAAGTTTCATCGAACCTTCAATCATATATTCAAATTCGTGGCCAGGATGGGAATTAAAATGAATTTCCTTAGTTCGCTCCGGCGTAATCTGAACGATAAAAGGATCTGCCTTACGATTTTGAAAACCTGTAGACAAAGCCTGATATTCATAATCAGAACGGCGTTCAACCGAAAGCCCCTTGTCTTTTTTTGTAAGACAATAAGAATGCATATGAGGTTCGTTGCCAGAAATCAAAGTTCCCAAATCAATGTCATACTTGTGAGCCATTGATTGCAAAACACCGACAGGAATATCAACAGTACCAGTTTCGTAAGTTTTGTACTGGTCAATTGAAATGTTACAAACCTTCGCTGCTTCTTCTACAGAAACGTCCATAATTTCTCGCAATCCGATAAGACGGTCTGCTAC